>JARCMD010000199.1 GCA_030248885.1 Leptolyngbyaceae cyanobacterium MP9P1.79 | reverse complement strand
TGGGAGAAGGGGAGCCGGATTGAAGTCCCTCTCCCTAGGGAGAGGGATTTAGGGTGAGGGTAGGCTGAGTAGTTACTTCCCCTTTAGAATCAGTAAGAAAAGAATCAGTAGGAAATGTTTTAACCCTGCTTCGGGGATCGTTCTAGCTGCATTTTTAACTTGCCAAGAGGATACAAAGCAACAAGCCGTATCTTCCTAATTCATCTTCCCCACCGTCTAAAAATCATGGATAGCCCCGACCAAATCAGTCTCTTCAGCCTTGCAGAGCCTGAACCTGCCATCTTCGATCCGGCGCTCATTCCCACCAGTGCTACGATACCCATTCCCCCCGGCACCTACCCATCGATGGAAGCCATGTCAGTCCATTGTAACCAGTGCTTTCGGTGTGAATTGGGTAAGACGCGCACCCACGCTGTTGTCAGCCGGGGCAACCCCCATGCCCCCATCATGATTGTGGGAGAAGGGCCAGGACAAAATGAAGATGAAACAGGGTTGCCATTTGTGGGCAAAGCGGGGCAACTCCTAGATAAAATTTTGGAGTCTGTAAACTTAACGGCTGAAGATGTCTTCATTTGCAATGTCGTAAAATGCCGTCCACCTAAAAATCGTGACCCTGAGCCTAATGAAGTGAAAGCCTGCAAGCCTTACCTGCCGGAACAAGTGCGGATGGTAGACCCCAAGATTATTCTACTTGCTGGAAGAACTGCTGTGGAGGGAGTGATGGGCAGCAAAAAAGTGCAAATCACCAAAATCCGGGGCCAGTGGCTGGAATGGGAAGGGCGGCTCTGTATGCCGATTCTGCACCCTGCTTACCTGCTCCACAATTCCTCCCGTGAACCCAACAGCCCCAAATGGCTGATGTGGCAAGATATCCAGGTGGTGCGATCGAAGCTAGACGAAATCGCCCCCGATCGGTGACCTCCAGTAGTTGATTTGAGCCATTAATCTAGCGTCTAACTAGTTCGCGTCCAGGTCAGAGCGCTCTCTTACGAGGTGACGGACGATTGTTGCGTAAATTGCTGGGTTTGAGGGGAAATGTCCGACCCGGAAATAGTCTGCCGTAGCTACGCTGAATTTTATCCCTGCCCGGTAATTGCCGCTGATAACGGTTAAACAAGGGCCCGCTCAGCAGCCGATCGAACTCCTCACGGGGAATTTGTTGGGCGATGCTCAACCGTCGATCGCGTCCGATACCAACTCGTTGCCCCGCTTTTAAAAAGGTCGGTTTGGGAACAGATGGATTGCCTGGCGTTGCCAATCGGGGGGTTACAGAAACCTCGCCTTCTAGAACACTGACCTGTTCTTCCCCCGCATCAGTGACATCCAACACATAGGTTGTGCCTCGGACTCCTGCCACTAAGGAAGATGTGCAGCCATTCACGGCTCCATTGATCAACAAGCTCCCCTTTTGAAGCTGCGTGCATTGACTGCCAATACTCATCACAGAGTTGGGATTCATCCGCCCAACTGCCCCCGTGTTGAAGGTGAGTTCTGCCCGTGCTTGACCAGTCCGCACCTGCTGCCCTTGATTGGCCACAGAGTTCACCGCCACTAACTGGTTTTGAATAAACACCTGGCTGCCATCTAGAATTTCGCTCACCTTCGCCTGGGTAATGCTGGCAGATTGGGCGGTGAGAGGTGGGGCGATCGTCAACACCACTGCGGCTCCAAAGGTAAGCACGAAGAGCAACCCAAGCTGAAGTTGTCGCAACGAGATTGCTCTAGACAAGATTGACCTAAACACGATTGCCCTGAGTGCGATTGCCCTAAGTGCGGTTGCCCTGAGTGCGATTGCCCTGAGTGCGATTGTCCTGAGTGCGATTGCAAGAGGATTATTTCTACAATCCAACCTGGATATACGAAACATAAAATACTCCTCTGAGATGTTGTCATAAAAAACAAGGGGCTTCAGCCCCTTGTTTTTTCAGGTTTTGTCTACAAAACTATTGAGCTTGGGGACGAGGCTTGCGTTGCTGCATCAATTGCAATTGCTCTGGAGTGAGCAGGGATTGGATTTGTTGTTTAGAGGCTTGCTTGATGGTACGCATCTGTTCTTTTTGGGTATCCGTCAAGTTCAACGATCGTAACAGCCCCCGTTTCTTTTGGTTAGCTTGCAAAGCCTGCTCGTACTGAGTCCGTTGCTGTGGATTCAAGATACCAGCAATTTGGCTCCGTTCACTTTGACGGATGGCTTTGATCTGCTGCTTGTGGGTATCCGTCAAGTTCAAGCGATTCTCCCTAGGAGCGGAGGTAGGCGCACTCGTTGGCACTTGAGCGATCGACGAAGCTGGGACAGGTGCTGCTGTAACGAGGCTTGGTAGCACCATCACCCCGAGGGTTAGCGTAGTGGCACAGATTAGGAAATTACGAGCCAGAGTTGATCCCTGGCGTTGTGTACGGGTGAAAGTTTGATCGGAATGCATAATAGTCCCTTAATACTGAACTGTATTCTGCATGTTAGACCTGCGATGCTTCAGGAAGGTTCAAGCCAAAAGGGGGCATAAAACCCACAATCGATCGGGGCACAGCACTACTGTGCCCCGATCGATTGTGGGTTAATAAATCCCTAAGCTCTAGCTCAATGGATGGACTGCCTGAGTAATCGACCTAAAACTCGCCCTCATTATCGCCATAGCTAGGAGACCCTTCATTTACTTCATCTCGCTTAGATCCCAGCAAATCCAGCCGATCCACCCGAATCACTGGCTTAGAGCGACTCATCCCAGTACCTTTGTCTTGCCACGATTCAAATTTCAAGGAACCGCTGACCCCAATCAAGCTGCCCTTACGGACATAATTGGCCGCCACCTCTGCGGTTTTGCCCCAAATTTCTAAATTGAACCAATCGGGTTGGTCATTATTACGAGAGCGGCGATTTACCGCCAAGGTGAGATTGCACACCACGCTCCCCGACTCAAAATACTTGACATCAGGTTCACCGCCCACACGCCCTACCAGGGTGACAACATTAAGACTCATAGTTTTTCAGTATATATGTACTCTTTACTCTAGGGTAACTAATTGAAGCATGTATTTGACACATGTATTGGGGGATCTGACGATCGCCGCAAATCCATACCCATTCACTCTATATCCCATTAATTTACGCCAAATTCTAGGCCAAATTCAGCGCAACCAGCCAGATTCCGATCGACTTCCAGTTTAATCAATCAGGCTTAAAGCAACTGAAACAACTATAGTGAGACGATAAGGGAGTAAAGCTATCCTTAAATCTTAAATTGGAACGGCATCGACAAAACTGAAAAGCATGGAATATGGACTGCTAAGCTAACGAAGATATTTAACGGCCTTTAAAAGGAACTTTAGAAAATAGTCTTTAAGGGCTAGCCTCACTTAAAAATATCCTGATTCCATCTCCAAGGATTTGGAACTTTAATCATGAATAATTTTGTGAACGAGATGTCCGTGAATCCAGGTGAAACTAAGAGCTTTCGCCTCGGTGAGAAAGACCTCTAATTAATTCCTGTTCATTCAACTATTTATTGGAAATTATATCGTTGACTAGACTCAGGATAGAAAACGTAATAGAATCCACCTCGTTACGGTGTGTCAAGCAACCATCTCATCAAGTCACCGTTTCGATCAATCTACAATTGCAAACTTCACATTTGGGGGCGTAAAGCCAGTGGGTTTTTTCAGTCGCTTTTCGTTATCGCGGGATATGGGTATCGACCTCGGTACTGCCAACACACTAGTCTATGTTTCTGGTAAAGGTATCGTCCTGCAAGAACCTTCCGTCGTGGCGATGGATATGGATGAGAAAATTCCCCTAGCCGTTGGGGAAGATGCCAAAAAAATGTTGGGACGAACTCCCGGTAACGTTGTGGCACTGCGTCCTCTACGGGATGGGGTCATTGCTGACTTCGATACGGCTGAACTGATGCTGAAGCATTTTATTCGCCGAGTGCATGAAGGTAGAGCGTTGGTTTCTCCCCGCATCGTGATTGGCATTCCCAGTGGTGTGACGGGCGTGGAACGACGGGCTGTCATGGAAGCAGCCTCCCAAGCAGGAGCGCGAGAAGTTTATCTGATTGATGAGCCTGTGGCAGCAGCGATCGGTGCTGGACTCCCCGTGGCGGAACCGACGGGTAACATGATTATTGACATTGGCGGCGGCACAACTGAAGTTGCAGTGCTGAGTTTGCAGGGAACTGTGCTGAGCGAATCTGTGAGGGTTGCAGGCGACGAACTGAGTGAAGCCATCACCCAGTACATGAAAAAAGTCCACAACCTCGTGATTGGAGAGCGCACTTCAGAAGAGATCAAAATTCAAATTGGCTCTGCCTACCCCACCCCTGAAATTGATGAAGGCACTTTTGAAGTGCGAGGATTGCACCTGTTATCTGGGTTGCCACGCACCGTGACAATTAAGGGCCCCGAAATCCGGGAAAGTATGTCGGAGCCGCTTTCGGTCATTATTGAAGCCGTGAAACGCACCTTGGAGCGCACTCCACCGGAACTCGCCGCAGACATTATCGATCGCGGTATTATGTTGGCGGGTGGCGGAGCCTTGCTGAAGGGTCTAGACACGCTAATTAGCCATGAGACAGGCATTGTGACTCACGTTGCTGCTGATCCTCTAAGCTGCGTGGTCCTCGGTACCGGCAGAGTGTTGGAGAACTTCAAGCAGCTAGAGCGGGTGTTCAGCGGTCGTTCGCGGAATCGTATGTAGGGGTGCCGATCGGGGTTTAGTTTCAGAGTCGAGTTTGAATGTGTGAGAGTGAGGAGAGGTGTGGGTTATGCAATGGATGATGACAAAAATGGCAAGCCTGAAGCTGGCAGTCAGCCGCTAATCGCTGAGGGCTAACAACTATGTTTACACCGCGTCGCTGGTGGGATCGCCACGGATTGCAGACTGTATTGGTAGGTCTGGCTTTGGGGGCTGCTTGGTTTATTCGACAAACCCAAGGAGCCGTTGTTCTGGAAATGTATCGTTGGGCAGTGCATCCTTTTCAACCGACTCCAACTCTTGAGGAGCGCTTGATTAATGCTCGTACTGCCGAATTGCAAGAGCGCCTCACGGAATTAGAGGGTCAAAACCAACGCTTGCAAGACCTAGTTGGCTATGTTGCGCCTGCTAATCGTAAGGGGGTTGTGGCGGCTGTGATCGGGCGTAGTGCTGATCACTGGTGGCAACAGCTAACGATCGATCGGGGAAGTAATGACGGCATTCAGATAGGGGCGATCGTGACGGGGGTTGGCGGAGTGGTCGGACGAGTCATTAGCGTAACTCCCAATACTAGTCGGGTTTTGCTGCTCAGTGATCCCACAAGTCAGGTGGGGGTAACGGTGAGCCGATCGCGCTACACAGGCTACATGCGAGGACAAGCTGGCAATCGGGTCGTGATGGAATTTTTTGACAAAGTGCCCGATGTCCGTCCGGGAGATGCGGTGTCCACTTCATCCTTTAGCCAGCTATTTCCACCGGGACTCCCGATCGGTCGGATTGAGTCCATCAACCTCAGCAAAAGCCCCGCCCCTGAAGCTGTGATTGAGCTATCTGCTCCCATTAGCCATCTGGAGTGGGTCAACGTGTCTTCCAACCAAAAAGCGACGCACAAAGATGTGGCTCCAACTGTAGCTCCTGAGATCCAAGCCCCTGCGCCTACTGGAGTTCAACCTTGATGAACGCCAGTCCAGTCCAGTCGCATCCCTACAATCGCTTGGCGCTCAATTGGGTCGTGACGATCGCCTCTGTCCTACTATGCTTGCTTGTGCTTCCTGCCCGTCTACCTGGCATGGAACTGGCTGGAATTGCTCCCAATTGGCTGCTAATTTGGGTGGTGGCGTGGAGTATAAAGCGGACGGCTGTAGAGGGTGCCCTCGCCGGTCTCGTATTGGGACTGATGCAGGATGGCATGACATCTCCCTACCCCACCCACGCTCTGAGCTTGATTGTGGTGGGGGTGCTGACGGCTAAAATTCAGAAGCAGCGCTACATTCAGGAAGATTTTATTTCTGTTGCACTCATTGTCTTTGGGATGGCTGTCATAGCGGAAACGGTGACCGCACTGCAATTTACCTGGGAAGGGATTCGGGGTGGCGCATCTGCCGAAGGATTTCGTACCTTACTCGAAATCTGGACGTACCATCAGCGGGTGGCTCTCTCTTCAGCCATTCTCAGCAGTATGTGGGCCCCGGCGATTTATTATCCTCTCAATCGCTGGTGGGAGCGGATGAATCTGGTAGAGCCGTCGTAGGACTTTATTCAGAAAAATTCTGTGGGTCAAAAACTGAGAGTGATCCGTTAAGGCATTCGCCTAGTACAAGCTGGTAGAAATAAATGAGCAGCACTCAAAACTCAAAACGATCCCCCTAACTGGTTAGAAACTTCTGCCAAGCTGCACTAGCGCCTCCTCCGATCGGTTCATCATTTGATCCAACCTCACAGAGGACGCATTATGTGAGTTGTTCAGGTAGCAGTCGTCGCGCAGGCTTCCAGCCTGCATCCAGGTTTAGTAGGCTTCCAGCCTGCATCCAGGTTTAGTAGGCTTCCAGCCTGCATCCAGGTTTAGTAGGCTTCCAGCCTGCATCCAGATTTAGTAGGC
>JARCMD010000198.1 GCA_030248885.1 Leptolyngbyaceae cyanobacterium MP9P1.79 | reverse complement strand
TTGCGCGATCGCAGTTTTTTAATCCGCTTTTGTTGATTAAGGAAATAGATGATTTCACTCCGCATTGAGTAGTAGCTAGGATGATTCACCACTTCTAGTCGTTTGCGGGGGCGAGGAATATCGACCTCCATGATTTGTCCAATTTTTGACTCAGGACCATTCGTCAACATGATGACGCGATCGCTGAGTAACAATGCCTCATCCACATCATGGGTCACCATTACCGCTGTCACCTTGCTTTCATCGCAAATTTGCATCAGACGTTCTTGCAAATTGCCGCGTGTTAGGGCATCCAATGCGCCAAACGGTTCATCGAGCAGTAATAGTTTAGGACGGATTGCCAAGGCACGGGCGATCGCCACTCGCTGTTTCATTCCGCCTGACAATTGACCCGGAGGCTTATCGGCAGCATGTTGCAAGCCCACCAAATTAATGTGATGTTCGATCACCTCGCGGCGCTCTGGAGCAGGTAAATGAGATAGCACTTCATCCACCGCTAGGGCAATATTTTCTCGCACCGTTAACCAAGGCAGCAGCGAGTAATTTTGAAACACGACCATTTTGTCGGGTCCTGGTCGGCGAACTGTCTCACCATCCAGCATCACAACGCCTTCGGTGGGCAGATCCAAACCCGCAATGATGTTCAGCAGAGTTGATTTACCACAGCCAGAGTGACCAATCAGTGAAACAAATTCACCCTCGCGGATATTTAGATCAATGCCTTTCAACGCGATATAGCGATCGCCATTGGCTAAGGGAAACGCTTTTTCAATGTTTTCAACAGCAACAAAGGGTGTCATGGGAATAGGGAATAGGGGTCAGGTAGCAGGAGTCAGGTAGCAGGGGTCAGGTATCAGGGAATGGCGAAGAGTGAATGGCGTTCGCGTAGCGTCTCCGCAGGAGATAGGGTGAATGTAAAACTCAAAACTCAAAACTCAAAACTCCCTTCGCCCTTCGTCTTATCGTTGTTCTTCTGGCAAAATCGCTGTTTGCAACCAAGCTAAGGATTTGTCGAGGATCAATCCCACCATGCCGATGTAAAACAGGGACAAAATAATTTCACTCACCTGACCGTTTTGGTAAGCATTCCAGATGAAGGAGCCAATGCCAACCACGCCAGACATGACGATTTCAGCGGCAATAATGGCTAGCCATGCCAGCCCAATCGAGATTCGCAATCCGGTAAAAATGTAGGGCAACGATGCGGGAAACAGTACCTTGAAGAAATATTTTTGCTGCGATAGTTGCAATACACGAGCCACGTTGTTGTAATCCTGAGGGATTTGGCGGACACCCACGGAGGTGTTGATTAGAATGGGCCAGACTGCCGTAATGAAAATGACGAACAGGGCGGCAGGCTGGTTTTGTTGTAAAGCGGCAAGTGCGATCGGTACCCATGCGAGGGGCGGCACGGTTCGCAGCAGTTGAAAGATTGGATCGAGAGCTTTGGATAGGGTGTCGTTGAGTCCGACTAGAACCCCGACGCTGATGCCAACGATCGCCGCAAAGGTATAGCCGATCGCCACCCGTTGCAAACTGGCAGCCACCTGCCAGAACAATCCCTTATCTGTACCGCCTTTGTCATAAAAGGGATAAAGGATCAACATCCAGGTGTCTTGCACGACTCGAATCGGACCGGGTAGCGCGGCTCCTGGAAGCAACGAGAAGAGTTGCCACAGGGTGAGAAAGATGATGATCGCGATCGTGGGTGGAATTAAATCCCTCAGTCGTTCTTTCAACTTCAACCGTGCCAGAAATGGAGAGTCAAGCCAAGTCTCAGAGGGTTGTTTACGGGCGATCGTCATGGCTATCTCCTTAAATTCAGTGATGAATGAATACTGCTTGTATGAAAGGGTTGAAGCTTATACTCAACCCTCCTGAAAAACCGTTAGTCTAGTCTCAAAGTCCCTCTCCTCTGGGAGAGGGATTTAGGGCGAGGGCAGTTTACGCGATAAACCAATCTCTAAACTCGCTTAATTTTCAAGCTGTCTAAATACGCTTGGGGATTTTCTGGGTCAAACTTCGTGCCATCAAAGAATGTTTCAACCCCACGAGACGTACTGCTTGGAATATCCGCCGCCGCAACGCCAAGTTCCTTCGCGGCTTCCCGCCAAATATCTTCCCGATTCACCTGTTTGATCAAGTCTTTCGCTTTGGATAAGGTATCTTTCGGCAAAAAGCCCCAACGCACGCTTTCAGTCAGGAACCACAAATCATGGCTCTGGTAAGGATAGGACACACTGCCCTTCTCATCCTTCCAATACAGCACCGCCATTGACTTATCATCCACCGATCGCTCACCCAAGTTATATTTGCCCATCAATGGATCGATCAAGACACTTTCCGGTATACCAAAGTATTCGCGCTTAGCCAGAATCCCCGCTAGCTCCTTACGATTGTCAAAGTTGTCGCACCATTGTTGGGCTTCCATCACTGCCTTCAGGATCGCTTTGGTCGCTTTGGGATACTTGTCTACCCAGTCTTTGCGAATTGCCAAATATTCTTCGGGATGATTCTTCCAAATCTCCGCCGTAAGTGTTGAGATGAAGCCAACCTTATCAGACACAATTTTGGTGGGCCAGGGGTCGCCGGTGCTGAAGGCATCCATTGCCCCTGCTTTCATATCGGCAACCGTTTGAGCCGTGGGCACCGTCAACAATTCAACTTCTTGGTCGGGGTCAATGCCATTTCCGGCTAGCCAATAGCGAATCCAAAATTCTTGGTTTGCTTTAGGAAAGGTGTACGCCGCTTTAAATTTCGCTCCGTCTGCCTTTAATTTGTCAAAGAACGCAACTTGGTCAGCAACTTTAGTAGATAAGCCTTTACCCAGATGCTTGCTGGCGATCGCAATCCCATTT
>JARCMD010000197.1 GCA_030248885.1 Leptolyngbyaceae cyanobacterium MP9P1.79 | reverse complement strand
TCTGTCAATCATTAGTTGACGGGTAGCTGAAAGCTGGGAGGTTAGTTGGACTCAAATTTTGAGGGTCTTCGACCCCTCAAAATTTTCTTGACAGAAAACTACGATCCCCGATCGGCACTTAATAAACTTGCGTCCCCATTACCTATCCCCGCCGCTGCAACTTCAGTGGACGATCGCACCTCTGCATCTAAAGTTGGGAGAGCGATGTGCTTAAGTTCCCATGCTTTGAGCAGAATTAGGTATTCGTAGAAGGCTTGCAACGTACACCAGGCAAAGCCCGATCGACCATCCAAAAATCCGCCCAGGAAAATATACATATAAATGAATCGCACCAGTGGGCGAAATGGTATCCGCAACGATAAATCCTTCAGCGCGTGTCGTCTTTCGACTTCTGACTTGCCGAAAAATAAATTGTGCCAGTTAACCTGCCCTTTTTCTAGCTGGTGTAGCGTTTCCACCGCTTCATCGGTGGAGTAGCGATTGTGCTTTTCGATCCAACGGCTCAAGCCTTTGCCACAGGTGTAGTGGGGATAGGTTTCCTTCAGAAAACTGGTCGGGCCATGACAAACTTCTCGCTCTGTGTGGCCATAGTCAGTAAACCACACCTTGTCAGGGCGCAGGAGGCGCAATTGGTAGCGGGGATATTGGGTACTCCGACGAATCCAACTGCCCAGAAATATCACGCGCTCTGCGGCGTAATACCCGACGAATTCTGGATTTTGAATCGCCTCCAGGCACTCCTGAAACAGGGCTGGGGTCATGCGCTCATCTGCTTCCAGAATGTAGACCCATTCGTGCTTGGCTGGCACCGATCGCAACATCCAGGTGCGTTGCTGCCCATGACTTGTAAACGGATGCTGTACAACCTGCACTGGATAGCCCTCAGCAATTTCCACTGTCCGATCGCTGCTACAGGAATCAACAACAATCACATCATCTGATAACAGAGCCGACTCAATACAAGCGGCAATATCAATCTCTTCGTTGTAAGTCAGGATGTAAATGGAAAACATGGCATTGTTCATTTCCTGGAGCAGGAGTCTTGGAGCAGGCAGACAGTGTATGGGCAACGGGGAGATTGGTAGAGATTATTCCTCTACGGTTTCTTCCTCTCTGCGAGGGCGGGGAGCAGCTTTACGATCGCCCGGATTTCCCTCCCGCAGCCCAGCCCAACTCACTAAGATGTAGCCCACCGCTAGGAGCAAGCTGCTCAAGGGAGTTTGGACGAGTGACTTTAGAGCATCTTGCTTCGCCCGTTTCTCGGTGGACAACCGCTCGGAGCGCACCCGCTGTTGCAATTGAGTACGGGTCTGTTTCACCTTATCCTGAATAAATTTATCCAGAGATTTAGGGTCTTGTTTGAAGCCCCGAATGAGTTTGGCTTCATCGGCGCTAACTTGCCCGGCAACAACTGCTTGGTTCAAGGCTGGCTCATTTTGGACGAGACCATTGATTTGCGTTCGTTGGCTATCGGCCTCGGCTAAAAGGCGGGTGGTGAGCTGGGTTTCAGCAGTTGTGGCTTGCTGGGAAATCTGGTCTAGGGTTCCCCGCCGCACCTGAATTGCGTTGTTGATATGCAAGGGCACAATCAACAAAAATAGCAACCCCAACAACGCGCCATAAAGCAAAATGCCCAGTCTTAGTCCTCGCCAAAGCTTTTGTCCGCCCCGGGATGGGTTAGACACAGAGTCAATCCACAACCCGGCGAGAAAGAGAGCAATGCCCACGAGGGGAATGATGCCGCGATCGACAATCTGACCGGTAATGGATAGCTGCAATCGTAGAGCGTCTAACGGAGTTGCATTATCTGGCAAACCAGAGAGTAAAAGCAAGGCGGCAAAGTCAATGAGAACGGCAAAAGCCATAATGAGTCCAGCCACCTTGAGAGCATGGGCGGCCAGAGGAGAGGGGCGATAGCTTTCAGTTCCTTTCATAAAATGGGGGGTACTTATACGTCACTTCAAAATTTTGCAATTAGATTCCAGGCAAGATTCGACTTAGGAGATTTCTAGAAAAGTTTATACCGGGCACCGGAATGGCGTTCGCGGAGCGTGTGCTTTGCACTTAGCATCCGGGCAATGACCTTCTGGTCGATTCAAGGCTCTGTCTGCCGGATGCTTCGCCCCTACAGGACAGGGGCAACATCTTTTTCGGAAATCTCCTTACGATCGTGAATTCAATCATCCGTAGTTTAATCACCTGTAGAGGTATTCTCTAGACTTATGACAGAACACGCAGCCACAGATTCAGGTTTTAGCTAAGGATTGCAAATTAAACAATATCCAATAATCCACCTGTAAGGGCGTTTGCATGGCGTGTGCTTTGCATTTAGATCAGGAATTTTATTTGATTCACGATCCTTAGCATTTGGCACACAGCCCTGATTGAGTTGCAGGGTATTTTGCCCGTGCTTCGCCCTTAATAAATTAGTGGGAATGCGAGATTACCTCACATCCGTCCGACCTCCCTCACACTAAACCTCTCGCCCTCTGGGAGAGGGGTTTAGTGTGAGAGACGAGATCATCTCAGACAACTACCCACAAGTCTCGAGCTTATTTAATTCTCATTCCTAACTGGCGATCTTAGAAGTATTTTGTAATCCTGGCGACACTTTTTGATCTTAAAGACACAATTGATCATTAATTGTATTTCTATGGCAAATTAATTGCGAAATTCTGGTGAATTTCCCTTGGTTTCGCGAATTTTACGATTCCCATTGAAGATTGGGCGATCGAAAATGAGGTGATTCCAGGGCGAGAGCCAACTGAAGAGAGCCAACTAAAGAGCAGCGGTGAGGACTGGCTGAATGTAATGAACCAGGACAGGATCATCAATGCCTTTCAGCATGTGAGTGCGACGCTGCCATGTCCAATCTTTGGCAAGGCTGGAGGCAGTTAGCTCATCGGCTAAGGCTTCGGTCACCGCAATGTCGTTTCCCTGGCTGGTGGCTTGAATGCGGGCGGCAGTATTGACCGTTAAGCCAAAGTAGTCAGGGCGATCGTTGAGGGTGACGCTAATGCAGGGGCCAACATCAATGCCAACTTTGAGGATCAGGCAATCTTCTGGGGCTAGCTTGAGTTCCTGATTTAAGTGGGCAATTTGTCGGTGCATGGCGATCGCTGCCCTCAAGGCATCCATAGGTACCGTAAACGCTCCCATCACTGCATCGCCGATCGTTTTGACCACCAGTCCATTGTGTTCATCCACGATGCTGAACAGGAGGTTAAAGTGTTGCCGGACGAGGTTGTAGGCCCGTGCATCACCACGACGGGAGTATAAAGCCGTTGATCCCGCCAGATCGGTGAACAGGATAGCGACTCGGCGGACGAGCAAGCTCTCATTGGGTGGAACTCGTTCACGGGGGAAGAGGTCGCGAAACGCATTCAAGGTGAGCATCCGATGCCCTGAAACAGCGCCATACTTGGCATCAATGGTTTGGCGAAATTGGGGATCATCTGCCTCAGATCCCAGTTTCCGCAGTCGGTCATCCAGGCTAAAGGTGACTCGCACCTGATTGTCTGCATCTGTGGCATGGACAAGATGGCAAGCGGGGCAGGTGTGATAGGTTCGCAGGTCAATCAGGCTCTTTGGGTTGAAATCGATGCCGCCACACACGGGACACTGCACCTCCCAATTCAGCACCACTAGCCCTGCTTGGAGGCAAACTAACAAGATGTTTAGGGTTTCTCGCTCAGGAAGCTGGAGATGGGCGGCAATCCGGCGGGGATTTGCATGGTAAAGCTCACGGCTATCTTCAATTTGCAAAAAATTAGTCAACCGATCGCGCACGTTTGCAGTGATGACCTCGGCCCTTAAACCTGCTACTGCTTTAGCGATCGTCTGTCCCCGTGACCCACCAAAATTTAGCAAGGGTAATTCTCCTGTTCCATAAGACTCCTCAATTTCAGGCTAATCGACATTAGCTTTACAGACCCTGCACCCCTGGTCTAGATCCTAGCTCCTGAATCGGTTAACGTCGATCGGCTGTGTCTGAATTGGGGACGATCGCGGCAGATTGAGAAATCGGGGTTCTGCGAAGATTGGGGCGCTCTCGTTAATTTTGGGCAGAACCCCGGTTTCTGGAGATGATAAACCTTCCCAGAATTTTGGTAGAACTTAATACTCCTATTCATGAAGTATCCGTTACTATTAACTTCCAAAATCTGCCAAGTTGGGGCGAATTTAGGGCTAGGTCTGTGTATATTTAAGTCTCCAACTTTTATGAGGCAAATGTTCCAGTTAATGCTACGCTTTGCCATCAGCATTTTGTTTACCTAAAACCCCGATCGTTGTTTAACCTTGTTGCACCCTTTATTCCAATGACTGCTGTGCCCGCTCCTAGACAACCCTCCCAGCCACCCGATCGCACCAGCGGTAATGTCCCAGACATCACGCCCGTCTTTGCCCTGAAGGACTTGGTAGCCCGTTTGCATCGGGAACAGTACAAGATTCAGGACTTGCTGGGTTCTTTGAGCTTTGCCCTCCGATCGCTGAACAACTTAAATCAGTTTCTGGAATTAATTCCCCTGATGGCTAGCCGAGTCACTGATGCTGACGGCGGGGCACTGATTCTCTTCAAGCCCAATGGCCAGATGCGTCTGGAACGCTTGCATTGCCAAGATAGCCACCAGTGCCAGGACATCCGCAAAGCGCTGGAAACCGCAACTCGTCAAATTACCGCCACCTTTGCCACCACTTCTGGCGGGGCGATTACCTTTCGGAAGGCGACAGCAGCGCTGGATAATCAGGTGAGCCATTACCTGGGTTCAGATATTCAGTTATTCGGTACCGCTATTTTAGTTAGAAATGCGGAGCGCGGCAGGCTCTATGTATTTAGCCGCGACCCCAACTACACATGGACAGAAACCCGCCAGAAGCTGGTGCGCTTGGTCGCGGATCAAACAGCGGTGGCGATCGAAAATGATCATCTGACTGTGGAACTCCGCAAAAAAGAGCGCCTTGATCGAGAGTTGGAAATTGGGGCAGAGATCCAAAATCAACTCTTGCCACGCCAATGTCCCAAGATTGAAGGCATTGAGTTGGCAGCCCGCTGTCAGACTGCAAGCCGGGTGGGGGGTGATTATTACGATTTTATCCCCGCCAATGATGGTCAGTTGCTATCGAAAAAGGATGCGGGCAACGAGTCGGGGCGCTGGAGTTTGGCGATCGGCGATGTCATGGGCAAAGGCGTGCCCGCTGGACTGATCATGACCATGCTGCGGGGGATGTTGAGGGCAGAAGTGCTAAACGGGCATTCTCCGTCCCGCATTTTGCAACATCTCAACCGGGTCATGTATGCCGACTTGGAAAATTCCAATCGCTTTGTCACCTTGTTTTACTCGGAGTATGATCCCCAAACGCGGATTTTGTCCTACAGCAATGCCGCCCACCATCCTACGCTGCTTTGGCAGGCAGCCACTAAGACAGTGAAGCGGCTGGATACCCTAGGGATGTTGATTGGTTTGGATGCCAACACCCAGTACCAGGATGCCCAGGTGCAGTTGCAACCAGGGGATACGTTGATTTATTACACGGATGGCTTTACGGATGCTGCTAACCGGAGTGGTAACCGCTTCGATGAAGACAATCTGATTCGATCGTTTGAGTGGGCCTGTCAGCATTGCCGCGGCCCCCAGGATATTCTGGAATATTTATTTGACCAAGTTCAGCAATTTATTGGTCTCACGAATCACAACGGAGACGATATGACCCTGATTGTGATGCAGGTGAAAGTGGCAAAACAGAGCCACAAATCTGTGGCGCTGCCAGAATTCGGCTAGGTTTTCAGCGGATGTGTGATGAGAAAACTGGAGATTCAGTCCATACTGAGGACAAAGATTTAACAAGGAGAGAGTAGTTATGCTGGTTCATATCATGCAGGATTGGACAACGTGGAGTACAGCAGTTGTGGATGCAGGGCATTCCCTGAGCAGCCTCTACGGCCACATTCCCCACGATTGGCTAACGTTGGCGCAGGATGGTCAGTACAATCAGGATCTAATGAAGGATGTCCAGCGGTATTTTAATTCCTTTGTGAAAACTGGCAATATTTGGTCCTTGTTGATTGGCATCATCCTGGGTTACCTCATTCGATCGTTTACCTCATTTGGGTAATAAATCAAAAATTGAGGACTAAAGATGACAGGATTTACAGTTTTTAGTCCTATGTTTTTACTTTATGAATAATTCTTCCCCAACGTGGAGTCAACGGTTTGAGACTGCATTACATCCCACGATCGCCCGTTTCAATGCCAGCATTCACTTCGACATTGAACTGATTGAGTATGACCTGACTGGCTCCCAAGCCCACGCCCAAATGCTGTCCAAAGTCGGCATTATTTCCCAGTCTGAGGGAGAGCAACTCGTCAACGGGTTGGAGCAAATTCGGCAAGAGTACCGCGAGGGGAAATTTCAACCAGGAGTTGAGGCAGAGGATGTTCACTTTGCGGTGGAACGCCGACTGACTGAACTGGTGGGGGATGTGGGCAAAAAGCTTCATACTGCCCGATCGCGCAATGATCAAGTGGGCACCGATACCCGGCTCTACCTGCGGGATCAGATCGATCGAATTCGCCTGAAAATCCGGGAGTTCCAAGCGGTGCTGCTGCACTTGGCAGAGCAACATGTTGAGACCCTGATCCCCGGTTATACCCATCTGCAACGGGCGCAGCCGCTGAGTTTGGCGCATCACTTGCTGGCGTACTTTGAGATGCTGCAACGGGACTGGGAGCGGCTGGGGGAAATTTATCAACGGGTTAATATTTCGCCCTTGGGCTGTGGAGCCTTAGCGGGCACCACCTTTCCCATCGATCGCCACTACAGTGCGGAGTTGCTGCACTTCACCAGTGTTTATGCCAATAGCCTAGACGGGGTGAGCGATCGAGACTTTGCGATCGAATTTCTCACCGCTGGCAGCCTGATTATGGTGCATTTGTCACGCCTGTCAGAGGAAGTGATTCTGTGGGCTTCCCAGGAATTTAGCTTCGTGACACTAAAGGATAGCTGCGCCACGGGTTCCAGCATCATGCCCCAAAAGAAAAACCCCGATGTGCCTGAGTTGGTGCGGGGCAAAACGGGTCGCGTCTTCGGTCACCTCCAGGGACTGCTGGTGCTGATGAAAGGCTTGCCCCTGGCTTACAACAAAGACTTGCAGGAAGACAAGGAGGCGTTATTCGATACGGTGAAGACCGTGCAAGCCTGCCTAGAAGCCATGACGATTTTGCTGCGCGAGGGGCTGGAGTTTCGTACCGATCGCCTCCTCGCTGCTGTCAACGAAGACTTTTCCAACGCCACCGATGTTGCAGATTTCCTCTCTGCCAGAGGGGTTCCCTTCCGCGAAGCCTATAACTTGGTGGGTCAGGTCGTGAAAACTTGTTTAGCTGCTGACAAACTGCTGAAGGACTTGACCCTAGAAGAATGGCAAGCACTACATCCTGCCTTCGATGCTGGTATTTATGACGCGATCGCCCCTCACCATGTCGTTGCAGCCCGCAATAGCTATGGCGGCACTGGGTTTGAGCAAGTTCGGCACGCGATTCAGAGGTCCCAGGAGCGGTGGGAGCGGTGGGAGAGTGGGAGAGTGGGAGAGTGGGAGAGTGGGAGAGTAGGGGAGTAGGGGAGTAGGGGAGTAGGGGAGTAGGGG
>JARCMD010000196.1 GCA_030248885.1 Leptolyngbyaceae cyanobacterium MP9P1.79 | reverse complement strand
AGTTTGAGACGCAGATTGTTGCAGGCGGTTTGCGCGGCGCTTCATCTGACTAAATCCCGCCAAAAATGCAACGGCACCCAAAACACCCCAGGTATTCGGTTGCCCCAGCAGAGCCAAAAAGGGCGAGGGGAGGGGAGTTTTTGGCTTGACAGGCTCAGGGACGATCGGGGGAACCAGTTTCAGCCAGGGTTTAGGGGTTGTAGGACTATTTTTCCTTGGAATGGGTTTCTGGGGCGGGAGCAATGGCTCACTAATTCTGGTTGGTGGATTTGGCGGAGCCGATCGCCCCACCGTGACAGGGGGACGGGACTGCAAAAAAGTCAGGGTGACCAGACTGAGGGCGGTGACACACAGCGCCACGGTTCCCACCAGAATGGCGATCGGTATCTTAGATGGCTCTACGGGTGCATCCGTGGGTTGACCCAGAGAGGTGGGGTTTTGAGCGATCGAGTCCATTCTCCCAACTGCCACAGCCATTTTGGAGTCTGCGATCGGCGCGAGTTTGTCAGCCTTGGCGACGGGCAGCACTGCTGGGCCGATCGTCTGGTCAAAGTGATGAGTGAAAATGCGATCGTCCTCTGGGGACTTCACCCACAGCGTCCGACACAGCCGCGCCAACGCATCCCGGCTAGTGACTCCATAGCCGCCCTGCAACGCCTCTAGCGCCAACTCATATTCCCCCACGCCCAGCGGTAGCCCCGCTTCTCGGAGCCGCGTAAATAAATCCAGCAAGGGTAAATTATTCACAGGTTTGTCCCGATTTTATTTCTGCTGCAAGTAACGTACATGGTCATCCCAATTTTTCAGCAGCACTCCCGCATACGGGAGCTTGCCCTCTAGCTTAGCCAATGCATCGTCCAATGGGTGGCGATGCAGCACCCGCACCCAATCCAGCAGTTCACTGGTGCTGACTTTCTTGCCCATGTTCCCCGCTGCATCCATGTCTTGCCGCAATTCCATGAAGCGATGCACCGCCGCCTGCACCAAATTTTGGGGCAATTCCTGGGCTGAACTGGTGAAGTGGGCGTTGATGATGTTGATCAATTGGTGGCGATCGGGAAACTGGACATGGTGAAACAAACAGCGCCGCAGAAATGCATCGGGCAAGTCCTTTTCGTCATTGCTGGTGATGAACACGATCGGCGTTACCTTGGCCCGCACCTCTCGCAACGGATGATCAACCTCCACTTCTTGAATGAAAAAGCGTTGTTCATCCAATTCCAGCAATAAATCGTTGGGGAAGTCAATATCCGCCTTGTCGATTTCATCAATCAAGACCACGGTGCGGCGATCGTTTCTAAACGCCCGTCCCAGCGCTCCCCAGCGAATGTAGGTCGCCGGATCAGCCATACGTTGCCGTTCCTCCGCCGTCAATTGCCCCGATGCCGCCAGTTGAGCATCTCGTAAGCGCCCGACGGCATCGTAGGTATACAGCCCATCCTGCGCTCGACTGGTCGATTTCACATACCAGGACTCCCAAGGCAAGCCCAATTCATAAGCCACAGCACGGGGCAATTGGGTTTTGCCGCACCCCGGTTCCCCTTTGAGCAATAGCGGTCGCTCCAGATAGATGGCTAAATTAACCGCCTCCACCAGTTCTGGACTAGGCAAGTAGGGCGATCGGAGTTGCCCGCTGCGATCGGTTTCCCTAGGTTTGGGTTGTTTTCTACCGATGTACTCTAAAGGCTGCTTGGCGGAGTTGTTCGGTGTATCGCTCACAGATGCATGACTCAAAGCTGGATTAGTAAATGCGTCAACCACGACCTTTGCCTCTAGACCTTGTCCCATTAAATCAAATTTCGACCCAGCGTCCAGGAAACCGATCGGATGCCGCAGGTTTCACTTCAATCCTGGGAGGTGTAATTCTCTAAAGAATGCCGTTAAAATGAAAAGTAACAATATTTAACATTTAATCGTCATGGATAGAGTAACGAAAGGCATTTCCTACGAGTTTGTGCTTCGGCGACTGGCAACCATTCTATCCGTTACAGTGTTGACTCTGGCAGCCACTGCTGCAATTACAGGAATTTTGCTCTCCATCTACTATCAGCCGATCGCTGGCGGGGCCTATAGCTCAATCAAAATGATTGTCCAGGATGTTCCTAGCGGCTGGTTAATCTATGGAGTTCACAATATTGCCGGTAATGGATTAATTGGCGCATCCCTGATTCAGATGGTAGTGATGTTTCTGGGAGAGCGATTTCGCCGGAGTTGGCTCACAGCCTGGTTCAGCGTCATTTTCCTCATCCTAACAGCGATCGGGCTGGGGTGGACTGCGATGATTCTCGATTGGTCACAACTGGGCTATTGGCGCTTCAAAATTGAGCTGGGGACGATCGAAGCCATTCCCCTCATCGGTCGGCAAGTGCGAGATATTTTGACCGGAGGCGCTGTCAATTCCCTCACTGTCGAGCGGCTTTATACCCTACATAGCTATGTTCTTTCAGCCGCTGCCCTCTTCCTAGCGGTTGTTCACCTGGTCAGCTTGATTTGGCAAGAAAAGGAAGAGAAGGAAAGATTGTTGAGCGCGATCGAGGAAACACCGACACCGAATCTCTAAGTCAGAGTTGATGTCATAGGGTTCTCATTACCTTTTTCATGCCTTAGATTTTTTTATACATCAGGCGGTGTTGTTGTGAAAGCTGTATGTAGGTTTCATTCGCCTTGGCTTGTAACCACACCGCCTTGAAAATAGCCGCACATTCAGCCTTGACTGGGTCAGTATCGAGCGGTAAAACCTCCTTGCGGGCCTCACGTTGAGCTACTTCTGAATCTTCCTTTTGGGGATTTTTTACATACTTACGCCCGCTGCGGTGATTGGCATAACGTCGGGCGCGGGTATATCCCATCTGAAGAAACTTGCGTGCCATATCTGCGCCCAAAAAGTCTCCTTGTGCCAAATAATCCAGAAATAGAGCGTAGATTTTTTGGCTAGATTCGTGGGCGATCGGCGGTGTTTTAAAGCGCCAGTGGGGAAGAATCTCTGACTTATAGGGTTCTACCAGCAATACCCCCTGTTCACCCTTGCCCACACGATACAGTTCAGGATGTTGGCGAAAGTCGATCGCTTTAAAGTCAACGGTATAATTAAACGTCATCATTTATTTGTGGATTTTGGCTTGCGAAGGGCAGGTTTCTCAGACATTCCAGGCAAACCCATTTGTCCCCAAAACTTTTTAAAACTACTAGGTTGGAGAACATACCATGCGCCTAGAGCCACGATCGCTGGCAATATTACCCCCAATACAGTCATCACTAGCCCATTCAATTTAGGTGTTTTGGAAGAACTGGACGGATAACTTGATGGGGCGATCGGCTTAGTAACCGGAGTCGATCGGTTAGCAGCAGGTGTATTAGAATCAGCAGCAACCTTAGATGACACATTAGCGGAACGTTGAGCCACCCTACCCATGCCTTTCATGTCCTGCATCTGTGCTGTCACCGAAGCGGGTCGTTGCTGAGTGCGACTCCATTGCAGCAAAGCCGCCACCGTGATTCCACAAAGATTAGGCACAGTCAAGGACTTCACCTGATTAATCAGCGGTTGCTGATTGGAGATGAGAATGACCAAATCATTGGGGTAGGTTTCAGCAACTCCATAGACACACTTGGCCACTGCCAAAGTTAACCTTGCTTGCTTACTCAAGTCCTCGCCCTTGGCAGAGGGCAAAGAGGCATGACTGGCCTTTAAGGAACTCACCTGCCACCCGCTTTCGGGGTAAAAGCGGGTGAATTCCCTGGCAATTTTCTCGGTTCCTGGTTCTGAGGCCCGATCGCACAAAAACTCCAATTCACTCCACACGGCTTGGGGCAAAATGCAGGTGCCCATTTGCGAAAATTCTTGCCACTCACGGGTTTTGCCAGCGACGATCGCGCTGACATCAAATATCAGTCGAACGGGAAAAGAAGAGGACATAGTTCATTAATCCACTGGCAAGAATAGGAACCCAGACACTATAGATTAACAGAATGAATTCTGTAGCCTATCACCCAGAGGGTGATTTCCCGTTTATCTTTTCCCATGTATAAATATTGAAATACCTTGGAAAATTGCGATCGTAGGGCGAACTCAGCAAGATCAACAGCACCATTTTGCCTATCTGCTAACCCGCCCCTACTGGATATCCAATCTTTTACAAAAACATCCGTATAAAGATTCTGGTTGCGTCTAATCACTCATGACGACCAACCCGTCCCAGGAATGGGCACTGACGGTACTCCAAAAATCTTAATGTCACTCAACTCCTTGACAGTCGGAAGATTCATAATGTCCACATCCGCTGGATTGACCTTGAGAAAATGGTGGATCAGCAGCAGTCCAGTAATTGTCCAAGTTTGGTAGTAGCGCGTTTGTTGCCCCGCCCATAGCCCCGTGGGGCCATCAAAATACTCTGCCCACTTTTGGCGGGGTAACCGCTGAAGCAGCAATTCATAGGAAGATTGCAGCATTGATGTTCCCCACGGTTCATGACCGCTGGCAACTTGGGGATGGTGGCGTTGATGTCGTAAAATAGCCACGCCCAGGAACCAGAGCAGGCAAGGCCAGTGACCGCCATTGTGGTAGCACCAGGGCAGGTTTTTGCGATCGAACCCGGTCTTGTGCCGCCAATCGGTGTCTTCCAAGGGAGGATGACAAATTCGTAGGGGCATTTGGGCGATCAGGCTACTCTGGTTGTGCCAAATTAGCTGGAACAGAGCTTGCTGCTGTTTGGGACTGATGACATCAAACATTGCCCCTAAGCAATTACCCAGCATGAAAAAGCGAAAGTCTGGGCGACCCGTGCGAATGTTGCCCAATAGATATCCGCCCCGATCGCCCAACCAGTATTGCAACCAGTGGGGGATGCTTTCAGTTTGAATATTGTATTCATTGGTAATTTCATCGCCATACTGTTCCGTGGGGCGCTGTCGCAGCACTTGCACCGTTTTGATGTTGACCCAATAGTGCTTCAACAGGTAGCTACGTAAGCGCTTCACCCAGGCGAGGGCGTAGGTAAATTGATGAATTTGTTGCTGTGTGAACGCATCACTGGGCGAATGTAAACGAACGGCGCTATCGCCACACACCCCCTTTTCAGAGAGGTCTAGCTGAATCAACTTAGCAGCGCTGAGGAGTGCGCCGTAGAGCAGCACTTGAATTTCCAGAGGTGCGCCCCAGACATCCAGGGAACGATCGATCATAAATGCCCCATCAGGAACATGCAGAGTTGGTGCGTCCCGAAACCAGGGATGGAGAATTAAGTGCAAAAATTGCTGAATGCCTCTTTGCACATTTGGTTGGGAAGCCCAAGCCCGATCGCCCGTGCGCTGAACGTAGATATGGGCCAAAATTGGCCACCACAGGGACGCATCGACAGACGACACCCGCCCGATCGCCCGCTGCCCATAATCCGCCACCAATCCGCCATCACTTTCCACAAAACTGGTGGGAAAAATACCCAAGGTTTGAAACTGGTTGCTTTGCAATTTCAAGCAAGTATCCAGGAAGTGCCGCACAATTTCAGATTTACCTTCCAACAAGAGGAAGATCATGACAGGGACATTATCCCGCATAAATATTTCGTTGTAGTTTAACTCCTGAGCCTGCGCTTCACTCTGCCGCTTTGAGGTGATGGCAGCGACCGCACCGACATATTGGCCATCCAGTTGCACCAGTGCCCGATCGTAGAAGAGCGATCGGGCGGTTTGCAAAATGGATTGGGCCTGGGAAGCAGAATCAAAAGAAACAGAATCAAAATTCGACGCACTCATGGGGTAAAAATTGCAGAGTTCTCAAGTAAAGAAGACAAGGGGTTAAAGTGCGTTCCCGCTGGGTATGGAATAGCTGACATTAGCACTTTCAAGCGAATTTTTAATTATCTAACAGACATCAAATCCTAAAGACACATTTTTTGGGGTTACTATTGCAAGTATCTCTACCTCATGAGGGTTGCTAAAACTCTTAGATCTTTCTTAAATTTCTTTTAGACCTCTGCGTTGACCTAGGTTAAGTTAGTCGGAGGTTCGACCTTGGTAGAAAGCGATCGATGCTTTTGATCCAACTTTTATCTTCTTTTTTCTCATCTTCTTTATTTTTTGGAGGTTCGGGATGCGGATTGCTCAGATCGCGCCACTTTGGGAGCGGGTACCTCCTCCAGCCTATGGGGGCATTGAATTAGTTGTAGCGCTGTTAACCAACGAATTAGTGCGCCGAGGTCATGAGGTTACCTTATTCGCGTCAGGCGACTCTCTCAGTCTTGCCAAGTTGGAATCAGTTCATTCCCAGGCATTGCGACTCGATCCAGCCGTAAAGGAATACGGTATCTACGAAATGTTGCAACTCGCCCAGGTGTATGAGCAGGCCCAGGACTTTGACATTATTCACTCCCATATGGGCTGTGCTGCCTTGCCCTATGCCAATTTGGTGAAAACCCCCACAGTGCATACCTTGCATGGAGTATTCACCCCTGACAATGAAAAAATGTTTACCCATGCTCGCCGTCAACCCTACGTGAGCATTTCCAATGCTCAACGGGAACCCAGGCTAGGGCTGAATTGTGTGGCTACTGTTTACAACGGCATTGACCCCAGCACCTACGAGTTTCATGCCCACCCTGATGAGCCACCGTATCTGGCGTTTCTAGGTCGGCTTTCCCCAGAAAAAGGTCCCCATTTGGCGATCGAAATTGCTAAGCGCGCTGGGTGGCGGTTGAAACTAGCAGGCAAGGTTGATCCTGTAGACCGTGAGTTCTTCGCTCAGGAGTTATTACCCCAATTTGATGGGGATCAAATTCAATACTTAGGCGAGGCGAATCACGCTCAAAAAAGTGTGTTGATGGGTGGGGCGGTGGCCACTTTATTCCCCATTACTTGGCGGGAGCCGTTCGGTCTGGTGATGATTGAATCGATGGCAGTTGGCACTCCAGTGATTGCGCTGGAAAAAGGCTCGACATCAGAAGTCATTGCCCATGGCAAAACCGGGTTCCTGTGTCACAGCGTTGAGGAGTGTGTGGCGGCGATCGAACCGGCAGCTCAACTCAATCGCCAGGCTTGCCGCGATTATGTGTGCGATCGGTTCAGTATGCGGTCTATGACGGATGGGTACGAAGCTGTATACCAGCAACTCTTGGCAGAGCGGTTTGCCCGCAATGGTCACTTGAAGCAAACAGTACCCGTCCACCGATCGATTTGAACCTAACTTAAAACGCTAAACGCACCCTCTAACCAGGGTTTCTCTGAGATTAGATGCCCATTTTCTCTTAATTGCCTAATCTTATCTTTCGTCAGGAATATAGACTGCGTTTCTATGTCGGTAGTGCTGATTTGTGAGCCTAAGTTTTCTAACTGCGTTCACTCAAGTTATCCCTATTACCTCAGCACTCCCTAGTTCTAGACCTGTGATTTCATGAGGTGAAACTATGTTAAACGCTGATGCCCAATCCCGATCGCCCCTCAGTTCAACCCTAACTAATACAACTAAAAATCCGGTTAAAAGTTCCACTCAATCGCCAAATCCTCCCTTTGCCTTTGTCCAGCAACGTCACTCCTCCCGGCAAGCCATTGCCTTAATCTCTGACCATGGTGACCCTGCGGCGGACATTGGCAAAGAGGAAGCTGGAGGGCAAAATGTCTACGTGCGGCAAGTTGGTGAAGCGTTGGCAAAACTGGGATGGCAGGTCGATATGTTTACTCGTAAAGTAAATGTTAATGACCCAGCGATCGTGCAACATTCCCCCCACTGCCGCACCATTCGCCTCGTCGCCGGTCCCGAAACGTTTATTCCACGAGATGAGTTATTTGATCACATGCCGCAGTTTGTGCAGGCGTTTCAAAAATTTCAGGCAAAAGAAGGCACCAACTATCCGCTCATCCACACCAACTATTGGCTCTCGGCGTGGATTGGGTTGCGCCTGAGGGAACTCAGCAATATTCAACTCGTGCATACCTATCATTCCTTGGGAGCGATAAAGTATCAGGCGGTGAAGAGTCGCCCGTCGATCGCCGACATTCGTTTAGCTGTTGAGCAGCAAATTTTGGAGCAGGCAGACTGTGTGGTAGCCACCAGCCCCCAAGAACAGGAGATGTTGCGATCGGTTGTTTCTGAGCAGGGCTGCATTGCTGTGATCCCCTGTGGCACGGACACGGATAATTTTCATGTCACGTCGAAATCTGATGCTAGGGCAAGGTTGCAAATTCGTCATAGTGAGCAGGTCGTCCTGTATGTGGGTCGCTTTGATCCCCGCAAAGGGATTGAGACGCTGGTGCGGGCCTGTGCCCAATCCAAAGAGGCGGGAACTGATCTGCGGCTGCTGATCGTTGGTGGCAGTGAGCCAGGTCAGGCAGATGGACAGGAGCGCGATCGGATCGAACAAATTGTCAAGGAAGTGGGCTTGAGTGACCAGACACACTTCATCGGCCGGGTAGGCCATGATGTATTGCCGCTCTATTACACGGCAGCGGATGTTTGCGTTATTCCCAGCCACTACGAACCCTTTGGCTTGGTGGCGATCGAAGCCATGGGCTGCGGCACCCCAGTCATTGCCTCAGATGTGGGCGGGCTGAAGTTCACTGTGATCCCAGAGGAAACAGGGCTACTGGTTGCACCCCATGATGTGACTGGATTTTCCCAGGCGATCGATCGGGTGCTTTCCGATGAGTTGTGGGCAAGAAAATTGAGACGGCAAGCCTCAATGCGAGTCCAGCAAAACTTTAGTTGGTCAGGAGTTGCCGTGCAACTGAGTGACCTCTACCGCCGCCTGCTCGCCCAATCCATTACCCACGAGCAGGTGTGGAATGTGCAACCTGTCCCCCGGACATCCTACCCATCTGGTGCCACTGCTCAGGTGACTACCAGTTTGAAGGGGACTGGGGCTAGAGTTCAGGCGGGTTAGCGATCGGAGTTAAGGAGATTTCCAGAAAAGTTTATACCAGGTGACGGAAGGGCACTCACGTAGCGTGTGCCTTGCACTTAGCATCCGGGCAACGATCTTCTGGTTGATTCAAGGGGGTATCTACCAGATGCTTCGCCTCTACAGGGGTGACATCGGGTGTATCCCAGTTTTGCAACCGCCCGATCCACCCTCACCGTTCGGCTGAGCGCTCACGTCGAAGCCTAAATCCCTCTCCCTAGGGAGCTTGTCATTACCAACATCTCTTAAAAGGCTTAGAGAGTGTCTGACAAATGCTCTAGACCTTGCACT
The DNA here is from genome assembly GCA_030248885.1 of Leptolyngbyaceae cyanobacterium MP9P1.79. Taxonomy (GTDB): domain Bacteria; phylum Cyanobacteriota; class Cyanobacteriia; order JARCMD01; family JARCMD01; genus JARCMD01. Next base: position 23,194 of record JARCMD010000196.1, on the reverse strand, counting down.
TGCCCCTTTTCATGTATGCCTAAAAGGCTTTAAGGCCCCAATTCTGGGGGACTTCGATCTCAGAACCCCCCAGAATTGGGGGGCAGGGGGGCGATTCGGGCGACAATTTGGGCCTTCTGAGAGGTTTAGAATTCACATTTTTGAGAAATCTTCGATTTCTCAAAAATGTTGGTAATGACAAGCCCTAGGGAGAGGGACTTTGAATTCCGGCTCCCTTCTCCCCAGGGAGAAGGGTTGGGGATGTAGCTTGCTTCCCGAAGGGTGGGCGGATCGGAGATCTACAAAAGTGAGAGGCATTCGGTGACATCTTTGTCAGAAATCTCCTTAAATTACCGATCGCCTCGATCAGGGCGAGTCTACAAATATTTTTCTATTCAGATTAATCTGCCAAACCCGCCCTTGGGGAATGGATTGCGGTAGAACCTGTAAGCCTCTTGAAATCGTTCCAACAATGTCCAAGATGTTGTTCAAGCAGCGTCCTTCATTCATACTTCTCAATTGGTGTCCCTTAATTGGGAACAGTAAGAAAACACACTTATTTTTAGAATGGCAGATTTAACAATGTCAGAGCTTCTTGAACTAGACAGCAAAACGTTTGTCAGCGATGAGGAATTACAGATTCCCATCTGGCCCTGCGTGAATAGTGCCAGCCCTCAACCCACACTGACACTCAAAGACGATGACCTGTTTTTAATCACGGATACGCTAGGCAATATTGCTGGATGTTCTGAACAGGATGCGAAGGGCAGTTTAGGGCTGTTTTGCCAAGACACACGCTTCTTGAGCCGTCTAGAGCTTCAAATTGAGGGGCAACTGCCGATTTTGCTGAGTAGCACGGCGAAGAAAGGGTTTGTGCTGTCTGTGCTGTGTGCCAATCCGCGCATCAACGACCAAATTTCGGCGGAAACCGTCGGGATTCAACGAGAAATCGTGCTGAATGGCGGCTTATTTGAGCAACTCACGATCACTAACTACAGCACCAGTCCAGTTAGCTTTGAACTTAGCCTCAGCTTTGATGCCGACTTTATCGACTTGTTTGAAATTCGGGGGTTCAATCGCGATCGGCGTGGCAAACGGCTACGGTCAGTGCCGAACAAACCCATCAATGAAGCAGCACCAGGGATCAACGGAGAGGAGTCCGAGCCTGCACCACTCAGTGCCAATCAATTTATGGAACTCACCCTGGCTTATCAAGGGTTGGATGGAGCAGTTATGGAATCCCGCATCCAATTTTTCCAGCGCCAGCCCGATTTTCTCAAAGGTTACACGGCTCTGTGGAATTTAAAGCTGGATTCCCATGAAACACAGCAGTTGGGCTATCGCTTGCAACTGCTAACTGACAATCGTTCTGTGTCTAAAGTCCACACTCCCGTCAACCTCGCCCAGGCAAAGGCCGCCGAGACGATGGAAGAAGAGGCATGGCGACAGCAATTGATGCAGATTCGCACGGACAATAAGGCGTTGAATCAAGTTATTGAGCAGGCAGAGCGAGATGTCTATCAATTGCGTCAAACGTTTGGCAAAGGCAAAGCGCTCTCTGCGGGGGTGCCTTGGTTTTCCACCTTATTTGGGCGCGACTCTCTCATTGCCGCATCGCAAACCCTAATGCTGGATGCCACGATCGCCCGCGAAACGCTCATGATTTTGGCGGAATATCAAGGCAAAACCGATGACGAGTGGCGTGAAGAAGAACCCGGCAAAATTCTGCATGAACTGCGATTGGGCGAAATGGCTAGGTGCCACGAAATTCCCCACACGCCCTACTATGGCACGATCGATGCCACTCCCCTGTGGCTTATGCTTTATGCAGAATATTATGCTTGGACACGGGATCAAGAAATTCTCGAAAAATTGTGGCCCAACGCTGTGGCTGCGATGGACTGGATCGATCGCAACTGTCAGAGAACAGGCTATCTTTCCTACAGTCGGCGCTCCAGTCGCGGGCTGCAAAATCAGGGCTGGAAAGACTCTGGGGACTGCATTGTCAATAGTGCGGGGCAATTGGCAACGGGCCCGATCGCCCTCTGTGAAGTGCAAGCCTATGTCTATGCTGCCAAAGTCCGCATGAGCGAAATTGCCCACACCTTGAAACACCTGGAGTTATCCGATCGTTGGTTGGCAGAAGCCAAGGAACTCAAGGTGCGCTTCAATCGCGACTTCTGGATGGTCGATCAGGATTACTGCGCCTTGGCTTTGGATGGCAACGGTAAACCCGTGGATAGCATTACCTCCAACCCTGGACATTGCTTGAACTTGGGCATTCTCCTTCCCGAAAAAGCCCGCAACGTGGCTGAACGCCTGCGAGCGCCTGATATGTTTAACGGCTGGGGAATTCGCACTCTCAGCAGCTTGTCTCCTGCCTATAACCCCATGGGATATCATGTCGGCTCTGTTTGGCCCCACGACAACAGCCTGACTGCCTTGGGACTGCGATCGATCGGCTTAATTGACCAAGCCCTGGAACTCGCTCAGGGACTTTTTGACATGACCCTGCAACAACCCTATAACCGTCCCCCGGAACTATTCTGCGGCTATGAGCGCGACGGAGATAGTGAGCCAGTGCAATATCCAGTTGCCTGCTCTCCCCAAGCGTGGGCCACGGGTACAATTTTTCAACTGATTCAAATGATGGTTAACCTGGTTCCTGATGCTCCCAGCAACTATGTCCGCATCATTGATCCCGCCCTGCCGGAATCCATCAATCGCCTTTCCCTCACTAATCTCAAAGTAGGTGCCACTCTCTTAGACCTGGAGTTTGAGCGTTCTGGCACCACCACGTCCTGTGGTGTAGTCAAAAAGCGTGGCAATCTCCGTGTCGTCATTGAGGCATAAGGAGATCTCCAGAAAAGTTTATACCAGGCACCGGAAGGGCGAAGCATCCGGGCAATGACCTTCTGGTTAGTTCAAGAGCTTGTCTGCCGGATGCTTCGCCCCTACAGCGATAACATCTTTCTCAGAAATCTTCTAAGCTCAAATCTCGAAACCATTTTCCCTATGCGCCTTCTATTCATTACGGATCTGGACAATACCCTGGTGGGGGATGATGCGGCCACGATCGCTCTTAACGAACGGTTGTTGGCAGACCGATCGCAACTTTGCATCACTTACTCAACGGGGCGCTCTTTTGCATCCGCCCGTCGGTTAATTGAGAACCGGCAGCTTCTGGAGCCAGATTATTTAATTACTGGGGTAGGAACTCAAATCCATCATCAAGAAACCCTCGACCCAGAGTGGGCAGACTTGCTCTCTGAGGGCTGGAACCGGGAGACGATCGCCACCTTGGCGGCCGCCTTTCCCGCGCTCCAGCCCCAACCCGACACAGAGCAAAATCCCTGGAAACTGAGCTTTTTGCTGGAAGTGGCAACCCCAGAATTGGTTTTAGCCGCATTAGAGCGTCAGTTTGCAGCAGCGAATCTCGCGGCACAAATCGTCTTCAGCAGTGGCTGCGATGTCGATATCCTGCCCACAGGCGCAAACAAAGGCAATGCCACTGCCTATCTCCGGCAACACTTGGGGGTTTCATCTGACCTCACCCTAGTCTGTGGCGACTCTGGCAATGATGCCAGTCTATTTCAACAACCGGGTCGGGGAATTATCGTGAGCAATGCTCAGCCAGAGCTTCTAGATTGGTATCACAGCCACGGGCAATCCCACCACCACTTAGCCGATTCTCCCTACGCCTGGGGCATTTTGGCTGGGCTGAAGCATTTCGGATTGTTATAGTCCTCAATAAACTGGGGTGCAAGGTTTGAGTATTCCTCTATAGGAACCATGGTAGGGGCGAAGCATTCGGCAAGCATTCTCTACAACCGTCAAAAATTATTTGCCGAATGCTTCGCCCTCAATTTACCGGGTAACAGATCAAACTTTTCAGAATTTCTCTTTCAGCAAGATTTATTAACGACAAATAATCCTGTCTCCGTGCAGACTCCTGAGAGTCGCGTGTCCCAAGGATCGATCGGCAATTCACGAACTCGCCCTAAATCAAACGTGATCCCGATCGCAATCTTGTGGCTCCATTCCAGTGATCCCAGTAGCCGATCGTAAAAGCCGCCGCCATAGCCCAATCGATAGCCGCGATCGTCACAGGACACCGCAGGCACCAAAATCACGTCAACCCTCTCAGACACGACAACGGGGCATTCAGGGTGGGGTTCGGGAATCCCATACTGCCCTATGACCAGTGGTGCAGCGATCGGCGACCAGAGATGCCAACACAACTGCTTACCAACGCAGCGTGGAAAACCATACTGTTTCTGCAACTGCCCCTGTTTTAGTCGCCCCTTTTCCAGTTCCCATAACGGACTTAGATCAGGTTCTTGGCGAAAACTGAAGTAGGACAACACCGTTTGAGCCTGAGAAAATAGCAGCCAAGTTTGCAAATGGGCGCAGATCCGATCGCTTTTCTCGCGCCATTCTGAGGAGGATAGATGTTGGCGAGTGTTGAGAAGCGATCGGCGTAATTCCACTTTTCCTGAAGGGCGATCGAAACCGTTAATAACTTAAAACCTCGCTGGAATTGAGGAGAAATTTACTATATTTGATTTCACTATATCTAATTAGCATTAATGACTACCAACTCCATCTAATTAGGTAGGTGTCATTACTCAGGAAATGTCATGATTAAGTTCGTCTAAACATAATAGGATTAATCAATATTTAACCGTAATTTACTTAACCATGATTTATTCGTGAGTATTTTGTTTAAGAAGATGTTTGAGAAATTATTTTTCACACATTTACCTCGATCGATCCTGTTTGACATGAGCATTGAGCCGAATAGAGAACCAAGTTAACATTCACCTTTTGCGGCTGTATTTTGATACGTTCCAAACATCTTCTAAACTAGGTTTAAATTTCCCTTAATTGCCTGAAGTATGTAGGGTTGCTGCATTACGGTAAGTTTTAATTAGCTCGATTCATTTAGAGTCTCCTGTCGCCTTTGGAATTATGATTTATTGATCTAGGTCTTCAGGTGCAGCATTATTATTTCTATATCTTTGTTCCCTGTGTAGATGAGAAATCTGAATAAAGCAAATCAAACTAAACATTGGTGCATTTAATTTAGCAATACTGACAATATTGGTTCAATCAAACACTACTTTCCAGTAGTAGAAAGCATTCAGCTTACGGTGAAGATATGGCACAAGCAGATGAGCAAATTATCTTTCAAGCATCCTTACTAGAGCAAGTCTGTACTGCTGTAATTGCCACAACCTTAGAGGGAGAAATTATCTTTTGGAATCGCCACGCTGAAGCGATTTACCAAAGGACATCTTCAGAGGTAATAGGTCAATTATTTTGTGAAATTGTTGTGCCTGTGAGCGATCGGCAAGCAGCAACAGATATTCTTCACCAAGTGAAACAGGGCAACATCTGGCAGGGAGAGTTTCCCATGCAGCGGCGGGACAAAAGCCGATTTTTAGCGAATTGCGCCGTTAGCCCTTTGAAAGATGCCACCAACAGAGGTGTAGGACTTTTGGTAACAGTGATGGAATCTAAAATCACTGAAACAACCCTGCGCCACCAAATCCAAGAACGCACCGCCCAGTTGCAGCAAGCGATGGATTTTGAGACCCTATTGCGGGTGACCAGTGAAAAAGTGTGGAAAAGTTTGGATGAGGTGCAAATTGTTCGCACGGTTGCCCAAGAACTGCTCTCCAACTTGCCCATTCTCTGCTGTAGTCTGGCGCTTTACGAACTAGAACAAGAGTCCCTTGTTGTCTGTTACGAATATGTTGCGGACCCCTCCTTGCCCCCACGGCATACGTGGCAGATGACGGAGTTTCCCGAAATTCACGCGCAAACTCTGGATAAGTATTGCTTTCAGTTTTGCTTAATTTCCCATCCTGGTTATGGCCAGGTGGAAGCGCTGGTCTGCCCGCTAACCAATGGTCAAGAAGTTCTAGGCAGCGTGATCTTATTTCGCGCCTGGGACGACCTCTTCAGTGAGCTAGAAGTGAGATTGCTCAAACAGGTGGCAAATCAGTGTGCGATCGCCATCCATCAAGCGCGACTTCAGCAGGTTACCCAAGCCCAAGTGCAGAAATTAGAGCAACTGAATCGCCTCAAAGATGACTTTTTGAGTACGGTGTCCCACGAGCTACGCACTCCTGTTTCTAATATGAAAATGGCGATCCACATGCTGAAATTGGCCACGACCCCCGATCGCCAGGCACGCTATCTGGAGATTTTGCATACCGAGTGTCTACGAGAAGCCGAACTGATCGATGACCTATTGGACTTACAGCGGTTGGAAGGTGCATCCTATCCAGTGTTTCTGATTGAGTCGATCGTTGTTGCTGAGTGGTTATTCACGATTATGGAACCGTTTCAATCGCGCGCTCAAGAACGTCAACAGATCTTAAAGTTAAACCTCTCTCTCAACCTGCCTAACTTGCTCTCCGATCGCGCCAGCCTAGGGCGAATTTTGGCAGAACTCCTCAACAACGCCTGCAAATACACCCCCGCAGGCGGCCGCATTATGTTGAGTGTTCATCATGAATCCCAGCTACCCGCTTTGACGACCGAGCTAGGCGTGGCAACTCGACTAGGCGTGAATGGCTCCACTCCCCACGTCATGTCTGTGATCACCTTCACCCTCAGCAATGAAGTTGAGATCCCGGAAGCAGAATTACCCCGCATCTTTGACAAATTTTACCGAATTCCCCATGCCGACCCGTGGAAGCAGGGGGGCACCGGTTTGGGCTTGGCTTTAGTGCAACGGCTGGTGGAGCGGCTACGGGGTACGATCGTCGTCGAGAGCGACGAGGGCTGGACAACCTTCACCATCCATCTGCCCACCCGCCCTGACGATCGTCGCGGCGAGGAACTCATAGAAAACGGACACAACCGCGCTTCTAATGGTTGATAGCTAAGAACCGGAAGGGCAAAGCCTCCAAGCAATGACCTTCTAGTCGATTCAGAGGCTTAGGAGATTTCTGAGAAAAATTTACCCCTGCACGGGCGAAGCATCCGGGCAATGATCTTCTGTCAATTCAGGGGTTTATCTGCCGGATGCTTCGCCCCTACATTCCACATTTGTTGGTATGGTCTTTTCTGGAAATCACCTTATCTGTCGGAGGCTAAGTGCAAAGCACACGCCATGCAAACGCCCCTACAGCAGTGTCTTCTTTCCCAGAAATCACCTCAAAACTCAAAACTCAAAACGATCCCCCTAACTGATCAGAAACGTCTACCAAGCTGCATTAATTACACTGACTCCTTGCGCGATCGGAGCTTGAGCAAAATCTCTGCATGAACCTCGCGGGTAATGGGGTAGAAGTAGGCTAAAACCAAACCGAGGATCAGCACGATCGTGGGCAAGGGGCCGATCGCCACTCGAATAGCCAACAGGGCCGAGGCGGGCTGATCGGGGGCCGCTTCTCCGGCCACAGTTTTGACAAACCCGGAATATTTCAATGCCAAGGTGACCAGATATAAGCCCAGTGCCAAGCCAATTTTCTGGAGCAACACCATAAAGGCGTAGAAAATGCCCTCCCGTCGTTGCCCCGTATTCAGTTCATCTAAATCAATCACATCGGGCAGCATCGACCATGGGATCAGGTAAGCCGTAGACACCCCAAAACCCGCCAGCACCGCCAGAAAATACATCAGTCCAACCTGGTTTGGCTGCAAGAAAAACAAGCCAAATTGAGCAATAATCCACAGCCCCATGCCCATGAAGTAGACAGCCTTTTTGCCCACTCGTTCACAGGCTTTACTCCACACAAAGAGCATACTGAGGGCAGTCACTTGCACCACCAAAATCACGTTGATAAAATCCTGGTCGGTCAACCGCATCCAATTTTTGACAAAGAAGGGAATAATGGCTACCGTGTTTTGCAGCGCCAACCACGAGCAAAGATAAATGCCGATGACGTAGAGAAACGGGCGATTTTGAAAAATGACACGCAACTGTTCCAGCATCGGTAGGGAGGTGCCGTCGTCCTCGGTTGCCAAATTTTGAGATCCGCCCATCGTGCGCTTGTAGGTGCCCCAGACACACCAAAACAGCGGCAGCACCGAGATCACAGCGCAACTTGCCCCCAACAAAATGTATCGTTGAATCGGGTCTGGGGTCAGTTTGAAAATCGCTTGGGCTAGCAGCAGGGAGAGAATGCTGCCCCCGATCGAAAAGAAAAAGCGAAAACTATTAAGCGTGGTGCGTTCCTGGTAATCCTGCGTTAGCTCAGGTGTGAGGGCGGTGTAGGGTAAATTAACCGCTGTATAAAAGGTATTGAACAGAATCGAAATGATGACGTAATACCAAAACAAACTCCATTGGTTCAAAACCGGATCGCTGCTAAAACGAGGTACGACCCACTGTAAAAAGAAGGTAATGCCAAAGGGAATCGCTCCCACAATGATCCAGGGATACCGCCGTCCCCAGCGCGATCGAGTTCGATCGCTCAACACGCCCACGATCGGGTCATTGATCGCGTCCCACACCTTGCCAATGAGCAGAGCGATCCCCGCTAAATCCGGCTCCAACCCTGCAACATTGGTCAGAAAAATCAACAGAAACACCGCCTGAATGTTAGCTGTGATGGCTGGGCCCAAGTCTCCGGCTCCATAGGCCAACTTGGTACTCACGCTCAACTTTTCAGGCACTGTCCCCAGAGAATCAGAGGGATTGGTCATAGTCCATTCCGCAAAACGTTAGGTCTAGTTGTATCATTTCCCCAGGCTGCAAACCCTTGAGGCACTTCTATGCCAGATCTCCATGTGTCTTGGACAGAGTATCACCAAACGATCGAACAACTAGCCGTCCAGATCCATCAGTCCAACTGGCACTTCAATCAAATCGTCTGTCTGTCTAGAGGTGGACTGAGGGTTGGAGATATCCTATCGCGACTTTACAAGCAACCTCTGGCAATTTTGGCTGCTGCGTCCTACGGCGGTGAGGGAGGACAAACGCGGGGATCGGTGACGTTTTCCCACGATTTAGCGATGACGACACCTAATTTGGGAAGCCATGTCCTGTTAGTAGATGACCTCGTGGATTCTGGAGTCACCCTAGAAAAAACCTTGATGTGGCTCGATCGCCGCTACGGGTTCTACATCGAAGAAGTCCGCACCGCTGTGCTTTGGTACAAAGCCTGCTCAATATTTAAGCCAGATTACTACGTCAGCTATTTGCCAGATAATCCCTGGATTCATCAACCCTTTGAAATCTATGAGCAAGGAAAACTGGTGGAACTGGCAACTTCCAGCTTTCCAGTCTACGATCGCCCCTAATTCAACTTGTTCACGCCGGATTTCCTGCTTAAAGCTGACGGACACGGAAGAGATAACTACCATAAGGGGGAGAGAGCAGAATTACCTAAACGTGGTTTGATGCAAATGGCAATCCGATCGCAAATAACCTCAACTATTGGCAAGGGAGAAACTGCATGAGTCGCAACGAAATGGTTGATTCCTACCGAGTTAATGCTCGAAAAACGGATACCTTGGACATCTTCAATATCCGGCATTATGCGGGGCCCAATCCCTATCTAGATACAGCGGCTCTCGTCTTCAACTTCACAACGACTGACTACCAGGACGTGGCGCCGATCGCCACCTATCACCAAGCTGTGAGCGCTGTCTACCCCCACCTAGCCGATCGCACCTACGACTCCTACGCTCAGTTGTTTGCCGAAACCCTACTAGAAGTTAGCAAACTGGACATGGATCTGCACTTCGATCGCTGGAGCCAAAAACCTTACCCTAAGTACACCAAGATTGCCGTTCAAACCCTCCACGCCCGCACCGGGAAAGCCGCCATTTACCTTGTGTGGGATTGGTTCGAGGCAATTTCCCAAAGCACCGACTTCCCCCTAGACAGGCAACTGCGAGACGTGCAAGATATCTTTCGCCAGTCTGCCTATGGCGGACCCACAGTCTATTCCCTGCTACTCACAGCCCGTCACAAGCAGATCCCCACCTTTTACCTGTGGAATGAAGGGCTGATGCAATATGGCTATGGCCGCAAGCAAGTCCGAGGAGTCGCCACCACCTTTGATTGCGACAGCAACCTAGACTCCGACTTCACCACTCACAAAGACGACTGCAAAGCCTTCTTGGACGAATTAGGGTTTCATGTTCCCAAAGGCGATATTGTCTCCACGTTGGCGGGGGCGATCGGTGCAGCGACAAGAATCGGCTATCCCGTTGCCATCAAACCTGTTGTGGGGCACAAAGGCATCGGTGCTACTGCCAATGTCCAGGATGAACAAGGGGTAGAATTTGCCTTCGATCGCGCCGTCGAAGCCATTCCCCCCGGTCAACCCCTTCGCATCATTGTTGAGCAAAATATCCCTGGTTCCGATTTTCGCCTCCTCTGTGTCAATGGCAAATTTGTCGCGGCTACAGAGCGCCGCCCTGCCTCTGTTGTGGGAGATGGCACCTCAACGATCGCCCAACTGATTGAGCAGGAAAACGCCACCAAATCCCGGTTAGACACACCCACTTCGCCCCTAGGCAAAATTAAAACCGATGAGTCCATGCGGCGGTATTTATCTGAACAAGGATTTAATCTGGAGAGCGTCCTAGAGGAGAATAAAATTGTCTATTTGCGGAAAATTGCCAATCTCTCCTCTGGCGGTTTAAGCATCGATGCAACCCGCACCATCCATCCCGACAACATTATCCTGGCTCAAGACATCGCCCAACACTTTCGGCTCACCTGTTTGGGCATTGATGTGATTACCCGTAATCTTTCCAAATCCTGGCACGAAGGGAACTTTGGGATTATTGAGATCAACGCTGCGCCAGGCATTTACATGCACCTCAAACCCGCTGTAGGTGAGAGCGTAGACGTTCCCGCTTCGATTCTATCCACCTTTTTTGCCACGGGTGCCGATGCCAGAATTCCTACCATCACCTTCAACCAAATCTCGGTTTCAGAATTACAAGAAATTGTGGATGAAATTTTGGTGCGGCATCCTGATTGGACGATCGGGGCGGTCTGTCAAGCTGGAGTCTTTGTCAACCGATCGGAGAAAGTACTGCAACAGGACTACAACAGAAACGTGCAAAACCTCCTCCGCAATCCCAAGTTGAATCTGTTGATTGCCGAGTATCGAGAAAGGGTTTTTGAAGACGAGGGCATGTTTTACAAAGGCAGCACCATCGTGATTCTGGATGATCCTACGGAAACTGAGATCTTGCTGTCACGGGATATTTTTGAAGATTCGATCGTCGTTGTGAAGGATGGCACCACCATCTCAGTTCGCGCCAAAGGTTTGGTAGAACAGTACGAACTCGGTACTACGGAGCCATTTAAGCGAGTCTACTTGAAGGAGATTGCGAAGATTCTCTAAACTTGGCAATACTGCTTTACAATTATTTCACAATCTGTTTTTCCTGAAGCTTGTCCTAATGTCTTTCAGGATTTCCCTCCTCAAACATTCTGAAATTTCTTAATATATCTCAATCGCTTCTGTCTCTTTAAGCATAGGAAATTGAGTGGTAGCCTGGCACTCTTACCTTTAGTTGCACGAGTTGCCTATATCTAAAGTTATGGTTGACCATTAGATCGATAAGTTAAGATCAATTTGATTCAGTAAATTTACGGGACAGTTTTTCAGGACGTTTTCCCGCTCGCGCTAACATTTTTCTCAGAGTTTTTGCATAAAATCCCCTCACTTGACTGGATAGCTAAGCCCTTTTACTTCCCTTGCTATGTTTACTCGATTCACTGCCTCCCAATCCATTGACCTTGTAGTGCCGGAACAGCCCATTCCCATTCAGCACTACCTCCGTCAACCCCATCGATTAGTCAGCGCCCTCTTTGACCCCAATCGGGTGGAGCAGCGGGGAGATTGTTTTCGTCTAAAAATGCGTCCCCTTGCCTTCATGATGCTTAACATTCAGCCCGTGGTGGATCTGAAAGTGTGGGCAGAGTCAGATGGAACCGTCCACGTCAAGTCTGTTAAGTGTGAGCTACGCGGCATTGAACATTTGAGCCGTGGCTTTGCCCTGAATTTAGTTGGACTTCTCTCTCCTGGCGAAGTAAATGGCGTGACTGAGCTACACGGTCGCGCAGACTTAGAGGTGCAAGTTGATTTGCCAGCGCTTTTCATGTTCACACCCAAGTCCTTGATTGAAATGACTGGAAACGGTTTGCTCAAGAGTGTTCTGATGACGATGAAGCAACGGTTGATGCATCAGATATTGTTGGATTATCGCCATTGGGCGGCTGAGACTCCGGCTTCGGCTTTTAACTTGGGGATGCCTATCAATACTCTCAGCACGTAGCCGATCGCAGTCTTTTTTCAGTCCTTTGGTAGACAAACCACGTTAGAAGAATAGAGACAATTCCCATTGCACTCAGGAGACTTGCACCATGACCGAACCCATGAATGCTGAATCTGTCGTTGTTCAGGTTAGCCCCCAGACCGATGCTTTGGTAGAACAAGAAATGGCAGGCGAAACAGACGAGATCAAGCAACAAACGAAGTCTCTGATTGAAGCCCTGAAGATGCGGGCCCAGGTTGAAGCTCAGTCTGCGGGCACCCTAACCCGTGAAGCCTACTTGACCGCCGTGCGGAAGGCGAGAGAATCGGTTGAGCAAAATCACCTAATTGACAAAGACCGCATCGCGAAGTCCATTGAACTGATTCAGGAAGAAGCCGAGAAAAATTGGGAGTCGATCGTCCGCGAATTCACTGAGTTGGGCGATCGGTTGTCCGATGCCGCCAAAGCAGCCTGGGATGTCCTAATTGCTCCCCGTCCTCCCCATAGCTAATTAGTAAATTTGCATCAGTAGGTAGAGTTGCAAAAGCGTTCCAAAATTTATTTCTGTCAATAAATTGAATCTGCTACAGGTTCCCGGTTTCTTCAAGAAGCCGGGAATTTATTTTTAGTTGGACAGGTGCGATCGTCCTCTGCTTAACCTTAGCTCTCCCAACTTGTTGGTGAAAAGAGTCTCGATTCGAGTCGCCTTTGAAACCTGGGCTATTTAGAACATTGCGGGTTAACAAGATGGCATCCAGACTACGGCTATCCAAAAAATGCGCCATCTAAGACGTTAGCTCAACGTATGATGGGGAGACACAAATAGTTCACTCTTCTCTCACTGAGCGCCCCATGCGAAGCTACTACTGCGGTCAACTCCGAATCGAACACATTGGAGAAACAGTTACCCTATTCGGCTGGGTAGACCGTCGCCGGGATCATGGCGGTGTGATTTTTTTGGATCTGCGCGATCGGTCTGGCATCGTGCAAATTGTCAGCGACCCAGAGCGCACACCCCACTCCTACGAAGCCGCAGGCGATCTCCGCAACGAATACGTCGTCAAGATTATGGGGCGCGTGACCCAGCGTCCTGATGATTCCCTCAATCCCCGTCTGCCCACAGGCGAAATCGAAATTTATGCTGACCAAATTGAATTACTTAACGCTGTACGGAAGCAATTACCCTTCCAGGTGTCCAGCGCTGATACAGACTCAGTGCGCGAAGACCTGCGGCTGAAATATCGTTACTTGGATCTGCGCCGCGAACGCATGAGCCGCAACTTACAACTGCGTCACCAGATCATCAAAACCATCCGGCGCTACCTGGAAGATACAGAAGGATTCATCGAAGTTGAAACCCCAATTTTGACCCGCTCCACTCCGGAGGGAGCCAGGGATTACCTTGTGCCATCGCGGGTGAACCCAGGGGAATGGTTCGCCCTACCCCAGTCACCCCAACTGTTTAAGCAATTGCTGATGGTGGCAGGGTTCGATCGCTACTATCAGATTGCCCGCTGCTTCCGAGATGAAGACCTACGGGCCGATCGCCAGCCAGAGTTTACCCAACTGGACATGGAAATGAGCTTCCTATCCCAGGAAGAAATTATTGACCTCAGCGAGGGATTAGTCTGTCACATCTTTAAAACAGTGAAGGCGATCGATCTACCCCGTCCCTTCCCCCGCCTGACCTACGCCGAAGCCATGAACCGCTACGGCTGCGATAAGCCCGACACCCGGTTTGGTCTGGAATTAGTAGATGTCTCAGATTTAGTCCAAGACTCTGGCTTCAAGGTCTTTGCCGATGCAGTAGCCACGGGCGGCATTGTCAAAATTTTGCCCATTCCTGGCGGCAATGACGCAATCTCAAATGTGCGAATTAAACCCGGTGGTGACCTGTTCCAAGAGGCTACGAATGCGGGAGCCAAGGGATTGGCCTATATCCGAGTCCGGGACGATGGCGAGATTGACACGATCGGGGCCATCAAAAATAACCTGACAGAAGCCCAAAAACAAGAACTCCTCACCCGCACCGGGGCAACTCCTGGACATTTGCTACTGTTCGGAGCCGGGGATACAGGAACGGTGAACAAGACGCTCGATCGCTTGCGACAGGCGATCGGACGAGAATTGGGCTTAATTGACGCAACTCAAACTAATCTGCTCTGGGTAGTGGACTTCCCGATGTTTGAGTGGAATGCCGAGGAAAAACGCCTAGAAGCCCTGCACCATCCCTTCACCGCCCCCCATAGCGCCGACACTGACTTGAAAACTGCCCGGGCCCAAGCCTACGACCTGGTTTACAACGGGTTTGAAGTCGGCGGCGGGAGTTTGCGGATTTATCAACCCGATTTGCAATCCCAGGTCTTCGAGTTAATTGGGCTGTCTTCAGAAGAAGCCCATAACAAGTTTGGATTTTTGCTGGAAGCCTTTGAATATGGCACTCCACCCCACGGCGGACTGGCCTTTGGGTTAGACCGCTTAGTGATGTTGCTGGCTGGAGAAGAATCGATTCGAGATGCGATCGCCTTCCCGAAAACCCAACAAGCCGGATGCCTGCTCACCAATGCCCCATCTAAAGTCGATGACAAGCAATTGAAAGAACTACACGTAGCATCCACCTACAAGCCCAAGCAGTAAGGAGATTTCTGGGAAAAATGCTATCGCTATAGGGGCGAAGCATTCGGTAAATGTACTTGGTTGCATTGCAAGGTATTTTGCCCGAATGCTTCGCCCATGCAAGGTTTATGCAAACATACATGAATTATCTGCAAGTCTCCTACCAAATCTCGGCTTGTTCCAGATTGGTTGAGCCAGCCTGAAAATGGGAATCCTGAAAGGATATAGAGTGTGACTGGATTTTTCACCACTCTAGTCTAAACTGAAGACAACTCCTCACCCCATTCCATGCTCTCTGTCCTTGAGCCAAAGCCACGACCCTGGCAACGATCGAACTATTCCCTGCTGTCCCGCCAGATTGACGTGTTTGGTTCAGCGGCAAAATTGGCATTTTATTTGTGGTGGGATAGAACCTTTGGACTAACCTCCACCTCCCAACGCCAACGCCGGGCCGAGTGGTTGACGGGTACCCTGCTGAATTTAGGGCCCACCTTCATCAAAATTGGGCAGGCGATGTCCACCCGTGGAGATTTGATCCCCCTAGAGTATGTGCAAACCCTCAGTCAACTCCAGGATCGAGTACCTCAATTCAATGCTCTGCAAGCCGTGGCTCTTGTTGAGGAAGAGCTGGGCGGTTCGATTCATGCCCTATTTCGAGAATTCGATCGCACTCCCCTAGCGGCTGCAAGTTTAGGTCAGGTGCATCTAGCCAGATTACACACAGGTGAAGATGTGATCGTGAAAGTCCAACGTCCTGGACTCAAACGGTTATTTGATTTAGATTGCCAAGCGATCGAGCGCCTGCTAAAAATTTGTCGCTGGTACTTGCCCTGGACACGCCAATACGAATTGGAGTCGATCTATCAGGAATTCTTCACCATTCTCTATCAAGAAATTGACTATGTGCAAGAAGGGAAAAATGCCGATCGCTTTCGGGAAAACTTCCTTGGCTATCCCCGGATTAAAGTCCCTCTAATTTACTGGAAATACACCACCTCAAAAGTGTTAACCATGGAGTATGCTCCGGGCATCAAAATAGACGATCGCCCCACCATGGAAGCCCAAGGAATTAATGTCAAAGAAATCAACCAAATCGGCATGTGCTGCTACTTGAAGCAACTCCTTCAAGATGGTTTCTTCCAGGCCGATCCCCATCCCGGCAACTTAGCCGTTAGCCAGAATGGTTCACTGATTTTCTACGATTTTGGCATGATGTCCGAGGTCAAACCTTTGGCAAAATCTCAGATGATCAAGACCTTTTTTGCGGTGTTGAAAAAAGACACCGATGAAGTGGTGGATACCCTCACTGCCATGGGGTTAATTGTGCCCGTGGCAGATATGACCCCCGTCCGTAGGTTAATTGCCTTTATCCTGGAACGCTTCACGGAAAAACCGATCGACATCCAAGCCTTTGGGCAACTGAAAAGTGAAATTTATGAGATGTTCCAGCAGCAACCTTTTCGGCTGCCTGCCCAGATGACGTTTATTCTGAAAGCCCTCACCACCCTGGATGGAATCGCCCGCACCCTTGACCCAGACTACAACTTAGTCACCGGCGCTCAGCCCTTCATCAAAAGCCTGACCCTCTCCTCTAAAGGGCGAGGCAACGCGATCGGGGAATTAGCAAGGCAAGCTAAAAGCTTGATTCAAGCCCGTTTCAACCAGCCTAACTCTACAGAACTGCTCGTTAAGCGCCTAGAAGAGCGCTTGGAACGAGGGGAACTGCAAATTCGCGTGCGCTCTGTGGAAACCGATCGCACCTTGAAACGCATCAATCTGGCTGTAAAAAGCTTGGTCTATGCTTGCCTGACGGGATTTAGTGTGCTGACAGCCGCAATTTTGCTGGTAGGAGGCTACAAAGTGGGGGCGATCGGTCTCTTCGGTCTGTCGGGGCTGTGGCTGCTGATCCTGCTGCGGTCGCTGCTAGATTTAACCCTGAAGGAGAAGCTCGATCGGCTGGTTGAAAAGTAAGGTGACCTGCGGAAAAAAAATACTACTGTAGGGGCGAAGCCGCTCGCAGACAAGCCTTTGAGTCGATCAGAAGGTCATTGCCCGGATGCTTCGCCCTACAGCGGGAGTGTTGCATATTATTTAATCCACGACCCTTAGTAAAGTTTCCATCCCTGACTTCCAAAATCGAACTTCCAAACTCGTCAGTAGCAGCTATGATTGAGCAGATGTAGATAGGTTCACAGCGAATCGTCTACGATCCATCAAAGCAGAACAATTGTGTATTGACTCTGCTACTCTGGTTGTGACTTGTACTGGTTGAGTGCATTCTTGCACTACACTATTTAGTTGTCATCTCCATTAGACATCAATCCTTAAAGGGGAGTGTATGAACAAATTCAAGCTTGTTTCTTTGGTCTTGGTCTTGAGCCTAGCGCTTACTCTGGGAGCCTGCGGCGATGGTGGTACTGCCCCAACTAGCCCTTCTCCTTCTCCCACCGCATCTCCGTCTCCCTAAGTCTTAGGAATCTTAGGACTACGTTGAGCTAAAAACTAACGACAGTGGTGAAATGATTTGCAGTGTTATCTACCGGTACTTGTGATCTCCACTGGTACTTGTCAAAGTTAACACTGCACTCAAAGCATGATTTTTCGCTAGAATCTCTCCAATAGATCGCTAGCGATCGGATATTGAGACAGCTTGCAGAGGACATCTGAACATCTTTGCCTAGACCTTTCTGGACAGGAGACTAAAGAGCCGCCTTTGCAAGCTATCTGTTTTTAGGCTTCTTTACTTACTGCTAAAACTCATGTCATCAAGGCAGCTCGCGGGTCAATTTTGGTGGTATCTCAGCTTGCTCGCTGCGATCGGGTTTCCTGCAACTACCCTCGCTCTGCCTCCTCCAAGCGATGTTCCAGAAGAGATTCTGCGGACAGAAATTATTACGTCAGCCCGATCGCCCTTAGATGGTAAGCCGCTCACAGCCAGTGAATACGCTACTTTACAAGAAAAACTTGCGTCGTATCCAGGTAGCTCAGCGCTCCTACCCTCCAAGCTGAAGCAAACCCTCTTTTTGCTCCGCATTCGCCAGCTGTTTCGATCTATCGTGCCGTTGTAACAATACTTCGGATAGTTTTTGTGGAGGTGCTGGAAACTCTGTTGCACAGCTAGTATAGCCCCTCACCGTTCGGCTGAGCGCTCACGTCGAAGCCTAAATCCCTCTCCCAAGAGGGGAGAGGGACTTCAATCTGGCTCCCCTTCTCCCGTTCTGGGAGAAGGGGTTGGGGGATGAGGGCTGGCTATCGCAAAAATGCCCGAACTATTGCTTGTAAGGGACTTGCTTGATTCACTACGATTAACGACCTAGCTTATTAGGAATTCCCTGACAACCACCCGGAATTGTCGCTCTGGTCTTAGAACCGCCCCAAGCACAGCAATAGTAGCGCTGTTCCTCAGACATTTGTTGGGCGTTGGTGAAATCAGCATTTTCCACCACTGCCCCTGTGTGGAGACCCGTGCGGTAATTTGGGGCTTCAATGCGACTGCGGGGGCTAGTCACGAGCGCAGTGCCAAAGAAGAATCGTGTCCCATTTAGATCCGTCCCTCTGAGACGGGCATCGTAGAGAATGGTGCGCGACAGATTTGCCTTCACGAGATCGCAACGACTTAGGTTACATCTAATTAAGTTTGCTTCGCTCAAGTCTGTCCACCGCAGATCTGTGCAGGAAAGGTCTGCTCCCGCCAACATCACGCCCAAATCAATCACCCGAATTCCATGGAGACGATCCTCTGCATATCCGCCGACTCCATCTAGAATGGCTCGTCCTAAGCGTCGATCGCGCTTCAGGGGGGTCAGCAGCTTGGCGCGAGACAGAAAGCGAATAATTTTGGCTTTGCCTTCAGCACTGACGCTGCTGAACAGGGCGGCGGTGCGACCTTCAGCGATCGCCCGCTCCTGGGGCCAATCTTCTAGCAATCCTTCTTCGTCTAACACCAGTTCTGAGATGCCCTGAAAGTAGGTGTCGATCGTCTGCTGCTGGGTGATCGTGTTTTGCTGAATCGTCAATTCCTTGGAAATAACGTACTGCCGCCAGGCAATGTAGACGGCTAGAACAGCAATCAAAATTTGCCCCAACGCCCCAAATACTTCCCCCAGTGCGCCTACTGCCTCCCAGTTTAGCCCTCTCACCCATTTGGTTAGCGCCTGGTTAACTCCACCCAATTGCAAAAAGCCGATCGTCGCAACTAGCAAGCCCAGACTAGCAATGAGCAGCGATTCCTGCCCCGTGAGCAACTCAGACAGAATCGGCTTCAAAGACGGATAGAGCAGACGGAGGGACAGCAGGAGGGTGACGATCGAACTGACTAATTCCATCCAGTAGTTATCTAGGATCAATCCCACAATCAACACTCCCACGGCTGCTACGGTTAGCAGCAACAGAGGCGGGTTTTCTTCCCAAAAACTGCGTGTCCCTGTAGTCTTATTGGAGGGGGGAAGTCCGGAAAGCACTTCGGAATTCCGGCGAGCGGCAACTTCAGCCTCTGAATCATCTGATGCCGAGTCCTCCATTTCTTTGGCAGATGTTGCCCCTCGTTCGACTGAAGCGCCATTGCTATTAGCCCCATTCAGGCTGGGTTCACCTGCTTGATGCGGATGAGATACGATCGGTTCCAATGATGAAGATGGGTTCGATCGGGGAGCATTGGGATCAGGAATCATGCTGGTATTTATCCGACAGTAAGGTTTCAGCTTTTGTAATATAGCAATCCTACGCGATCTCTCAAGCTCTACACACATCTAATGCAGCTTGGCAGAAGTTTCTAACCAGTTAAGGCAATAGTTTTTAGTTTTTAGTTTTGCTCAGTTAGCGAACCAGGTTTAATAGGCATGCGTGTTCGCTACTCCACAACTGACCTGCCCAACGCATCAGCATCTCCTGTTTGATCTAGAGTGGCTCAGCAGGAACACCTGCAACCGATTCAAACGTCACCTTCTCGTAAATATCTGCCAGGAGAATCTCCACGTTCAAAGTAGGGAATCCGATCGTCTCAGTCTCTGCGTCATACTCCTGAAACTCCCATTTTTTCGGCGCAGTTTTGGTGTAATGCTCAACCTGAACACTGTACTGATTGACCAAAACATACTCCTGGAAACTCGGAATAGTCCGATATGCTGCAAACTTATTGCCCCGATCGTACCCCTGCGTCGATTCTGACAACACCTCCACAATCACCAACGGATTTACGATCGTGTCTTGCCGTCCCTCCTGAAGCTGTAGTTCTCCCGCCACCACGACCACATCCGGGTACGTGTAAATCTGGGACGCTGGAATCCACAACCGCTGGTCAGCCACGAACACCTCAAAGGATTTTCCCTTAAATGCAGAGCGAAGCTCACTCCCTATATTCAGGGTAATTCGGTTATGGTTTGGCATCGCTCCAGCCATTGGCACAATCTCTCCATCAATATATTCATGCCGAATCTCACTCTCAACCTCCATTGCCAAATACTCCTCTGGAGAATAGAGTACACGTTCCTCAATTTGGGCAATCATGGCGAAATCTCCTGCTTCTCAATAGTTGAATTGCCGCCTGAATTAGCTTCCTAGCCAGCTAGTTGTTGCATAAATTCTTTTGGGTGACTCCAAATCAAAAAGATTGGAGAGCCTGGACTTGCGCTGCCGATAGTTCCAAAAGTTGAGCCACCTGTGCGATGTCCATGCCCGTTGCCGACAAGTTTCGAGCAGCTTGCAACAATTGAGTCTGTGCTTGCTCTTTTGCCGATTGCTCCTGCTCCTTCGCCGATCGCTCCTGTTCAGCTTGTAGCTCCGCCTGCTCCGTATCCGTCAACAGCCAATTGCCCTCTCGATCGCACCAGCGCAACCAATAGCCAGGAATTCCCTCAAACACACCGTCCCAAATTCCCAAACCAATCTCTAAATTAGCTAGCCAGACGATCGGATTTACTGCATTGAGCGCCTGTTCTTGATACTGTCCGCCAGCTAGCTGGAAATACCGCAACTCTTGGGTGTAGCGGCTGTAGACCAAGTAGTGAGGAATCTGCAAATAGCGCTCGTAGACTTCAAGTTTGGCAGGAGGCTGACTGGCACTTTGTTCAACAGCTTCACCGTAGAAGCGTCCCAAATCTTCAACCTCAGTCCCCGGAGACAAAAACTCGATCGCCATATCGGGGGATTTGCCTTCTTGCCAAACAACATAGCTGAGCCGGAGTTCTGTGCCGTCGTACAACAGCGGCACATCGACAGCGAGAAACCAATCAGGGCTGATCTGCAAAAACGGGCGATTGACATCGTAGTACAGATAGAGCCTGGAAGCAGCAAACCAGTTATTACGGGGGTAGGCGCTTAACTGGAGGGTGCGACTGAGCAAGTACGGTTGCAGGTTATGAAATACGTCAGGCAAACCAGGGTCTTCTGGGTTTTCGCTGGGTAGATCATACATGGTGGGCAAGGTCTCACGGGGCGATGGCGGGGAATCGATCGGTTCCAGGATGGGGGTGTGGGTGATGGGAACCATGGCTAACCTCCGCGCTTGTATCCCTAGTTTTACTCAATTCTGGTGCAAATTATAGGTTTTTCAAAAAATAAGACACTGGATGGGCTAAACGGGGGCAATGTTGAATTAATTCTGTGTTCATGGTTCATCCCTTCCCCTTCATCCGTACACTGGTCTGTGGTAAACAACCATGGGAATCGCTATGAATGCTGCACTTTGGCAACGCTATCAGCATTGGCTTTACTACCACGAAGGACTAGAGTTTTACTTGGATGTGAGTCGAATGCGGTTTGATGATGCATTCGTGGAAACCCTACAACCCAAGTTTGATCAGGCATTTCGAGAGATGGCAGCTTTGGAGGGAGGGTCGATCGCCAACCCCGATGAACAGCGCATGGTGGGGCATTATTGGCTGCGAGACCCCGATTTAGCGCCCACTCCAGACTTGCAGCACGACATTGTGGACACCCTGGCGCAAATTGAAGCCTTCACTCAGGAGATTCACAGCGGCACCATCCATCCGCCACAAGCACCTAAATTCACCGATATTCTGTCCATTGGGATTGGTGGCTCGGCGCTGGGGCCAGAATTTGTGGCTGAGGCATTGGCTCCCCTCTCTGCACCGCTAGCGATTCACTTTATTGACAACACTGATCCAGCGGGGATCGATCGCACCCTGAGTCGGTTGGGCGATCGGCTCAACACTACCCTGGTGCTAGTCATTTCCAAATCGGGGGGCACCCCAGAAACCCGCAACGGCATGATTGAGGTGAAGCACGCCTACACCAGCAGCGGTCTAAACTTTGCCCAGCACGCCGTCGCCATCACCGGCAGAGACAGCGGCTTGGACAAATTGGCAAAATCTGAGGGGTGGTTGGCCCAGTTTCCCATGCACGATTGGGTAGGGGGACGCACTTCAGAACTGTCAGCCGTGGGCTTGGTGGCGGCTGCCTTGCAGGGCATCGACATTCGAGCGATGCTGGCAGGCGCAAAGGAAATGGATAGTGCCACCCGATCGCCCCACATCCACGGGAATCCAGCGGCTCTCCTGGCGCTGTCTTGGTATTTCGCGGGGAATGGGCGGGGTGAAAAAGATATGGTCGTGTTGCCCTACAAAGATAGCTTGCTGCTCTTCAGTCGCTATCTGCAACAGTTAGTCATGGAATCCTTGGGCAAGGAAAAAGACTTGGATGGACACCAGGTTTTCCAGGGGATCGCAGTCTATGGCAACAAAGGCTCGACGGATCAACACGCCTATGTGCAACAGTTGCGCGAAGGGGTGCCGAATTTTTTCTTGACCTTTATCGAAGTGTTGGGCGATCGGCAAGGCCCATCCCTAGAAGTTGAACCCGGTGTCACCACTGGAGATTATCTCTCTGGGCTATTGCAAGGGACACGGCAAGCCCTATACGAAAACCACCGCGACTCCATTACCCTCACGATCCCCACAGTCAACCCACGCACGGTTGGGGCGCTGATCGCTCTGTATGAACGGGCAGTGGGACTCTACGGCTTTTTGGTCAATGTCAATGCCTATCATCAACCGGGGGTGGAAGCGGGCAAAAAAGCTGCGGCTTCAATCCTAGAGTTGCAGAAACAGGTCGTGGCAGCGCTGCAAGCTGAGGGTTCCTCGATCTCGCTGGAGGCGTTGGCTGAAAAGGCCGGGGCGAGTGACCAGATCGAAGCGATCTACAAAATTGTGCGCCATTTAGCCGCAAACCAACGCGGGATCGTGGTGGAGGGAAATCTGGGACAGCTTGGGAGTCTGATGATTTCTGCTACTTAGAAGATGGGGTGCATCCCAGTTTTGTAACCGCCCGATCCACCCTCACCGTTCGGCTGAGCGCTCACGTCGAAGCCTAAATCCCTCTCCCTAGGGAGAGGGACTTT
>JARCMD010000195.1 GCA_030248885.1 Leptolyngbyaceae cyanobacterium MP9P1.79 | reverse complement strand
TCGAGCCATTCTGGTTCAAAGTCCCCCAGAATTGGGGCCTTAAAGCCTTTCAGGCATACATGAAAAGGGGGCGGATCGGGGCGCAATTTGTGTTTACAAACATTTTCTAAGCCATCACCATCCCGCCATCAATATTCATCACCTGCCCTGTAATGTAGGCAGCGGCAGGATCGGCGGCTAGAAACCGCACCAAGCCAGCCACCTCTTCCGGCTGTCCATAGCGACCGAGGGGAATGTACTTCAATAGCTCCTCGGTTTGCACATCATGGGTCATGTCGGTGACGATGAAACCAGGAGCCACCGCATTGACTGTGATCCCACGACTCGCCAGTTCCTTCGCCACCGTTTTGGTGAACCCAATGACCCCAGCTTTCGCAGCGCTGTAATTTGCCTGACCGGGGTTGCCCATTTGTCCGCTCACAGAGGCAATGTTGATCATCCGTCCCGATCGCTGCTTCAGCATCACCTTACTGACCGCTTTGGTGCAGAGAAATACGCCAGTCAGGTTTAAATCAATCACGGCTTGCCAGTCTTCCAGCTTCATCCGCAGCAGCAACGTATCGCGGGTAATGCCAGCATTGTTCACCAACACATCAACGCGGCTCCACTGGGCGATCGTGGCACTTAGCAAAGCCTCCACTTGGTCTGGCTGGGACACATCGGCTTGGAACCCGATCGCCTCACTGCCCATCGCACCGATCTCAGCCACCACCGCCTCGGCTGCGGCACTGGAACTGGCGTAGTTAACGACAACCTTTGCGCCCTCTGCCGCCAACGCCAACGCCACGGCCCGCCCAATGCCCCGCGAAGCCCCAGTGACGATCGCCACCTGCCCACTCAATCGCTGCCCATTCTGTGGTTCGTTCATGCAAAATTCCTGCGCGCTCTCAAATCCGATCGATCCTATCACTCCACGGAAACGGGGATGATGGGGTTTTTGGTGGGGGTATCGGCTAAGCCATTCTGTAAAGCGAGTCGGGCGCGATCGGTATACTAAAATTACTCTCCCCTTGCAACTCGTCATGGTCACGCTTCAGTTTCAACAACTTGTTGTTCATCCTGGTCAACGCATCCAGCTTCAGGGGGTAAGTTGGAGCGAATTTGAAGCCATTCTCAAGGAGTTAGGACATAAACGTGCTGCTCGAATTGCCTATAGTGACGGAGTTTTAGAAATTCGGCAACCATTGCTAAAACACGAAAAAGCCAAGGTTTTGATTGGGGATATGGTAAAAATCCTTCTGGAAGAATTGGATATCGACAACGAGTGTTTTGGCTCCACAACATTCAAGCGACAGGACATTGCTAAGAAAATGTTTGTAAACACAAATTGCACCCCGATCCGCCCCCTAAATCCCCCAGAATTGGGGGACTTTGAACAAAAACGGCTCGAAAGCCCCCCAGAATTGGGGGGTTGGGGGGCGAGTGCAAGACTGTACGCTAATTTACAAACACTTTCTAAAGGAATTGAACCTGGCCAGTGTTTTTATATTGAAAATGCTGCTCAAATGATTGGGAAGCGGCGGCTGGATTTGACGATCGATCCCCCTCCAGATTTGGCGATCGAAGTTGATGTCACCTCCAAAACGGGGCTGGATGCCTACCAGTCCTTTGGTGTGCCAGAATTGTGGCGATTTGAAGATGGGCAATTGCGAATTAGTTTGTTACAGCAGGGACAATATCACGATGCCAGTGCCAGTCCCCACTTTCCCAACTTTCCCATCGTGGATAGCATTTCTCAGTGCATCGATCGCAGCCGAACTGAAGGACGTAGCCAGATTCTGAAAGCCTTCCGTCAGTGGGTTAGGGAATTTGCTAAAACTACAGACTAAAAGGAGTGCGCTTTGCCCAACGTTAGTGTTTGCATTCCCACCTTTAATCGGGTCAACCTACTGTCAGGCGCGATCGACAGCGTTCTCCAACAGACCTACACCGATTGGGAAGTCATCGTTTGTGATGATGGCTCAACAGACGACACCGCAGAGATGATGGCAACGCTCACCGATCGCCGCATTCGTTACCTGCGCCACCCGCAAAACATCGGAAAAAGCAACAACATGATCTCTGGCTTTGAAGCAGCCAGCGGCGAGTATTTCATCAAATTCGATGACGACGATCGCCTCACCCCAGAATTTCTCACCCGCACCTGCGCCGTCCTAGCCGATGACACCATTGATTTTGTCAGCACCGACCATTGGGTGATTGATATCGATAACGAGCGAGATTTGGCCAAAACCGATGCAAACTCCCAGCGGTGGGGCAGGGCGGACTTGCCAGCCGGGACGATCGCCAATCTCCTGGAACTCGCCTTCATCAAGCAGCCCATGCAAATTGGAGCCACCCTGTTTCGGCGGCAAACCCTGCAAACCGTGGGTTACATGCGTCCCAACCTGCAAAATTGCGAAGATAACGATCTGTTTGTGCGCCTAGCCCTCGCTGGAGCCAAGGGCTACTACCTGCCAGAGCGCCTGATGGAATACCGCTTTCACGCTGAGCAACATAGCTTAGACCGAGCCGCTCGCTACCTAGCCGACAAACTCCAGTATCTGGAGAGCTATCAGTTTGAGTCAGACGAGTTGACCGCTGTCCAGCAAGGGCGCATTGCTGAAACCAAGTTGCTGTTGGGGCTGCGGCTGGTGGAAAAGGGCGAAACGCAGAAGGGGCAAGCATTGTTGCGATCGGCTCAAGCCTCCTCACCCCCCAAAGCGTTGGCAGGACTGGCTCTCTCCCTGCTGCCCATGAGTGTGCGCGGTAAAGCATTTAATTTTCTAAGGAAGCTGAATTAAGGAACGCTGGAGGGGGAGCATCTCACTTTTGCAACCCTCACCGTTCGTCCGAGCGCTCACGTCGAAGCCTAAATCTCTCTCCCAGGTGGGGAGAGGGACTTGGATCTTGCTCCCCTTCTCCCCACCTGGGAGAAGGGGCTGGGGGATGAGGGGGTTTTGGTGTATCCTCTACAAAACTGAGGTGCTTCCCGCTGGAGGTTAGGGGATTTCCAGAAAGCGAACGTATGGGCGTTCGCGTAG
>JARCMD010000194.1 GCA_030248885.1 Leptolyngbyaceae cyanobacterium MP9P1.79 | reverse complement strand
TTGCTACCAACCGTGCCATAGGCGGGAATATTGAAAGCTATAGCCAGAGACAGTTATATTATTTATTTTTGTGGCGGGTTTGATCAAAAACCACTGTAAATCTTACATCATGCTCAACAGGTACCTAAAAACCGGGACTATAAACGAAAAATCAAGGGTTTGATGCAACCATTGTTGTGAGAACTCCAGTTTCTACCCTAAGTGTAAAATCTGAGTCACCCAAGATCAGTTCAAAAATATCGATCGGAAATCGCAAGTATCTGGTTTAGGTGAAAAAATCATGCCAATATATTTACTTACATAGAGATTTAGGGTATCAATAGAAACAAGATTTGTGAGAGAGGTTTTCCAGATGCCCAAGACTAACCATCGCGCCGAGTTTATTGCCATCTACGATCGGTTGCTAATAGGGTGTCGCCATGTCCTAAAGCAATTGTTACTGGATGAGAGCGGTAGCACGATAGTGGGAAGCAGACAGACAGAAACTCCTAATGATTGTGGGAGAGAGCAGTGTAGGCAAGACCCCAATGGTGCAGTAACAGATTGATATCGGCACTTTGAGAAGCAATTAGATATCAGAATCCCTTTGGAATCTAGCCATCTCCATCGCGGTGAAGATATCGTCAGAACATGGTTCCAAAGAGAATTTCAGGAAAATATTCTTAGAGGATTGGCAGACCGTTTACGGCTATTGGAAGAGAAGTTATACCAAGTTCAATGTTCATACTCCTATGATTGATCCTCTTGTCAGCCCCCTCGTTGGTATCGTGATGGGTAGCGACTCCGACTTACCCACCATGCAAGATGCGATCGGCATCTGCGAATCCTTCAACATTCCCTGCGAAGTCAAAATCCTCTCTGCCCATCGCACCCCAGAGCGCATGGTGGACTATGCAAAACAGGCACATTTACATGGGATAAAAGTCATTATCGCGGGAGCCGGGGGAGCCGCCCATTTACCAGGAATGGTCGCCGCCCTGACCCCCTTACCTGTGATTGGGGTGCCAGTGGTCAGTCGGCATCTGCAAGGCATAGATTCCCTATATTCGATCGTCCAAATGCCTGCTGGAATTCCAGTCGCAACCGTGGCGATCGGCAATGCCAAAAATGCTGGATTGCTAGCGGTGCAAATCCTAGCAATTTACCAGCCAGACTTGCTAGAACGAGTGCAAGACTATCGCCGAACTTTGGCAGAATCGGTTGCCGAGAAGCAAACTCAGCTAGATGAGTTGGGTTATAGGAAGTATCTGGAGATGGGGAAGGGGCATTCGTGACCCATTAAGGCACAATTAATTATTTGTGCTTGCATCGTTTGTTGTGCTTGACAACAGGGCTTCTGCGGCTGCTTGGCTCAGGGGTCTTGAGAATAGATACCCTTGACCAAATTTGTAGCCAAGCTGTTGCAATCGTTCTAGTTGGGCTTGCGTTTCTATGCCTTCAGCGATCGTATCCAGTTCCAACTGGTTACCAAGCGCCATAATCGTTTCCACAATCTGATTATTTCTTTTACCTATTTGAATTTGATTCACAAATGATCGATCGACCTTCAAGCTATCCACGGGTAGACGGTGCAGATAGCTCAACGATGAATATCCGGTGCCAAAGTCGTCAATGCTAATTTGGATGCCCCGTGCTTTCAACTGGCTGAGCAGGCTAATCGTAGATTCAACATCTTCAATCAACATACTTTCGGTAATTTCTAACGTTAGGTAGCGGCCGTCTAGTTGGGTTTCAGTGAGAATGCGATCGACTTCTGCTAGCAAATCAGACTGCCGTAGATCTTGCGCTGAGAGATTTACACTCACCTTCAGCGTCGAAAGGTGAGGAAAAATCCGATGCCAGGCTGTTAGTTGCTGACAGGCTGTTTGCAGTGCCCAATAGTCCAGGGACGTGATCATGCCTGTTTCCTCGGCCACTGCAATGAATTCGCCGGGAGATTTCAAGCCCTGAGTTGGGTGCTGCCAGCGAATCAGGGCTTCAAACCCAGCCAGATATCCTGTATCTAAAGCAATAATCGGTTGATAGTGCAGTAGAAATTCCTGACTCTCGATCGCTCGGCGTAGATCGTTTTCTAAATGCAGCCGCTTCAGAGATTGGGTGTGCATTTCTGCGTCAAAGATTTCATAACGGGCTTTGCCCCTAACTTTTGCTCGATACATCGCAATATCAGCATCTCGCAGCAGATCCGAGGCTTGTATATAATCTTTTGTGCCCAACACAATCCCTATACTAGAGGTCGTATATACCTCCTGCCCTGCGATCGTCAGAGGGGTTTGCAACTCGGCAAAAATACATTCCGCAGCGCGAACAGCGTCTTGAATTCCCTTAATTTCTTCGAGCAGGATCACAAACTCATCACCTCCCAGCCTAACCGCCAGATCAACG
Source organism: Leptolyngbyaceae cyanobacterium MP9P1.79 (assembly GCA_030248885.1). GTDB lineage: Bacteria > Cyanobacteriota > Cyanobacteriia > JARCMD01 > JARCMD01 > JARCMD01. The sequence continues at coordinate 3,120 of JARCMD010000194.1, read as the reverse complement.
CCACGGAGCGTGGCTTGCAATTTTTGAGCAACGATGATGAGTAATTGATCCCCGACTAAATGCCCCAAACTATCGTTGATCACTTTGAAGCGATCGAGATCGAGAAATATCACCGCGAAGTGATAATCTTCCAACCGTTTGGCTCGGTTAATCGCTAATTCCAATCGTTCCATTAAAAGATGGCGATTGGGCAACCCTGTTAGCGCGTCGTGGAGAGCATCGTGTTTCAACTGATTTTGCACCTGGATACGCTCAGTCACATCACGAGAGGTCGTTTGGAGTTGCACAACTTGCCCCGTAGCATCAAAAATAGGTTTGGTTAAGGTCTCAAACCAAATGTAGTGCCCCGACTTATGGCGCATCCGATAGGTGATCGGGGCCGGTTTGCCGATGAGCACTACTACATGAGCGTCCTGGTAAATGTAATTGCAATCCTCTGGATGGAAGAAGGTATAAGGATCTTGTCCCAGCATTTCCCTATATTGGTAGCCCAGGAGTGCTTCACAGGATGGGCTGACATAGAGATATCGACCATTCAAATCATGAAGACATACGAGGTCGTTCATATTTTCAGCTAACAATCGATAGCGGTTTTCACTCTCTCGGAGCGCTTCTTCGGCATGTTTCCGATCGCTCAAGTCAATATCCACACAATACAGTTCTGGCTCACCCTCAAGATTGATCAGCATCAGGTGACTGGAATAGACCGTAGCTTGGGAGCCATCTTTGTGCATTAAGCTCAATTCGCTGGCTGGGATAGCTTGTCCCTCTGTCAGCCAACCCTGAATTGCCACAATCACCTCTTGATGCATTTCTGGAGGAATAATCAGCTCTTCAAGTTGCCGACCCAACGCCTCTGCTTTGGTATAACCATAAAGCTGTTCGCTGGCATCATTCCAATAAATCACTTGACGCTGGCGGTTATAGCCTTGAACCGAAATTTTGGGGGTGGATTCAAACAGCGTGCGGAATCGCTGTTCACTGGTTTCCAATGCCGCTTGTGCCTGTTTCCGATCGCTGATATCAATTATCAGCCCATCCCAAATCACATCGCCATTGGGCTGTCGCGTCGGACGAGCAATGCCCTGCATCCACTTCAGTTCCCCAGCGGGGGTAATGACCCGATAGTGACACTGCCACACTTGCATCGTTTGGTAGGATTCTGCAATAGACTCTTGCAACCGAGGCAAGTCATTGGGATGGGTCATTTTCCAGACAATGCTGGGATCTTGCAAAGCTCCATCCAACTCAATGCCATAAACATCGCAAAAGCCCGAACTGATATAGGTATATTGATCAGACCCATCCGGGCGGAGACAATAGCCGTAGATGATACCCGGTACATTGTCGGCCATGGTTTGAAATCGAGCTTCGCTCTCTCGAAGCACCGCCTCTACTCGGCGACGTTCCACTAGTTCCAGTTGTACCTGTTGGTAAAGATTAGCCTGCTGAATGGCGATTTCCAGTTGATTGACAACCGCTTGGGCCAACTCAATCTGATCCTTGTGCCAGGTAAACGGTTGCTGAGTCGATGTAATTGTGAAACTGCCCCACAGTTGGCCTTCAACCACTAAGGGAATCAGTAACCAAGCTCCCGGTATAATCTGAGCAATTTCCCGGTTAATCGTATCATCTAGATTCGCCGTATCCTCTATCCGCACAATCTGCAACTGTTTGAGTTGATCTGCAAAGGGATTTCCAGCATCACTAATCTCAAAACCAATGGCTGTTAGAGTATCTGGATTGTGACAAAACTCAGCTACATGTCTCCAAATGCCCCGCTCTGGTAAATATTTCACCACAAAGCAGTCTAGAGTTTTCAAAAGCCGAGCGGCTTCGGCAGTGGCGGTGGCAAAAATGGTGTCTAAATCCAGAGAGTTGCGAATCGCCTGAAACACTCGATTCAGCGCCTGTTCCCGTTGAATTTGCTGCTGAAATACAGTGATGTCTCGCCCAACCGATTGAATTTCGACCAACTCCCCTCGATCGTCAAAAATCCCCAGGTTGATCCAATGGGTCCAGCCAATCTGGTTGTTGGGGCGATAGTCTTGATTGGTATTTTCAAAGCTGGGACTTTCGGGGGTGAGTGCGGCAATTTTGCGATATATCTCCGCCAACTCCTCGGTTAGTACAAAATTACTCCATGGCATTCCCAGAACATCATCTAAGGAGCGACCGACAGTAGAGCAGAGGGCAGCGTTGGCAAAGGTAACGGTCGTATCGGGCAGCGATCGGAGAATCAGATCGGTTTGTGCTTGGATCACCTGGCGATAGCGGTGTTCGCTTCTCAGCAGAGTATTTTTGATGATCTGCTGTTCCAGTTCATGGCGGTCGCGTTCGGCTTCGAGCCGATTTCTCTCGCTGATATCCTGAAATGCCGCGATCGCATATATCACCTGCCCCTGAGCATCAAAAATTGGGGTGGCTCGGACTTCTAGAGGCACCACCTGGTTGGAATGGTGAAGTTCTACATCATCAACCCAAACTGCTTCCCCAGCCAAAGCACGAGTACTGGGTAACGCTTCAACGGGATAGAGCGCCTGAGTGTGCTTGCGGTAGACCTGGAAGATATCAGAAAGTTGATCAGGTCTCGGTTCTGAGGGGCGATCGGTACCCAACAATGACCGTCCCATACAGTTGATATAAACAACTTCCCCGGTTAAGTCGTGAACAGCAATCCCAATCGGGGTAGCATCTAGAAATTGAGTTAACCGGCTTTCGCTTTGGGATGAAGTTTCACTTGCCAGGAGTGACTTGACCAAACGCTTGACACTCTCTGGTGTACTTTCCCAATCTTCTAGAGAAATCTGATCGAGGGAGAAGGGTTGTTGTTTTTCCATAGCCGCAGCGTGGACAATTTGGTGAATGGCTTACCTCAAATCTGGCACCATGCTTATAAGGTGCCCAGGAAATGAGGTTCTTAACGAAAAATCAAGGGCTTTATGCAACTATTTTCGCTAAAGTTCCAGCCTCTACCCTAGAGGTAAGATTTGAGTTATTTAAAGTGTAGCTCTCTCCCCAAGGGTGCATCTCAACTTTGCAACCACCCGATCCACCCTCACCCTAAATCCCTCTCCCTAGGGAGAGGGACTTTGAATTCCGGCTCCCTTCTCCCCTAGG
>JARCMD010000193.1 GCA_030248885.1 Leptolyngbyaceae cyanobacterium MP9P1.79 | reverse complement strand
CTCCCCTACTTGTCGGCGGCACCGGACTCTACATCCGCGCCATCACCCAAGGGCTAAAAATTCCCCAAGTTCCCCCGCAGATGGAACTCCGATCGCAACTACAACAGTTTGACCAGATCTACTTATATGGGCTGCTGCAACAGGTTGACCCCGTTTCGACGCAAAAAATCCATGGCAACGATCGGGTTCGTACCCTGCGCGCCTTAGAGGTCTTTTACATCACAGGTCAACCGATTTCAGCCCAGCAGGGAGAGCAGCCCCCCAGTTACCCAATTTTGCAAATTGGGTTGGACTGTGCCGATGCCACTGCCCTCACCCAGCGGATCGATCGCCGCACCCAGCACATGCTAGATGCCGGACTGGTGAACGAAGTCGCCACTCTCTGTCAGAAATATGGTGCTGATCTACCGCTCCTAAATACCTTGGGCTATCAGGAAATCAAGCAGTATCTTGCTGGAGACTACTCCTTAGCCACAGCACAAGCCCAAACGGTGCTGCACACGCGCCAATTCGCCAAACGCCAACGCACCTGGTTTCATGCCTACCCTGAAATTGAGTGGTTCGACGCAGACCATCCCGATGTGCTGGAGCAAATCTGGCAACGTGTGCAGACCGATCGCCAACGGTAAAAGCTAGACTAATGAATAGCTCTCCTCACCAAAATCTTCATGCTGCCACACGAGTTTCGCTGGGTTTCTCCCAACCTGTCTTCCAGAATGGACATCATTGGGTTCTACAAGCCTGCTCCCGTAAATCAGGCAGACATTTTATCGGTTTACAGAACCACCCACGCATTTTATCGGGAAATTCACTACCGGCAGGAGCGCGATCGTTACTGTGCCTGGTATCGCACCAGCGCCCAAGCCCATCGCCAAGAATTAGCGAAAATGCGGGGAGACATTAACCTTCTGGGTTTGTTTTCTAGAGGACGGAAATAGCCTCACACCACTTCCAGTTCATCTTCTCGGAAATGGGCGCGTAGTTTGTCAGGAAATTTCACTTGAATCTGATAGTTGGCGCTGACAGGACGGCCTTGCCACTGGTCAACGATCGCCATCACCTCTCCTTCTAGCCCTTTCATGTCAAAGGCTTGATTGCGATGCCCTGGGTGATGATAAATCATGACCGATGCTTGAACGCGAACGCGAGTGCCAACTGCAATCATCCCAATGAACCTCTTAAAAAGTATTTTTAGTTGGATTAGGGAGTGAATTTAGACACACTGATTTGCCGCCTCCCTGCAACGAGCTATTCTGTGAAACGCAGAAGAGTCCCAATGCAACTCAACAATTTTCTATCTTTGCACAAGAGTGTCACCGGAAGACGATCGCTATCGTTGCAACTAAGGAATTTACAAGTCTACCCCTGCCCATGCATAAGTTTGTAGGGAAAGATCGACGAATATTGTCTGAAAGCCAACTATATCAGCCTATCGGAAGGGCGAAGCATCCGGGCAATGACCTTATGGTCGATTCAAGGGCTTATCTGCCGGATGCTTCGCCCCTACAGCGGTATCTTCTTTCCCGGAAATCACCTTAGCTGACCGACTCAGGTAAAATTGCCTCAACACTTGCCAATTGTGGGACACTAGATAGCTTCGCCATCCCCATTTGCACAAACCCTTGTAAAACAGCCAAACGCTGATTGTCTTGGAAAACGGCTTGGAGCTTTTCGGCTAAGCGTCCCAAGTTCAGAGAAGCGGCAGCGGGCTGTTCACTCCCACTCAAGCTTTGCTCCTCAAAATACTCGATCAAGCTCAAACCAACCAAGCGTGTGAGATAGGCAGCACTCATGCCTTGCAGGACTCCTCCCGCCACAAAAGTGACAAAGTGGCTTTTCAGCACCACGCCGATCGCTTGAGTGGACAGTTCCACCACGCCTAACTGGAAGAGCAGTTTGCCGATCGCCCCCGCTGCAACTTTGGCTTGTTGCAACGAAAACGTTTGCTGATAGATTGCGCCCAAATCTAGAATCAGTTGCCCATTAATGGCGGTAGCGGCTAATAAATCTAGGGCTGGTACGGGATTCGCAAAGGCGGTGGTGGCGGCAATCCACTGAAACTGTTCAATCAAGGCCAAGGCCCGATCGCGGCGCACGACATTTAGAGTCATCTGCACCTCCGATCGCAACTGATAGGTCTGGCGCAGCACCCGTGTCCACACCAAGGATTGCCCTTCCTGGATAAGAATTTGCTGCAATCGCTGAATTAACGGAGCCAAGATTGCTGTCGGAGTTTCCAAGGATTCCTGGATGGAGCCATCAGGCTGATGCTGACGGACTTTCGTGGGTCGCGGGAGGGCGGCGATCGAAACCACATCCTCCAAGGACATCACATCTTTGACGCGATCGTGAATCTGCTGCAAAACGATGGCTTGCTCGTGGGGCAACCACTGGTCTTGCTTGTTCACCACCAGTACGACGCGTTGAGGAGCAGCCACGATCTGGTGCAAAACCTGGAGTTCCGGCTGAGTCAAATCTCCCGCAATCACAAATAAGGTTAAATCCGCAGGAAGCTCAGCGGCGATCGATTCCCCATCCGTTGCTGGAGTAAATAGGGGTGACGTGTCTTGCCAGTGCAATGCACACTGCGTGGGGGTTTGGACAGCACCTTGCAATGCACTCAGTAAGGTTGTCTTGCCGACAGCCTGCCCTCCCAGCACGGCGAGGCGCAGGTCTGAACGGTCTAGCTCCGCCGTTAGGTCAGCAACCTGTTGATGGAGCGCTGGGTAATTCGTAGCCGCTTCGGTTTCTAGCTGGGTTAGGGCGTGCCTCACCTGGTCGATCGCCCGCTCCACCATTCCCCGTTCCACCAAGGCAAGGCGACGCGGCTGGACTGGAGGCAAGGGACGCTGGCGAGAGAACCACAATCCAGCCCCTACAGCCCCCACAAGCACAATACTGGGAGTCACGATCCCCAGGTTGGCGATCGTATGGTGCAAGCTATCCAATAACCACAGACTAAGGCTTAGCCCAACTCCCCCAATCAACACCGATCGTCGCCACTTAAAGTCCATAACTCACTCTCTGTAGATATCCCCATTCTACAAAGAAGCGGTGGCCGCCTTGCAAAAATGAGGCACAAAACAAAACCCTGCAACTCTAGAAGTTACAGGGTTTGTTGCCGTTTGGTGGCGGGGCATGGATTTGAACCATGGACCTTCGGGTTATGCATCCCACTACAGCTTTCACTGCCCAACTCGATCGACATCCGATGAATCAGTTTGTAGTCTGGACTCTCCCTTCACCCTCAGCCTAGCTGTTAGGGCGCTTCCCATCGAGTCTCTACACCTTCTCCCTTTCAGGAGCTTGGCTCGGGATCGCCATACTAAAGGGTTCCCCGAATTTGAGAAGTAATCATATGCAAGTTTCCTCACATACAGCCCACAACAAAATTAGCGTTTAAGTAAATAACTAACTTTGTAAATCAAGCCCGACGAGCTACCAGGCTGCTCTACCCCGCGTCGGTTTGTTCAGTATAACCACAAAATGACTTAACGTGCAATTTTATTTAGACTTCAATCCCAGGCACTTGCTCAGTACATTTCTGACTCAATTTGATTGATGGGCACAAAACATTCCTGGGGCAATAGCGCTGGTTTGCCTGTGAAGATGAGTTTGCCCCGATGGGTGAAGCGATCGATCGCCACGCCTAGGGGACGTTGCTGAATTTTGTCTGGATGAACTTCGTAGTAGGTGCGATAGATTTGGCGGGCGGCTCTTAAGACCGAGGGATCAGTCAGAACTGCATAGTCGCTACTATCTTCCCGGTTGCGTCCGTTTTGACTCTTGTCTTCCTTACTTTCTGGTCGTTTCTGTGAAGCGTATACCACTCGCCTGCCCCTACTACGTGTATTCGACTCTAGTTTATCTACAGATCTCGATCGAGGATTGAAGAATGGAATTCTTAATCAATCTTTAATTCATTGCTAGTTTACTCACTTTCCGGTAATTCTAACGTCTGATTTTAGGGCTTGTGTTGTCAGGGCTACTGACTCTGCAATGTGTTTAGTAATGCCTCTCCCATTTCTCGACATCCCAGTAAGGTCATGCCAGGGGAGAGGATGTCGCCTGTGCGGTTTCCGGCATCTAGCACTTGTAAAACAGCCTGCTCAATGCGATCGGCTGCTTGGGGTTGATGCAGTCCATAGCGCAACATCATGGCTGCGCTGAGAACTTGGGCCAGGGGATTGGCTTTATTTTGCCCAGCAATATCTGGGGCCGAGCCGTGGACTGGCTCAAACACTCCAGGGCCGGTACTCCCTAAACTAGCGGAGGGTAGCATACCAATACTGCCCGTTAGCATGGCGGCGGCATCGGAGAGAATGTCGCCGAATAGGTTGCTGGTGACGATCGTGTCAAATTGTTTGGGCGATCGAACCAGTTGCATGGCGGCATTGTCCACATATAAATGGGACAGTTCCACATCAGGATACTCCTTCGCTAGCTCAGTCATGTGGGTGCGCCATAGCTGAGAAACTTCTAGCACATTGGCTTTGTCAACGGAACAGAGTCTGTGGCTGCGCTTGCGGGCGGTTTCAAAGGCTACCCGACCAATGCGATCGATTTCCGATTCGGTGTAAGCCATGGTATTGACTCCCCGCTTCTCGCCAGATTCCGTGGTAAAAATACCTTTGGGTTGTCCAAAGTAAATTCCGCCCGTCAGTTCCCGCACCACCATCAGATCCACGCCGTCAATCACCTCTCGCTTCAAGGTGGAGGCATCTATTAATTGGGGCAAAATTTTGGCGGGTCGCAGGTTAGCAAATAGCCCCAACCCTGCCCGGAGTCCTAGCAAGCCGCGTTCTGGGCGCTGCTGGGTGGGCAGATTGTCCCACTGAGGGCCACCGATCGCAGCGAGTAACACTGCGTCACTGGCCCGGCAAGCTTCCAGGGTGGCAGCGGGTAGCGGTTCCCCTGTGGCATCGATCGCCACGCCTCCCATCAAGGCTTCCTGGAACTCAAATTGCAAGTCAAATTGCTCACCGATGCGCTTCAGCACCTGCACAGTCACTGCCATAATTTCGGGGCCGATGCCGTCGCCAGGTAATAAGGTAATGCGGTAGTGCTGGGTCATAGAAAAATTCAAGCTTTAGTCAAACTTTAACGGCGATGGATTCTTAGAGGCGACGGCTAAATGCGACGTGATCTCGGTCAACCGCCGTCGATCGCCCGAAGTATATCAGAGATTGCCGAGTCTGATGCATACCAGACTGCCACTGTACCCCCGAACTGCCACTGTTCTGACAAAAGGTTTAGGGTTGAACTGTGGAATTCACTTAAACTTTAGAGCGAGAAGCCTTGAAAGGCTATGTCCAAATAATTCTTAGAGCGAAAGGATCTCCTACAATAAAAAGTCTTTTAGGTTAGAATTTCTAAGTTTGGCTTTCGAGCATAAGCTTAATGAGTCGCATCCCTGTCATCCCCCCTTCACACAAGACATTTCTGAAAAAAGCCGTTAAGCCGTTATGAACCCAGACTTGAGACGCATTGAAGCAGCTTTAGATCAGGCAACCCTCGATCAAGTAGATCAGCCCGTCACTTTTTTTAGACCTCAATCGGGTGATTCCGGCCGATCGAACCGCAGCTATTCCTTTGAGTTAGAGCGGGCATCGGTGAGTAGCCGATCGGGTGCCACAGCAAGTCATAGCGCCACCCAAGTTCACTCCTTTCCCACTGAGCGCAACAATCCCAAAGCATCGCCATTATTGCCTAAGCTCAAGCCCGCTAGCTTCAGCAGCCACCGCAATGTGGCGAACCCTAATCTGGCGATGGAGGTTTTGCAAGACATTGAAGCGACGGTGCTAGGCTGGCAAACGGAATTGGTGCAGGTGCTACGGCAGATTCAACAGGTTTACTTGGAGGGACCGATCGTTGATGGCTGGCTGGACTCTCAACCGCCTCAACCTCAGCCGTCTCCATCCCAGTCTTCTCAAGGCGTTCAGCAGACTGTCTCTCAGGGCACCTCAGTTCATCCCTCCAATCTGCACACTTCGACTCTGCACACTTCGACCCTAGACCACATAGAAATTGATCAGTTAATGACCTATGTGGATGAAATTTGTGATGCCCAATCCCCCGTGTCTTACCAAAGTTACGGAACCGCAGCAGTTCAGTCTGGTAAAGGGTATTGGCTGTATGGGTTAGATGAAAATGGGCAGGTGTGGTCGCGTCCCTGTCCATCAGAGCAGATTCCGAGTGTCAGCTTGGCGATCGCCCGCTACCAGCGATTGCGGCAACTTTTGGCCCGCAAACAACAATTGGAAACTCGCCTCAACCAGCTAGCTGAAACCCTGCTTGTGCTACAAGATCACTTGGAGTCCTAAATTTAGTAAATGCCATGGCTGCTCCTTCGATTTCGGCAATTATTTGCACCCACAATCGTGAGCAGTATTTGGGTGCGGCGATCGACAGCCTGTTGCAGCAAGACCATCCCAATTTTGAGATTGTGGTGGTGGACAATGCGTCCACCGATCGCACCCCAGAAATTGTGCAGTCTCGCTTGCCCGATCCACGTCTCACCTATGTGCCTGAACCCACGGTTGGACTCTCCGTAGCCCGCAACACCGGCGCACGGGAGGCTCTGGCTCCAATTTTGACCTATTTAGACGATGATGCAGTCGCTACGCCTCATTGGTTGAGCGTCTTGGAAGCGGCTTACCGAGAGAATGAAAAATTGGCAGTGGCAGGCGGCAAAGTGACACTCCTGTGGCCAGCGGATATTACTCCCCCGCCCTGGCTGTCTGCGGGGTTGGCGGGAAACTTGGGAGCCTACGATTTGGGCGATCGAACCTTGTATATCGATCGGCCAGGACTTACCCCCAGAGGCTTGAACTACTCCATTCGCCGGACTTTTCTAGAGCAAATCGGTGGCTTTGATTTGAACTTGGGGCGAGTCGGCAAAAATTTACTCTCCAACGAAGAACTCCGAGTCACAGAGCAAGCCCTGCAATCGGGCTGGCAAGTTGCCTATTTACCCACGGCCTTAGTTGCCCACAATGTTTCCCCAGAGCGGGTGCATCCCTCCTGGTTCCTCAGTCGGGGGTGGTGGCAGGGAATCAGTGAATGTTACCGAGAGCAGATTTCGGGGCAGGCTGGAGTGAGACAACTGCGGCGGGGTGGAGAGCGATTGGTGCGCGGTCTCTACAAATCCTGCAAATACTTCCCAGATCCAGCCGAACGGTTTGATAATTTTGTCTACGCTTACGGTCAAATTGGCTACTTAGGAGCGGCTATTAAAGGGATGATAATCACGCCAGAATGGGCGAAGAAATCGTCTTGATACACTCCTCATTTCAGTAAGGTCAAAACTTCTAACCCTAAACCCGCCATGATGACTTCTCCAGCCAAACTTCCGGTTTCCGTCCTGATCCCTGCCAAGAATGAAGAGGCAAACCTCCCCGCTTGTTTGGAGAGTGTGAGCCGGGCAGACGAGATATTTCTGGTGGATTCCCAGAGTAGCGATCGTTCCCTCGAAATTGCTGAAAGCTTTGGGGCAAAGGTGGTGCAGTTTCACTTCAATGGGCGCTGGCCAAAAAAGAAAAACTGGTCTCTCGACAACTTGCCCTTTCGTAACGAGTGGGTGTTGATTGTCGATTGCGATGAGCGCATTCCCCCAGAACTGTGGGAGGAAATTGCCGCCGCCATTCAGCAGCCCGATCATGCTGGCTACTACCTCAACCGTCGCGTTTTCTTTTTGGGTAAATGGATTCGCCATGGCGGGAAATACCCCGACTGGAATTTGCGTCTATTCCGCCATGCCAAGGGTCGCTACGAAAATCTCAACACAGAAGAAATTCGTAACACTGGGGACAATGAAGTGCATGAACACGTCATTCTGGAGGGGCAAGTCGGCTACTTGAAAAACGACATGCTCCATGAGGATTTCCGCGATTTGTTCCACTGGTTAGAACGCCACAACCGTTACTCCAATTGGGAAGCAAGGGTGTATTTGAACTTGCTCACGGGCAAGGATGAACAGGGCACGATCGGGGCCGACTTCTTTGGGGATGCGGTGCAGCGGAAGCGATTTCTGAAAATGATTTGGGTCAAGCTGCCGCTCAAACCTATGCTGCGGTTTATCCTGTTCTACATCATTCGCCTGGGCTTCCTGGATGGCACCGCTGGATACATCTACGGTCGGTTGCTGAGCCAATATGAGTACCAAATTGGGGTCAAACTTTACGAGTTGCGGAACTGCGGCGGTCAACTAAATACGGTTTCCAAACCGATCGTCGCCACACCCTCCGTTCCCCAACCCGATGCTTGAATCACTCTTTAGTCTTTAGTTATACCAGGCACCGGAAGGGCGAAGCATCCGGGCAATGACCTTCTGATCGATTCAAGAACTTGTCTGCCGGATGCTTCGCCCCTACAGGGGTAACATCTTTCTCAGAAATCTTCTTAGACGATCGCAATAATACAATTGTCCCAATTCTGCTGAACTCTATGACTCAAACCCTAGCCAAACCCCTCACCCTGGAAGAGTTTCTGACCCTGCCAGAAACTGAACCCGCTAGCGAGTATGACAAGGGAGCTATCATTCAAAAGCCCATGCCCCAGGGAAAACATAGTCGAATTCAGTATCGCTTGTGTAAAGCCATCAACGATCGGACTGAGCCAACACAAACTGCGATGGCGTTTCCTGAATTGCGTTGCACTTTTGGAGGGCGATCGATCGTGCCTGATATTGCTGTGTTTCGGTGGTCGCGGTTGCCCTTGGATGAACAGGGAGAAATTGCCAATACCTTCAACGCCGCTCCCGATTGGTTGATTGAAATTCTTTCTCCTGATCAGAGCCAAACTCAAGTCACACGGAAAATTCTGCACAGTCTAGAACACGGCTGTCAGTTGGGATGGCTGATTGACCCCGCTGAACAAACGGTGTTCGTTTATCCTTTGGAAGGAAAGACCAAAGCCTTTGAAGGAGAAAGCACTTTGCCTATGTTGGACGTGTCCCTAAACCTCACCGTTGCTGAGATGATGGAATGGTTGAAGCCGATCGCCCCTCTCTCCATTCAACCCCCAACTAACCCCTAATCTTTCTGCATGGCCTCCATCGCTCGTAAAAACCTACTCGAAGATATCCCCAGATTCCTCGTCGCCCAGATTGGCATTTTGTTTGCGGTCAGTTTGGTCACGATTCAAACAGGAATGCAGGCTGGGTTCACCCGCTCCACCTCCAAACTGATTGACGAATCCCCAGCCGATATTTGGGTGTCTTCCCCCAGCATGGAGCATTTGGGGTTGACGCTGCCGATTCCCTACGATCGCCTGTCCCAGGTGCGCCGCGTCGCTGGGGTTGACAGGGCCGAGGCAGCAACCATCCGCTTAACGGTGTGGCGACGAGTGCGGGTCAATCAGGTAACTTCGATTACTTTGATTGGGGGCGAGCCGAATGGATTATTACTCCCCAGTTCAAAAATTACTCAGGGCAGTTTCAGTGATCTGCGCCAACCCTATGCGATCGTGGCTGATAGCGCCAGTTTGAAAACCATTCAGATTCAGCAGTTGGGCGATACTGAAGCGATCGGCTCTCTCCCTGCCAAGTTGGTCGGGTTAGCAAAAGGCACCCAGTCGATCGTGTTTGACAACATTATTTTCACCTCCCTAGAAAGCGCCAACGCCTACGCCACATCGTCCCTGACTGCCACGCCGATCGCCTCTCCCCCAGCCCCAAAAGCGCTGACTCCCACCGATCCCGTCAGCTTTGTCTTGGTGCAAGCGCAGCCAGGGGAAGATTTGGCATCCCTCAAGCAACGGCTGGAGTCCACGGTGCCAGGCATTCGGGCCTACACCCGCGCTGAGATGTCTAGCCGCACTCAGACCTATTGGCAAGAGCGATCGGGTATTGGCTTTATTCTAGGTATGGGGGCTGTTGTGGGGATCATTGTGGGCGTGGTCATTGTGGGACAGATCCTCTACGCCTCCGTGTCCGACCACATCAAGGAGTTCGGGACGTTAAAGGCCATGGGAGCTTCAGATTGGTTTATCTATAGCGTAATTGTGGAACAGGCGCTCTGGATGGCGATTTTAGGTTACGTACCGGGGATGGGGATGTGTCTTGGAGTCGCAGCCTGGACAGCCGCTACCCAGGGCATTACGATTTTGATTACACCTGTGTCGGCGATCGTCGTCCTGGGAACCACCGTCCTCATGTGTGTGAGTTCAGCCTTTTTTGCGATCCAAAAAGTTACCCGTGTCGATCCGGCGATCGTCTTCAAGGCTTAATCTTCGTCACTCCTGCCCACCATGCCCAATTCCGCCAATATTGATGAATTTAACCAACCTAAATTCAGCCAAGCTGAGTCTAGTCAAAGCCGTTTAGCCGCTGTGGTGCCTCAACCTGACATGGCGATCGTGGCTGAGGGGGTGGAGGTTAGTTTGTCTGCGGGACAACAGCAACTCCAGATCTTAAAGCAGATCAATTGGAGCATTCGCGCAGGGGATATTCAACTCTTGATGGGGCCATCGGGATCGGGCAAAACGACCCTGCTCTCCGTCCTCGCAGGATTGCTCACCCCGACGGTAGGAACTGTTTACTTGTTAGGTCAGAACATTACCAAGATGTCCCGCTCTCAACAGGCTCGGTTCCGGCGCGATCACATTGGCTTTATTTTTCAAGACTTCAACCTGTTTCCGGCCTTGAGTGCGATCGAAAACGTGGAAACCACCCTCAACCTCAAAGGTATCCACCGTCGGCAATCCCGCCAGCAAGCCCAAGCCTTGCTTGATCAAGTTGGATTGGCAGACAAAGGTCACCAACTCCCCCGGCAACTCTCTGGTGGCGAAAAACAGCGCGTCGCCATTGCCCGCGCCTTGGCTGGGCAACCCCAATTAATTTTGGCCGATGAACCAACCGCCGCCTTGGATTCCCAAAGTGGACATGCAGTGATGGAACTGCTGCGGCAACTGGCCAAGGATGCTGGGCGAACGGTGCTGATTGTGACCCACGATCCCCGCATTGTCGATGTCGCCGATCGCATTGCCCACTTAGACGATGGCGTACTTCAGGAAGATTAGGAGACTTCTAAAAAAGCACCGGAAGGGCGAAGCATCCGGGCAATGACCTTCTGGCCGATTCAAGGGATTGTCTGCCGGATGCTAAGTGCAAAGCACACGCTACGCGAACGCCCCTACAGAGGTGATATCTTTCTCAGAAATTTTCTTGTATCCTGCTAGACCTTTCGGACATGGCGGGGAAGCTCCACTCGAAACGTAGACCCCACACCTAGCCGACTTTCCACCGTAATTTTTCCCTGCATTAACTGCACCAACCACTCTGTAATCGCCAACCCCAACCCCGTACCGCCATACTTGCGCGTCATGGTTTGGTTGACTTGGCGAAACGCCTCAAAAATATGGGGCACATCCACTTCAGCAATCCCAATGCCGGTGTCAGTGACCGTAATTTCCAACCGATCGCCCTCCAGATCCCGCAACCTGACCTGAAGGCTGCCCGCTTCCGTAAACTTGATGGCATTGGAAAGCAGATTGATGAGAATCTGACGCAGACGCAATCCATCGTTGGTAATGTGGGGATCAGTCAAGTCAGCCAGCAGATACAGCGGTAACTGCTTTTTATCAGCCAGGATGCCCAGTTCATCCACGATCGCCGTTGTCAATTGCACCAGATTCAACGGCTCCAGATTCAGTTCTAAGCGCTCAGCCTCCAACTTGGAAAAATCCAGCACATCATCAATGAGATTGAGCAAATGGATGCCGTTGTTGAGAATTCGCTCCACCATGTTGATCTGCTTGGGAGCCAGAGTTCCTTGAGACTGGCGCAATAGCAGGCGAGAAAAGCCCAAGATCGCATTCATTGGCGTTCGCAATTCATGGGAAATCGTCGCTAGAAATTGCGATTTCACCTGACTCGCTTCCACTAACTCCAGGTTTTGGGCTTGAATCTGTTGGCGCTGGCGCTCTAGCTCCATATTTTGGCGCAGCAAAATATCGTTCTGCACCGCTAAGCGCTCCTCGCGCTCCTCCAGCGTTTTAATCAATTGCCCATTGTTGATGGCGATCGCCGCTTGCTCTCGAAACGCCCAAAGGAGATAGCGTGTGTCACCCGTGAATCCATCCCGCTCCTGCCAGTTGCCCACCACCAGCACCCCCAATCTCCCCGCCAGGGCCGACTCGATCGCCACCCCATACATTGCAGCGGGAATTGCAGCGGGAACTGTGGGTGCGATCGACATATCTACCCGTTCTTCCTGCATCAGCAACGGCTTACCCGTTGAAAACACCTCACTGAGCAACCGTGCAGCAACACCATGATCAGCCCGCTCCAACTGCTCCACCCCTTCCCCCACCTTAGCCGTCCATTCCAATAAGTCCGTCACTGGATTGTGCAGCGCAATGAAACCAAACTGCGCCGTGGGGATCGCTTCACAGATCGCCTGAATCATCACCTGCAACAAATCAGGCAGGTCAGACAAGCGTTGATTGAGTAAATTATTCAGGCGATGCAATGTGCGGAGTTGTTGCTGTTGTTCGCCCAAGCTCAACACAGCTTGGCGCAAGCGCTCCTCGGTTTGCTTACGCTCAGTGATGTCTACAAAGGTGCTAATGCAACCCCTAACTTGAGCCAATTCATTAAACAACGGCACCGCCGACTGCAACAGGTTGACGACGGTTTCATCTCCCCGAAGAATATCGGTTTCCTCATCCCAAACCTCAACCCCATTCGCCGCTGCATACTGCATGGGGAGTTCCATCTGTGGCAGTTCCTGCCCGTGTTGGAAAACCTTGAAATGATGGGTCTGCGTGGGAGAAAGTTGGGTCAGTGGAGTCACCCGATCGCTGGGCAGTCCCAAAAGCCTGACCAACTGAGGATTAGCCCGAATCGTTTTGCATTCAGGATCATCCGCAATCCCAACCCCGATCGGAATCACACTTAACAGGGTTTGCAACTCGTTGACTCGCAACGTTAAGCGCTGGTTTAACGCCATGATCTCTGCATCTGCCTGTTCCCGTTCCTGGAGTCGAGCTTTACCCTCAGAAATATCTAATACGAACGCAGTGGTGTAATGTTCCGAGCCTTCCACCATTGATGCCCCCACCATCACCGCCGCCCGGCTGCCATCCTTACGCAGGTACTCTTTTTGAAAAGGCTTACAAGCTCCAGAGCTACGGATCTTCTCGAGCTTTTGGGCATCCAACGCGCGATACTCCGGTGGAGTCATCCGTTGCCAATTAACCTGTCCCGATCGCAAATCTTCCCGCGAATAGCCCACAATTTGCAAAAAACCATCATTCGCCTCCAAGATGGTTCCCGCCAAATCGGCAAAGAACATCCCAATTAGATTGGAGTCTGCCAGCTGCCGAAACTGAGCCTCACTTACCCGCAATGCGTCCGCCAGTTGTCTATTTTTAGTCACGTCCCGCGCTGTGCCGATCATCCGCACCGGTAATCCATGGGCATTGCGCTGAGACTTGCCCCGGACTAGACAATTAATATACCCACCAGACCGATGCCGCAACCGCAGTTCTACTTCGTAGGCAATGCCCTGCTCCAAATGGGAAGTGAGTACTCGATTGACTTTGTGGCGATCGTCGGGATGGCACAACTGGGTAAACAGTTCCCGGTTAAGACCCACCTCATCGCGGATCAATCCAAGCATTTCGTACAGGCGATCGTTGCAGTAGATGCGATCGTCGCAAAAGTTCCAGTCCCAAATGCCATCATTCAATTCCTCTAGAATTAACCGATGACGTTCTTCACTTTCTCGTAGCTGTTGATTCGCCACAGTTGCTTGCACAATTGCAGAATTTAGCCGTAGGGCTATCTGTAAGCTCTGTTCCAAGCAATCTGGAGAGATAGCTTGCTTGGTTAAACAATGGGCGGCCCCTGCCTGGATCAGGTCGATCGCCACTTGCTCATCAGCGCGATCGGTCAACACCAAGATAGCCGCCTTGACTTCTAAAGCACGCAGGGTTTGGACTAACACCACTCCTCCCCCACTCAAGAGGCGATCGTCTAGCACAGCGCAATCATAAGCATCACTTTGCAAAGACTGAAGTGCAGTACTAAAGTCATCTACGACGACCCGTTCTGTGAGAATCTTGGCCGATTCAAAGGCATTCTGGACTCTTAGCTGGTCTTCCTGATTAACAATACCTACTAGTATCTTTAGTGTTTTTTGCATAACCATAAACATAAGACCGCCAGCAAAATCCTGATCACTCTTAAATGAGTCACAGTACGCAAACAGCCTTGATCCGATGCCAACAACAACCCCTTTGCAAAGTTGAATTTTGTCAGCAAAGTAAGGGTCGATTTAACCCACGTTTCTTGTAGTCGCTCAGTGTGAGAAGCTAGGAAACCAATCTAAATTGAGGTGAAGCGTCATCACCCTTTGATAAGTGATCCTGCCTACGATTCTAATGTGAAGAAAACCTTAACTTAGTCCCCTTAAAGAGTGATTCTCATTACATGAAAATCCTCCGATCGCTCAACTAGGGGAAAAGTAATCAAGTATATTTAATAGTCCAATGATTAGAGATGTATAAAAAAGTGGAGGTATGTTCTGTGCATTTCACAGAACATACCTCCATTTCAATGATTCAAGAGTTCAATGATTCAAAAGTAGGATGGGTTAGGAGATTTCCAGAAAAGTTTATACCAGGCACCGGAAGGGCGAAGCATCCGGGCAACGACCTCCTGGTCGATTCAAGAGCTTGTCTGCCGGATGCTTCGCCCCTACAGGGGTAACATCTTTCTCGGAAATCTCCTTGGCGGTAGCGTAACCCATCACTGGTAAGGAGGATGTGTTAGGTGAATACTCAACACACCCTACAGATTCGGTACTCCAAACTCCTACTTACGAATGGGTGTGCCGCAAGGATAAGTCGCCACAGGTTGAGCCGATCGCTCTCCCACACCTGCCAAGACTGGAATCTTCTCCACCACAGGCTTTGCCTTGGCTGCAAAGTAGTCTGCGGTGAGCTTTGCCAGCATCTCGCCCCGGCGATCGTACAACCGCTTGAGGGGACGCGGCTCACACTGATTGATCACATAGGCCGTGAGAATGGGGAGGGCGATCGTGCTATCGGTGTAGCAAACCACCGTGTTGGGCAACTCATCGGGGTCAATCTTGCCCCAGCTAACCGCCTCATTTGGCGTGGCCCCAGAGAGTCCACCCGTATCAGGGCGCGCATCCGTCACCTGAATAAAGTAATCGTGGCCCCGCTCCTCCAGCCCCAAAACCTCGTGCAATTGAGGTTGGGTTTGCAGCAGGAAGTTCTTCGGGCTACCTCCTCCGATGATCAGAGCCGCACTCTTGCCTTCGCGATCGGGGTCTCCAGAGTCACGAGCAGAGTAGGCAATGGCCGCCGTTTCATTCACATCCAACGAGGGATCAAGAATCAGCTTGGAACCTTCCAGCGCCAAAGCCGCCACGTTCATCCCGATCGAACTATCCCCTGGCGAAGACGTGTAAATCGGTACGCCACACTCATAGGCCGTTGCCAACAAGCAGGAGTTCTTCACCCCCAATTGCCGCTCCACCTCGCGCACATACTTGCCCAACAGATAATGGAACTCGGCAGTGCCCATCCGCTTCTGAAAGGGTTCGGCTTGCAAAATCCGGCGGATAAACGCATCGGTTTCGAGCAATACATCGTAGCCAAACACGATGTCATAGATGCGAATCCGGCCTTCCTCCCGCAGCTTCACATCATCCAGGAACGGGCTGCTGGCATAGAGGCTCATCCCCAATCCATAGTGCATGTCGTGGTAAAGGTTAGCGCCAGTGCTGATGATCCAGTCGATAAATCCATTCTGAACCAGGGGAGACAGCACCGAAACTCCAAATCCAGCAGGGGTCATTGCGCCAGACAAACTAAGACCCACGGTCACCCCATCACGCATCACTTCGCGACTCAGCAAGTGACAAATTTCCCGTAACCGAGCCGAGTTGTAAGCGGTGAAATAGCCGTCGATCAGGTCTACAACGCTGATTTCCGAGGGCATGGGGGCGGGTGCAATTCTGTGGCTGAGCAATTTAGACATGTGTAGACTCCAAAAAGAATGAATGACATAAAAGACGTTCAACAAAAACGTTCAGTGAAAAATTCATGGCGATCGAGCAAGCTATCACCTATGGATGCATGAGCAAAAAGCTTGAGGCACTCACATTAATCTTGGTTTTGCGAAAAACGACGCACTTCACGCCAGTCAGCAGGAAGCAAATTAGCCAGTCCAAGACTAAGCAACTGGAACGATCGCTCATCAACCGCTCATGGTTTACAACGCATCGTTCTAGCTCCAGCTTTTGCTAACCAAACCGGTCGACACAAAATTTGTGCTGCACGTTTCAGCTAAAACCACTAAGCAGTATTGAATTTAAAAAAACTTCCCCCATAGGGACTTGACCGATCCAGTTTGCTGTGCTTTCCGCACCACCAACGGAGAGTATTTAGATGACTCTCGACGTTTGCAAACCTAGAAGTTACAGATCGGTCAGCCTATACTGGGTCCTTCGCAACCGTCTACCCAGGAGAGAGTAGGATCAGAACTCCGCTTGCGTTTCAATTTCATCTCTAGATACCAAAGTGGCATCCAAGGGTATCCAGTCAAAGAGAGAGTATTCAATGCTTTCCTGTTTAACTTGAGACACCATACTTATTAGATTAGCATTTCTCGACCAGAAATGGTACGGCCCCACCTCTGAAATCTCGCTATCTTCAGGTAATCTCGATCGCAACTTTAGAAAATGTTTGTAAACACAAATTGCGCCCCGATCCGCCCCCTAAATCCCCCAATTCTGGGGGACTTTGAACAAAAACGGCTCGAAAGCCCCCCAGAATTGGGGGGCGAGTGCAAAACTACACGCTAATTTACAAACACTTTCTTATAGTTTTGCCTTTTATTTCGAGGATTAGGAGTTAAACAACCTGCGAAAGTTAGAGACTTGGTAAGGGCGAAGCATTCGGGCGATCGTTTTATAGTTGTGCCTAATCCTGCTTACTGTAGCTTGTCGCCCCTACAGGGACTAAAACTAGAAATAGTGAGGACGATCGTCCCTCTTCTCAGTGAAAACTGCAAAATTGACCCGATCGCTTAACATCAAATTACATTCGTGAAGAGTCAGGGATGAAAGAAGAGACAGCAATGCATCCCAATCACAGATTGAGAGGTTGAAACCATGAGTGTGGCGTTCCTCAATTTGCCCCATACTAGCCAAGAACGCCTGGCATCACCCACCCGCGCGGATGATCGAGCTTGAAAGCAACGCTGAAGCGGGTCGGGTGCATGCCTTTGTTATGCGCGGCCTCCGCTATCCAGTTCCTGCTCATGGATGTGATCTTGTCATCTCTATCATCTTCGTCTTGATCTGGATGAGACGCTTGTTCTGCTCCATCTTGTTGACCCACTCCCACATGTTATTGGTCTGCCCACCGACACTAATTGTCAGCGTCGCCCGACTCTCGTCAGGAACCAGCTGACGATCCGCTGTCCGCTGCTCCCAGGCAACGAGTGAGACCACCAGCTTGACGAGTTCTAATAGCTGATTCTGAGTGATGGTAGACTCAAAGATCTCCGGTTTGGCATCTCCACGCTCACGCTCACGGATCTCTCCGCGGCCATCTCCATGAATAATGATAGTCGTCCCACCCCAGAGTCCATGTATATCGTCATAGGTAATCACGAGGTCGCGAGGGACTTGACCACTGGTGAGAATTCTCTGCAAGGCGCTCTCTACAGACATAGGTTGAACCGGGATTACAGTTATGCAGATGTACGAGACGGAGCCTGTGAGTGACCCAGTGACCAAAATCGCTGCCAGCTTTTCATCCTGCCAGGAACCTATAGCTGGCAGTCATTTGAAGCTCTAGAAAACTTTCTGGCGAAATCTCCTGGGCTGCGAATCACCTATCTAGACGGATGGATTGAACTGATGACGCTGGGGGAATCTCACGAACTGATTAAATCCTCGCTCGGTATGTTCCTGGAAGCTTACTTTGTTGCTAGAGGGATTGAGTTTATTCCAATGGGCAGTGCTACCCACCGAGGAGAAGCCAAGGGCACGTCCTTTGAGCCGGATGAATCTTAATATTTGGGTGAAAGGAAAGAAAATCCCGACTTAGCGATTGAGCTTTGCTCACACTACGTGAACGAAGTGATTTTGACTAGCGGCAATTTGCAGAAACTAGAAAAACACCGTCGCTTTGGCATTTTGGAGGTGTGGTTTTGGGAAGATCGGCAACTCAAGATTTATTATCTACAAAATGAAACCTACCAAGAAGTTTCCCGAAGTCAACTCCTGCCTGGGCTGGATTTGGATCTACTCCTACGCTGTGTGCAAATGCCCTCCCGCCTAGAAGCCATGAAAGCATTTATGGATGCCTTACGGCAGGAATGAGTTTGGAGGTTCCTAAGTCTCAGCAATTCCGATCCCCGGCTTCCTACTTTATTTCGTGCTTTTTAATGAATTCGAGGCTTGAGAATCCGGGGATCGGAATTGCTGAGCTGTCAGGGCTTTGTGGCTAGCTTTGAACTTAACTGATGACAAGCCTTAAGCCTTGTTGAACCCCAACTCATTTTCCTCGGCATACCGCTCCATGAAGCGCATAAACCGATCCCACTCCTGCTTCGATTTCATCAGATAAGTCGCTTCCAATGCAGCAGGCTGACCATTGATAAACTTGGCTTTTACTTCGCGGGTGACCAGTTCGCCCTCTTCGTCAACCAGATACATCCCCGTTACATCACCCGTGCTGGCATTTGCTAAGGCTTCAGGATTCTCGAAGTAGAATGTTGCTGTGCCGCTGTTGCCATCTCGCGATCGGGTTAAACTCACCTTTGGGATGACCTCTTCATTGACCCCTTTGGAAAACTGGATTTTCGCCATAATTGAAAGCTTGAAACATAGGAATGGTTAACTGAGTTTTATCATCTCATTAATAGAGGTTTCCCAGAGACCCAACCAGAAATGCGACCAGAAATTCAAATTAGTCTTGTTCAATACAAAAATCTGGGGGTAGTGTAGATTCAATACTACTCTGCATTTCCTGCTTAATTTTTGCCCTACGCTCGTCTAGCCATTGTTGCAAAATAATCGCGGCGGCTTTGCGATCGATTAGCCCCTTATTGCGGGAAGGTACGCGACGCTCTGCCCAAAGAAGTTGTTCTGCTTGGACGCTGGTTAGGCGCTCATCAACGTATTCCAGCGGAAGTTCCAGCACCTTACCTACTGCTTTAGCAAACTTCTGGACTCGGCGAGCCTGGAATCCCAAGGTGCCATCCATGTTGTAGGGCAACCCCACGACGAGAATCTGTACTTGGCGCTGGTTCACCAATTCCTGAAGTTGTTGAATTACTTGGCTGAAGGACTGGCGATCGATCGTAGTTAACCCAGTGGCAATCAAGCCTGTGCCATCACAGCCAGCCACACCAATGCGCTTCTGTCCCACATCCAACCCCAATGCCGAAATAGTTAACACAACAACTGGCTCAGCATCGTTAATATGAGCAATACGAATCCTTTAAGTATGCCAAAACCCCGGTACGACGAAGAAAGAATGTGATCAACGATGAACGTGTGACCAAGCTGAGTTAATTATTGGGATCAGGAGGTGGAGCTTGCCTGGGAGAAAACAATCGAGAGGAACGTGTACCTACTGCGGCAAAGAGGCGACTAAAGCAAGCATGGTGAAGCATCTTACGATTTGTCCAGAACGCCAAGCGGCGATCGTCGAGGTTGAGTCAGTCAGGCAAGGGAACTTCTGAACCGCTTTACCATCTCCAAGTGCTGGATGCTTATCGCAAGGAATTTTGGTTGAACCTAGAGGTTAGTGGTTCGGCTACGTTCAAAAAATTAGATACTTACTTGCGATCGATTTGGTTGGAATGCTGCGACCACCTGAGCCAGTTTTCGGCAGATGGTGGATTAAGCCGCAAAGTAGGAATGTCTCGAAAAATTGGGGACGTGTTTGAGTATGGAGCCAAACTGACCCACATCTATGATTTTGGTACCTCCTCAGAAACGCTAGTAAAGCCGATCGCAATTCGGGAAGGCAAGCCCACAACCAAGCACCCCATGGCTCTGTTAGCCCGCAATCTCTTGCCTGAAGATCCGTGCATTGAGTGTGGGCAACCCGCCACCCATGTCTGTATCGAATGTGTTGACCTAGAGGGAGTATGGGGCAGTTTGTGCGATGAGCATACCCAGACTCATACCCATCGAAACTACGGTGATCCAGTGACCCTCGTCAATTCGCCCCGCTTGGGAATGTGTGGCTATGATGGCCCCGCAACACCGCCGTATTAGAGCTAAACAGCGTGAGTCCAGTTTCTTGGGTTAAAACTTTTCGGGCACCCCGACAGGTGAAAGTCCCGCGATCGATCGCAAATTCTGAGACCTGAGGAGTTCGTTGAAATCCAGGCTGGGACGGCCTTCAATTTTAGCGACTGCTTCGATCGCCGCGAGGAGGTGGCGGGCCGCGTCGGACTCTGTGTAACCTCGCCGATCAGCAATGCGAAGAGCGGCTTCGTCTGCGGCTAGCTCAGTTTTAGACCCCTTGCTGGCTCTCCAAATTTGGGTGCCTGCCATTGCACTTAATCCCGCAGCCACCATCACTCCCACCGTATCGCCTTGCACCAACTCGACCCCCGCCCCCAGCATTCCACACGCCACTAACCCTTGGTAGAGGTCGGGCTTGAACCAGCGGATAGCGCTCGACCAACTCATCGTGCGGAGCAGCAACAGATCCCGCTGGGGACGATTCAACCGACTCCACAGGTCGAAATTAATCCAAATGGGCCGATCGCGCTTCCAAGGGAGCGGAAACGGACTATCAATCACCTTGGGTTGCTCCGGTTTGCTGATGATTTTAGACAGCATTCGTCCCGAAGCAGGCATGAGATCTCGGAGGCGCAGAATTTCGGGATCGGGGTTCATTGTTAGAGAGCTATTAGCAGGTAGCAGTTGGCTGTTAGCGATCGAGCAAGAAGGCTAAGGGGTGGGTGAGGCCGATGGAGATGGGCTAGCGGGAATTGTAGGAGAAACTATGGGACTGGGGGAAACAGGCGCAGATTCTGGAGAGGCACCGGGGGTAGACACAGCGGGAATCGGGCTGGGTGTGGTGCCAGGTGCTGCACTAGGCACTACGCTGGGGGAAGCACCGGGACTGGCGGGAGCCGTGAGGGAAGCAGGCGTGACGGGTTTTTTGCCCAAAATACTGGGGTCACCGTTGTAGAAAGTGCCTGCGATACAGCCCATCATCAGCGTCGCCAGGGTGCCAGCAAAGAGAGCTTTCCAGCCCATATCGGTAATATCTTTGCGCCGGGTAGGAATGAGGGCGATCGTCCCACCCACAAAAATGCCAACTGAAGCCAGGTTAGCAAATCCAGCCAGAACATAGCTGACAATCAAGACAGTCCGATCGCTCAACTGCCCTGATACGCCAGCTTCTCCCAAGGCTTGGTAGGAGGCAAAGGCTAATTCCAAAAATCTCCGCCCAATAATCACAGATGCTGGCCACAATTCACTAGGGGCGATTCCAGTGAATAAGGTTAAGGGAAAGTAGACGGCTCCAGCGATATTTTGCAGATTGACGTAGGTAAACAGTTGTCCAATGGGTCTCAGCACCGGAGCCAGCACTTCAATCACCGGGTTGGGTTCCACTGGAGTGAGAGCCGCTCCCCCCGGCGGAACCACAGCGGGAAGACCCAGAGTTGCGAGTCCCGCTAAGGCCGCGAATAATTGATTGACCAGACTGACTAACCCAATGATGATCAGCAACACGGCCGCAATGGCCACCACCATTTTCACCCCGTCCAGCGCGCCTAAAATTGCCGAATCCAAGGGACTCATCCGCTCGACAGGTTCTCCACCCACGTTCTCTTGGGGCAGTCCCACCTCTTCCGGCTCCACAGCCTCATGGAATTCTTCTTGGGGAATGCCGCCAGCCGTTACAGGCTCCTCTGTTTCCGGCACCAAAAATTTCGCCATGATGAAACAGGCGGGAATGGCAATCACCGAGGCAGAAACCAAGTGAGCGCCGATGTTGGGGAAGGCATCTTTCATTAAGGAGGCGTACCCCGCCAGCGTGGAGGTAGCAGCCGTACCAAAGCAGCACGCTAGAATGGCACAGATTTCACTACGAGTGGCTTTCGGCAAAGTAGGTTTGATGACGATCGCCGCCTCAATGCCCACAAAAATATTCGCAGCCCCACTCAAAGCTTCTGCCCCGCTCAAGCGCATCGTGGCGTAGAAGACTTTGGCGAAAAAGTTAATCACAGGCTGAATCAGCCCAATGTTGTACAGCAGGGCCATCAATCCTGAGAAAAAAACCACAGATGGCAGAATGCGAAAGACAAACAACCCTCGCAGCACGACCTTAGCGGGTCTGGCAGCCGTGGGGACAAAATCAGGGCCAAACAAAAACTGGGCGGCTGTATCTGTTGCCAGGAATAAACTATTGAGCAGGCTACTAAAGGCTTCTAGGAAAAATTTTGTTGGTGGAAACCAAAACACCAAAAACCCCAGCACGAGTTGTAGTCCAATTCCCCAAATGAGAACTCGCCAGGGAACAATTTTGCGCTTCTCGGAAAATATCCACGCTACGCAGCACAAGCCAAATAGACCAATGAAGGATATTAGGTTGAGGTAACTCATTGGGGTTAGTCCTTACAACTAAACAATTAGGGGCTGACGTGTCATCTAGAAAATTAAAAATTTCTTGATTGAGTTAAAAATTATTTCCTGATTTTTACTTAAGCTTTTCTTAACTTTCAATTATTTGAAATTTAGTAACTACTCAGCCTACCCTCACCCTAAATCCTTCTCCCCAGGGAGAGGGACTTCAATCCGGCTCCCCTTCTCCCACTGGGAGAAGGGGCTGGGGGATGAGGGCAGGCTCGACATTGAGTTAGCAGCCTGAG
>JARCMD010000192.1 GCA_030248885.1 Leptolyngbyaceae cyanobacterium MP9P1.79 | reverse complement strand
GGATTTTCACGGCGGTTTGAGGGGTGCCCAGCAGCCAACTGGCAAAGCGATCGGGGTATTTCTCGGAAAGGAGTTTACAGAGGTTATCGAAGGACATGGCACTTGGGGATTTGCACCAAAAAACTACCATCTGGGGAGACTTTACTTTGCCCATTTTACCCAGATCAACAGTCCTGATAGTTTTTTTAAATCGTCAATGACAGAATGCGAGTTTCAGCCTCTTGCGGGGGTCAACTACTAAGGATGGAATGAGGGTTTCAGCCTCCATCTCAAAAACTGTCCGGAGTATTGCAGATGGGAGTTTATGAATAGGAAGGGCGATCGTCCCCGATCGCCCTTCTATCCCAGATAGATCAATCTATGCCCAAGTGTCACGCCATTTCACAGTTCCTTCGCTAGCCAGCACCCAACGACGGCAACCCAGATTTTCCCGTAGTGGCGATTGACCTTCCCGCCAGATGGCGTACTTGTAGGCAATGAGCCGACCCGCACTTTCCTCAAAGGGAATTTCCGCAAACCAGGTATTAGTGTTGATATATTCCAGCGCGAACGCCTTGCTAATATCCCAATTCCCCAGTTCTGGACAGTCCCCAATGACTACAACCGTTTCCCCAGGCTGAGTGGCTACGCCGTTCACCTGCACTCGCACCAAGGTTTTCCCCTTGGCACGTTCTCCTACGTGGCTGAGGACGATCGCCTGCCGGGAACCCAATTCTAGATGCTGGATTTTGCCGTCCTTGACCTCGTATTTATTGCGTGTCAAGACACAGGTATGTTCACCATCGGGGAAGTCAGTTTCAACCGTTTCGATCGTGGTGTCAGCACCCCGATTGAGGGCAACGAAACAGCGAGAATCGCGGTAGCGGCGGACATAGCAGTAGACATCGGGAGTGAGGTATTTTTGCCATTGACTCCCTAGGGAGACGGCGGGATTAAATCGACGGACTCCTGATAGGAGGCGAATTTCCCGATAGAGTGGTGATTCTGTGTCCCAATTTTCCATTAAGGGACGATTATAGGGGTCATTGCCGCCATTGGTGTCGTTGTGGAGGTATTGCTCTGTTCCGTAGTAAATACAAGGAATGCCTCGTGTCATCATGATCAGGGCGATCGCCACTCGCAGCATCTCCGGGTCAGGATTGAGGGACTGGAACCGGGGCATATCATGGTTATCGATGAACGTAATCAGTTCCGTGGCTCCCCGGTAGTGGTGATCCAAATCAAGCACATCTTGAACCAGGTAAAAACCGCCTTCGGCTCCCTGCCCTAGGGCTGCCCGAATTGCTACACACAGCCCAAAGTCCAACATGGTCATGCCAGAGTGGTTAGCAAAGTCCACCGATCGCTGATCTGTGGGATGGCTATAAATCCACTCTCCAAAAATAAATACATCTGGCTTGTAGGTGAGAATGTCGGCGTTAAATTCTTGCCAGAACCAAATAGGCATGTGCTTCACAGTATCAACGCGCAAGGCATCTATCCCCCGATCGAGCCACTGTTTGATCGCCGACTTAATGTAGTCCCGGTAGCTCGTGTTGTTTTCGTTGAAGGTTGCCAGTCCTGATAGTTCACAGTTCTGCACCTGCCAATCATCTTCCCAATTACTCACCTCGCCATAATGGTGATACCAGTTATTTTTGTCGTCGTTAAAGTCAGCAATTTTTACACCATCATCGTAAAGCTCCCCTTTTTTGCCGCTGAAGTCGGGGCTGCTGTGGTTGCACACAATGTCGAGGACGAGTTTCATTTTGCGATCGTGCATCGCTTTCACGAGGCTATCGAACACGGTATTTCGGGCTTCATTGCTTTTGTTGAGGGAGGGTTCTTCATTGGGGCCAATGAAGCGCGGATTGATGCGCTTGAAATCCTTTGTCCAGTAGCCATGAATTGCGGCTTGCTCCACAAACAAGGCTTCAACTTGCTCAAACAAAGGCGTGAGCCAAAGGGCAGTCACTCCCAGGTTTTTCAAATAATCTAGCTTTTCGATAATGCCCTGGATGTCACCGCCCCAGTATTTGCCCCAATCCTGGTGGGAGGGGTCATAAAGCTCTGGATTTGGCCCCTCGCTGTTGTCGGGGTCGCCATCGTAGAAGCGATCGACCACAATAAAGTAAATGGTCTCCTGCCGGAATTCGATGTCTCGTGTGTAGAGAAACTCCAGGTCAATTTCGTGGTCTGCTTTAGGCTCAGTTACTAAAGCTTCAACCTTCGCGGGAGCTTCCAACGATTCGTACTGAGCAGAAGATTGAGTCGGGGTAGTCCGAGCCATAGGATGTGCTGTAGGTATAGAGAGTAAAGAAAGAGAATTAACTTAAAGATAATTCTTCAAGTATGGTAATTCAGCACCCCGATCGGGAGACACCCTCCGATAGATAGACTTTCAGCATGAGTTTACCTAATGGAGGTATTAGGTGGCTCATATTTATCAAACTTACTCTCTTACGGCTATAAGTATTGATGTGAGATTAGAGAGCTAATTATTAAGAAGTCCTTATTTAAATAACGTTTAGCGCAACTCGCACCAGGCTGCTTTAGCTGTATTTGAAATCGTGTCGTTGTAGTATCCCTGCATTAAGGGTTGGAACTCAGATTCATGCTTTTTTCTCAGCACAGCATGAAGTAAGGCATTATTACCCAGTTGAGCCGATTTCGCCATAGCTATAATGTCATCTCTTGAGTGTAGATTGACTAATTTCAAAGGTTGAAGTTCGGTGTAAATAAAATAGAGTAAATCGTATTCTGTGTGAGCAGCTAAATCCCAAATAAAGGTTGGTTGGAAGTTGTAGAACCCATGATCAATCCATCCTGTAAAGGGCAAACCATGAATCATTAGCCCCCCGGGAGCAGTAAGTTCATGAACAGTTGCGAAGAACTGTCCGATGTTGAAAATGTGTTCCGCAGTGCCAAGGTTGATGGTGATATCAAACTGCTGTTCCATGAAAACTGGATAGTTCAGATCAAATTGATGAGCATTTATACCGTGTAAGTCGATCGCTGTAATAGACTCATAATCAAGAAAAACTCGCCAGAAAATTTTAGCAATTTCAAACAAGTGGCTAGAACCTTGATTTTCCAGAATTGCAGTGAGTTTTGCAGTCAGTTCTGCTGTATCTTCTCTTCCAGAGGTTTGAATGTCTGCATAAAGTTTGTCGATCGGCACATCGTTGTACCAATTACTCTCGCCAAACTCCAGCACATGAGGTTTAGCTGGTAGTAACCCAGAATCCCTAAGCTGAGTTAGTAAGGCATACTCTATTTCTGTAATCGCCATATCTTTAGCAGCTTTATTACGCAACTCGAAATCGGGCGTTTGTCCTTAAGGCATTGGGTTCCAAGTCTTGCAACCAGCGGATGAAGGCATAGGTGATGGGTGTGGGATAGTTCTGGCTCACTAACAACGCGGTGTAGCGGGCGTGTTGTTTCACCACCACTGCCGTGTAGCCCACACCATGAATTACAGCATGTTGGAAGCCTTCTAATTGTAGGGATGACATGAGGAGCGATCGTAGCCCCAGCGCCTGAAAAATCGTTTGCACCCAACCAATACTATCGTTCTCACCGGTAGTAAAATATTCTTTGGGCAATCCATTTAAATCAAAAATAGCAGCTCCAATGACGTAATCTGTGTAAGAGACTCCTTCTCCTAAATCAGCGCCTGAGCCTGAAGCATTGAGAGCAAAACTATCCTGAACAGACATAAGCGGTTTGTGCAAGCAGAGCAAAGTGTACGATCGTAGCCTAGGCAGTGGGAAAGCAAGAAGCAATTTATCTCTATGCTATCCACTATTTGCTAATTCACTCTAATGTGAAAGGGTTAGAGTTAACTGATGCACCGCTGTACTAGCATAAGAATCAAGAAACAGTTGTACAACCGTACAAGTACAGGTAAGGTGCAACTCTCTAGAAACATCCCCTAAGGCAGTCCCCATTCCAACCCTTTTTCCCTTGAGATAAGATTAGGACTTAGGACAAATTAATTGCACATTGCTTAAGTGCTACAGCTTAAGTGCTAAAAAAGTGTTCGTAAACATAAATTGCGCCCCGAACCGCCCCCCAACCCCCCAATTCTGGGGGACTTCCGAGCCATTTTTGTTCTAAATCCTCCAATTCTGGAGGATTTAGAGGGCAAGTGTAAAACCACACGCTAATTTATAAACATTTTCGTAACTACTCAGCCTACCCTCACCCTAAATCCCTCTCCCTAGGGAGAGGGACTTCAATCCGGCTCCCCTTCTCCCCAGGGAGAAGGGGCTGGGGGATGAGGGCGGCTCGACATTGAGTTAGC
>JARCMD010000191.1 GCA_030248885.1 Leptolyngbyaceae cyanobacterium MP9P1.79 | reverse complement strand
GGGAGAGGGACTTCAATCCGGCTCCCCTTCTCCCACTGGGAGAAGGGGCTGGGGGATGAGGGCAAGCTCGACATTGAGTTAGCAGCCTGAGTAGTTACAGTCTGTCAATCATTAATTGACGGGTAGCTGAAAGCTGGGGGATTGGTTGGAGTTAAATTTTAAGGGTCTTCGACCCGTCAAAATTTTATTGACAGAACACTAGCCTGTATGTCCCATTCCTTTCCCTTCTCTGCGCTTGCTGCCCTATCGGTGGCCCTTTACCTCTTGTGCAACTCTATCCAAACACGTTATGCAAGCTAACGCATTAGAATCTCCTCCCCGGCGTAAACGTCAGACCTCATTGTTGCGATCGGTTGGAGCGCGGCTCTTCCTCTCAGTTCTGGGAGGTTCACTCGTGGGACTGGGGGGTGCATCCTACCTGTTCTACAAAGAACTTACGAAACAAGCGCAAGCCCAGATCGTCGCCAGCCTGGATGTGAAGGCAGAAAATCTGGAAGGTAGCTTCAGAACCTTTGAAAACTCAGCCAAATTAGTGGCAGATGCCATAGCTAATTTGCAGCAGTCGGGAGAACAGCGGGAACAGGTTTATGTCAACTTGCTCGATCGCTCCCTCCGCACAACGCCCCTTGCCACTGGATTAGGATTTGGGCAACCCCCTGACAAGCGTCTGATTATTCCATCACAGGAATTTTCCTACCCCTATGCCATTCGTCGGGATGGCAAGGTCACGGCAAAAGGGGGCAAATCCAGCGCGGCTAATTATCAGGAAAGCTACTTTGTAGAACCCATCAAAGCCAATCGAGCGATTTGGCTAGAACCCCAGGCCTACAAAGAAGATACCCTTAGCCCTCCTCAGATCTTGGTAACAACGAGCTATACCTTTCCTTTTTACAACCAGGAGAAGCAACTCCTGGGGGTGCTGAGTCAAGACTTGGAACTTGGCTTCTTGAGTCGCACCTTGGCAGATCCAGTTAGTGGAGAAAATGGTTACTTTGTTTTAGTCAGCGAAAAGGGAAACCTGATTGCTTACCCCCCCGATCCTAAGCTTGTAGCTCCTCCCAATCCGCAACAAAACCCCAAGTTAACCCCCTTTCCGCAAGTGAGTAATTATGCTCAACTTTGGCAAAAAATAGAGTCCAACCTTCAGCCAGGTACGACGGAAAAAGGGATCTTGTCCTGGCGAAATGCTCAGGGCAGCCAGGAGTTTTGGGCCTATCGCCGCCTGTCCAACACCAATTGGGTTTTGCTCGCGTCTGTGCCTCAATCTGTGGTTTATGGCCCCTTAGCGCGGCTCACGATCTGGGGAATGGCGGGAGCCGCAATGGGCGCATCTGTTGTGCTGTTTGTCGTTGTATTTCTGTTTGTGAAACACTTGAATCAGCGACTACAACCGATTATGGATGAGTGTAATCGTTTGGCTGAGACCAGTTCCAAGGGTGAAGAACTGATGGGACGGGAGGATGAACTGGGACAGTTAACCATCTCGTTTTACAACTTGTTGGGACAGGTA
Organism: Leptolyngbyaceae cyanobacterium MP9P1.79; assembly: GCA_030248885.1. Taxonomy (GTDB): domain Bacteria; phylum Cyanobacteriota; class Cyanobacteriia; order JARCMD01; family JARCMD01; genus JARCMD01. The sequence goes on along the minus strand of JARCMD010000191.1, from coordinate 8,321 downwards.
ACTGTGAATGAGCGCCGATTGCGTCAGGAAATGGCCCGCTCTGCCCAAGCGTTTCAGGCATTGCAACAAACCCAATCCCAACTGATTCAAACTGAGAAAATGTCGGGACTGGGACAACTTGTGGCAGGCGTAGCTCACGAAATTAATAACCCAATTAACTTCATCTATGGTAATTTGCCCCATGCCAGCAACTACACCCAAGATTTGCTGAGCTTGGTTCGTCTTTATCAAGAAAAATATCCCAATCCCGATCGCGATATTGATGCTCTGCGGGAAGACATCGACCTGGATTTCCTGGTGAATGATCTCCAAAAGATGCTGACTTCCATGCGGGTGGGAGCCGATCGGATTCGGGAAATTGTGCTGTCCTTACGCAACTTCTCCCGCTTGGACGAAGCCGAAATGAAAGCTGTCGATATTCACGAGGGCATTGACAGTACGCTGTTGATTCTGCAAAACCGCCTCCGGCCGTCGGCTACCCATACGGGTATAGAAGTCATTAAAGACTATGGTGAGTTGCCTCTGATCGATTGTTATGCAGGGCAACTCAACCAGGTGTTCATGAATATTGTGGGCAATGCGATCGATGCCCTGGAAAAGCAAAAAGACCGCACCCACCCCCACACCATCACCATTCGCACCCGTGTGAGTGAGGGTAAATCTCATGCTGTGATTCAGTTTATCGACAATGGGGCCGGCATCTCTCCAGACCATCAGAGCAAACTGTTCGATCCCTTTCTCACCACCAAACCTGTTGGCAAAGGCACGGGCTTAGGTTTGTCCATTAGCTATCAAATTGTGGTGGAAAAGCACCATGGCATCCTGATGTGCTGCTCAGAATTGGGCAACGGGGCAGAATTCAGGATTGAGATCCCCATCTCTCAACCCAATAAAGAGCCGTCCGCTGTTAAATCAGGAACAGAAGGTGGCGGGGTGACGGAGTGATGCGAAACCATGACTCATGACCGACTATCCAAAGTCCCATCGTAGAATGGAAAGACATTCGATAAACAGCTTACCTCTATGTCAGTTTTGTCAGTTTTGGCAACGATCGCAGTTCTAGCGCTTCTGATTGTGGTACACGAGTCGGGTCACTTTTTGGCAGCTCGTCTCCAGGGAATTTATGTCAATCGTTTCTCCGTGGGCTTTGGTCCTGTGATTTGGAAATACCAGGGCGCACAGACTGAATATGCTTTGCGAGGCTTTCCCCTGGGAGGCTATGTTGGCTTTCCCGATGATGATCCCGAAAGCACCATTCCCTCAAATGATCCTAACCTTTTGCGGAATCGTCCTGTTTTGGATCGGGCGATCGTCATCAGCGCAGGAGTGATCGCCAACCTAATTTTTGCCTACCTCGTATTGGTTTTGCAGTTTGGCGTGATGGGCATCCCCGACTTTAACTATCGTCCAGGGGTCGTAGTGCCGCAGATTGTTTCTCCCACTGCCCCAGCGGCTCAAGCCGGGATCAAGGCAGGCGATATTATTCTGTCTGTGGATAATCTGACGCTCCCCGCCTCGGAGCAGGCAAGACCTGACTTGATGCGGGCGATCGAAAGCCACGCCAGTCAGCCGATTCAACTGACGGTGCAACGAGACACCCAAACCCTCACGTTTCAGGTCACGCCCTCAGCAGATGCCAGTGGCAAAGGCCGCATCGGGGTGCAGTTGGCCCCCAATGGCACTCCCTTTCAACGGCGGACTGCCAATCCTATAGAAGTATTGGGTGAAAGTGCGAATCGGTTCCAAAGCATCGTGGGTCAGACGGTTCAGGGCTACGCCCAACTTGTCACGAACTTTAAGCAAACTGTCAGCCAGGTTTCAGGGCCTGTGGGGATTGTGCAGCAAGGTGCTAAGTTCGCCCAAGCCGATTTGTCTAACCTGTTGGTGTTTGCAGTCATTATCAGCATCAACTTAGCCGTGATTAACTTGCTGCCCCTGCCCGCTCTGGATGGCGGACAATTAGCGTTTCTGCTGATTGAAGGCATTCGCGGTAAGCCGATCCCCACCAAAATTCAGGATGGTGTCATGCAAACTGGACTGGTGCTGTTGCTGGGATTAGGGATTCTTCTGATCGTGAGGGACACAATCCAATTGGAGTGGGTGCAAAAGCTATTCCAATGAGCATCACGCGAAAACTCTCTGCTAAAAAACAGCGATCGTTGGAAATCTTGATTCGGTTGAAGCGTCTTTATTCTGAAGCGCCTTGCACCTTGGATTACGAAACTCCCGTGCAATTGCTGGTGGCGACGATTCTCTCAGCCCAATGCACTGATGAGCGGGTTAACCAGGTCACACCAGAGCTATTTCGTCGCTTCCCTGATGCCGCGAGTTTGGCTCAAGCCGAGTTGGAAGTGCTGGAAACTTTGGTGCGATCGACGGGCTTCTATCGCAACAAAGCCAAAAATATCCAAGCCGCCTGCCGCATGATCATGGCTGAGTTTGGGGGGCAAGTGCCACGGGAAATGCCCACGCTGCTGAAGTTGCCTGGTGTGGCGCGCAAGACAGCTAACGTGGTTCTGGCCCACGCCTACGGCATCAATGCCGGAGTCACAGTGGATACCCATGTGAAGCGGCTGAGCTATCGCCTGGGCTTGACGAAGGAAACTGATCCCGTCCGCATTGAGCGGGATTTAATGAAACTTCTGCCCCAACCCGACTGGGAAAACTGGTCAATTCGCCTGGTCTACCACGGACGGGCAGTTTGCGTGGCTAGAAGTCCCAAATGCGATCGGTGTATTTTGGCTGACCTGTGTCCCTCCGCCGCCCTGCCCCTTGAAACCGATGTTTCGATCGAAACGGAAACCGCGCTAGAAGCTCCCATCTTGGCTCAGAACCATTAGGCTAGGAGTGTAAACGTTTACTTTGCAGTTTTGTGCATGATTCATGCGCTTGACCCAATGGTGCCAGCGTGAGATTCGATCGCTGTAGCAGTGATCGAATCTAAAACAAACAAGCGAACTTAAACCAAATCGGTTACGATAGAGGACGCTGTATTCATCAGGAACTAGTTAGAGGCATTCATGGCTAAGAAAAGCATGATCGAGCGCGAGAAAAAGCGCCAGAAGCTCGTAGACAAATACGCAGAGAAACGCTCAGAGTTGCAGGAACAGTTCAATAGTGCGACTTCTCAGCAGCAACGGCTCGTTCTGCATCGTCAGATTCAGCAGTTGCCTCGCAATAGCGCCCCTACTCGTCTCCGTAACCGCTGCTGGGTTACAGGTCGTTCTAGAGGGGTGTATAGTGATTTTGGTTTGTCTCGTCATGTCATCCGAGAGATGGCCCACAAGGGTTTATTGCCGGGTGTGGTGAAATCAAGCTGGTAGATTTGGTGGTATTGATTTCCACGGATTTCGCCAGAATTTCGCTATAAATTGATTCGCTAAATTAAACTACTGTCCGCAGCAGCGATCGATGCCTAAGCTCTCCAAAAGCAGATCGCTGACTGCGTTGGCAACCGCGAATTCACTAAAGAAAGTTTTAGAAAAGTCAAACCCTTGCATTTCAGTGAGGATTGCCAGAACCAAGGAACCCAAGTCGTTTTCGCCTTCCATCCGTTGACGAACATATACTTGCGTGGCTCTGTGAGCAATGTCTCGGTTGACACTCTCTGGAATGAACTCTGCGTTCAACCACGTTAGTAACTTGTCTCGCAGCCACTCTCCCTCCTGCTGAGGATTTAGGCTGGCAGGTAATACGATTGCAGGGATAGGTTCTGGCATCGGCTTGAACTTCTGATGTCAACTCAATAAGCACGTTCCATCCAGTTTATGACTCTCAAGGTTTGTTGAAAAATAACGTTACGAACCTTTTCAGAATTTGACCTCAGATTTTCCTACCCTCATTGCCCAGCAGATCGCTGCTCATCCCCAGCATCGTCTCACCTTTGCTGAGTATATGGATTTGGCGCTGTACCATCCGCAACACGGGTACTACTCAACCCAAGCCGTCAATATTGGCAGCCAAGGAGACTTTTTTACCGCACCGCATCTGGGGGCAGATTTTGGGGAGCTACTGGCTGAGCAATTTGTGGAAATGTGGCAGGTGCTGGGACAACCCACGCCCTTTGCTTTGGTGGAAATGGGTGCGGGGCAGGGCATCCTGGCACGGGACATTCTGCGCTATTTGCAGCGACAGCACCTTGATTTATTTCAAGCTCTGACCTATCACATCGTAGAAAAATCGACGGCATTGCAGACCCAGCAACAGCAAATTTTGTCAGGATTGCCAGTGCAGTGGGGCGAGTTGCCATCTGGGCCGATCGCCATTATTTTTTCCAATGAACTAGTGGATGCCTTCCCGGTTCATCAAGTAGTGGTGATCAACGGACAACTTCAGGAAGTCTACGTCACAACAACTTCAGCGGATAATGACTCTCCCCAATTCACCGAAGTTTTAGGAGATTTATCTACCCCAAAAATCACTGAGTACTTTAAGTTGCAGGAAATTAATCTGCTGTCCGGGGCTTACCCAGAGGGCTATCGTACCGAGGTTAATTTGGCGGCCCTAGACTGGCTAAGTATGGTTGCGACCCGTCTTCAGCGTGGGTATCTGCTGACGATCGACTATGGCTATCCTGGACATCGCTACTACAACCCAATGCGTCGGGAGGGCACACTCCAGTGTTACTACAATCACGCTCACCACTCCAACCCTTACATCAATGTGGGACGACAGGATCTGACGGCGCATGTGGATTTCACGGCACTGGAACGGTGGGGCGATCGGTGTGGGTTGATCAAAATTGGGTTCACCCAGCAGGGGTTGTTTCTTATGGCGCTGGGGCTGGGCGATCGGCTCACAGCCCTAGCGACGGATGAAAGCCCTGCCAGCGGTCAAGCCATTCAACGGGTGATGCAACAGCGTGACGCACTTCATCAACTCATCGATCCCAGAGGGCTGGGGAACTTCGGGGTTCTCATCCAGGGCATAGGTTTGACTTCAAATGAACTAGCTTCAACCCTGAGAGGCTTGCAAAATTAATATCCTACGTCAAAGCGGGTTGAGCTGTCGAATTCGTCATTTCTTGGAACTGAATCGTGTCCAGGCGGGGATCGGCGTACACAACTTTGATGCCAATTCGATCGCCTGGGTCGATATCCCGATTGAAGCGCATCGGCAATTCCAACCCCAAATCTTCCAACAGAATCAACGCCAAGTTCTCGTGTTCTCGCAGCCAACGCAGCACCAAGGCTTGCCAAACTTCATCAGGATTGCGACGCAGGTACTCCAGCCCCCAGTAGCGATTCGTCTGACGTTCTACGGTCACCGCTTCGTAGGCAGTGGCGCTGACGCTGGGTAGTAGCTCCTTCATCTCTTCCACAGAGAAAGGAAGGGCATCGCCGCGCAGATGGGCTTTGAGTTGAAAATGCGTCAGGAGGTCACTGTAGCGCCGAATGGGGCTGGTTACCTGAGTGTAGGTGTCGAGTCCCAGGCTGGAGTGGCGGGCGGGCATCACGCTCACCTCACTGCGGGGCATACAGCGGCGGATGGCGCAGAAGCGCACCGGCCCCGCTGGAAGTTGCAATAACTCTTCGTGGGAGGGAAGCTCTGGCTGGGGTTGATGGCGAAAGGGAATTGCCAAGTTATGGGTCTGTCCATAACGCGCCGCCACCTCTCCGGCCAAAATCATCATCTCCGCGACAATTTGCCGAGATATGGAGTCTTCTAGCAAATTAATCGTGATTTCGTCGTCTTTGACTTTAATAGACGATTCGGGCATGTGAATGCTGATGGCACCTTGGGATTGCCGCCAGGACTGTCGTCGCTTGGACCAGACTGCGATCGCCGCAATTTCTGGTTCTGCCTCAACCCCCAAGCTGAGAATTTCGTCCACATCCTCGTAAGTCAGGCGATAGGTGGGCTTGATCAGACTGGTGTGAATGCTGTAATCCAGCACGGCTCCCGTTGTATCTAAAATCACCCCAAAACTGAGGGCACAACAGACTTGACCCTGGATGAGGCTCATCGGGCCTGTTGCCAAGTCTGTGGGAAACATAGAAACTGCGCCTGTGGGCAAATAGACAGTCGTGGTGCGGCGGCGGGCTTCTAAATCCAGTTCATCCCCTGGGGAGAGCCACCGAGTTGGATCAGCAATGTGAATCCAGAGTCGCTGCCGTCCATCGGTTAGGTACTCCAAGCTCAAGCCATCATCAATTTCCCGTGTACTTTCGTCATCGACGGTACAGACTTTGAGGTGGGTTAGGTCAAGCCGATCGTCCAGATCACGATCGGGCGGTGGGAAATCCAAGCAACGCTGTACCACGTCGAGTACCTTTTGAGGGAATTGAGTCGGGATCTGGCTTCGTCTCAGAAACAAGTTCTCGTGTGAACCCCACCAACCGAGATTAACTAACAGGTCAAAGGCAGCTTGGGGAGTTTCCGGCTTTCCCAGTGATCCTAGGATTTCTAGGGCAGGGGTTTTGTGAGTTGCTTCTTCCCCAAAGGTAGCAAATCGTTCTACCGCTTCCAACCGAGGGCGATAATCTGCCAAGCTCTGATGCACCTCTGCTTGATCGATCGCCGGGGTATCCAGGAGTCGTTCCAGACGATCCATGAAGTCTTGCTGTTCTCGCTGCTTCTGAATAGCAACGGTTAGCTGGTGTTTCAGTTCCGCAACTTGGGACGCGGGGCGGGGTTCATATCCCTCGCCCTTTTGCTTAAAGTAAAGCTTATCGTCTGAAAGTAGCACGTAAGCGGCGTAGCAGGAAGGCTGACTTTGATCAGAAAACAGGAGTTGAGCTAGCAGGGCCGGATTCGTGACTTCCCCCTCTTCAACCAGCAGTTCCCAAGCCACTTCCAAACTAGACGGATCTAAGTAAGGCTGAACCATGCGGAGAAATTCTGGAATCTCCGAGGGCTTGTAGGTTTGCCCCGTGATGGTGTAATCCAGTTGCCGGGGATGGAGGATGTGGGATTGCCCCCGCTCATCGATCGCAATCCAGTGTTTTTTTCCCTCTGGACGATCCAGAACTCCAAGGCGACGATCGCCGTGTAGTCGAAATTCCACCAGAGTCCCTTTTTCCACGGCGATTCAGTACCGATAGTCCACAGATAAATTGAGAAAACAGATTGGACTGTCTTCGATTAGCCTTCAGCATTGATAAAGGGCATCAACGCCAAGATCCGAGCGCGTTTGATCGCCAGGGTGAGATCTCGTTGTTGTTTGGAAGTCAAACCCGTGATGCGCCGGGGCAGGATTTTACCCCGCTCAGTGACATATTTACGTAGGAGATCGACATCTTTGTAATCAATGGGGTCTCCAGGCTTGATGGGGGAGACGCGGCGACGAAAGTAAGTCATAGGAGGGGTGAGTGAAGAATGAATGTCGGAGTAAAAAAGGAGATCAAGAAACCGTTATTTGATTTCTTTGTGAACGGAATGTTTGTTGCAATGGGAGCAGAACTTCTTGAGTTCCAAGCGGGCTGTTGTGTTGCGACGGTTTTTTGTCGTGGTGTAGCGAGAAACCCCGGCCGATCGTTTATCGGGGTTAGTGCGACACTCCGTGCATTCCAGCGTGATAATAACTCGAACACCTTTAGCCATGACGTAGTAAACCTAAGATTACAAATTTAAGAGAGGGAGCAAATTTACACAGTCTTCTATCTTTTCACACGAAGGCTAACTTCCGCAAGTAATTTCTTTATTTTTAAGTCAAGAGAATACCCCCTGCGAGTTTGCACCACTACAGTTTGCCCTAGCCGATCGTGCAATGCTTGCCGATAGCGGGAGTCTGCCACAGCTACCCCTACATCGATCGCCAAGGGAATAAACAATGGCAAAAACCCCCCATTCCAAATGAGGGTCGGATTGCTGAAGCTTAGCACAGCTAGGAGGGCGCAAAGTCCCAGGCTGCCCTCTCGTTTTAGCAACGCTTGTAAGTCTGGCACGCGTCCTTTTCTGGTTTCGGCAACGCGCATATCCAGGCACCAACGCCCCAAGCTCTGCCCCTGGTTTTTGCTGACGAGTGCGACGCGCAAGACAAGCCAGATCACGAAAAATAGGATGGATTCTACAATTAACCCGGCTCTGGCAGCGAATAGGACACTAATGAGCCAAGCTCCGAAGAGATCAATGCAAAAGGCTGCACCTCGCCGCCAGATTTTCACCCTAGGGAGGCGATCGACAACGCGTTCAATGGTTGCTATTGACATAAACCCTTGCCTCCTTGCTTAGGAAGATCATCAACTTAACCATCTATAAGTCAATAGTTCGGACATTTTTGCGGAGGTGCTGGAAACCCTGTTGTACAGCCAGTATAGACCCTCACCCTAAATCCCTCTCCCAAGAGGGGAGAGGGACTTCAATCCGGCTCCCCTTCTCCC
>JARCMD010000190.1 GCA_030248885.1 Leptolyngbyaceae cyanobacterium MP9P1.79 | reverse complement strand
TAATAGAAGTCATATACTGATAAAAATTATATTGTATCGACAGAAGTTATATCTTAATAGAAGCTTTATCCTAGGCAGCTAATGTTACGACAACTAGCAAAGAATCGACACTCTTGGAAGCTTGAATCCACTTAATTATTGGTTACAGATACCTGCTGATGATCAAATATAGGTAACTACTCAGGCTGCTAGCTCAATGTCGAGCCTGCCCTCATCCCCCAGCCCCTTCTCCCTGGGGAGAAGGGGAGCCGGATTAAAGTCCCTCTCCCCAGGGAGAGGGATTTAGGGTGAGGGTAGGCTGAGTAGTTACAAATATAGAACCTATAAATCTTTTTCTACTCCAGTTATTTCTACAAAGCTCTGAATGTAGATCAAGAGGTGCATGTTGGAATTACAAGAGCGTTTACAGACTCATTTGCAGGAAGTGATCCGCGATCGAGACCCCTACTTGGCAACCGAGGGCTATTTTTACGTTCGGCAGTATATCAGAGACCAGTTTGAGCAGTGGGGTCATGTTGAAACCCAAGAGTTTGAGGTACGAGGGCGCATACACCAAAACCTGATACTGTCTCTCCCTCAAGCACCTCAAGCGCGATCGGGGCAGAAACCACCCATTTTGCTAGCGGCTCATTATGATACGGTTCTAGGCTCACCAGGAGCCGACGATAACGCCACAGGCATTGCCGTTCTGCTAGAACTGGCGCGATTGTTGACCCTGCAAGGCGCGAGATACCCTGTCTATATCGTTGCCTTCGATTTAGAGGAGTATGGCTTGGTAGGGAGCCGAGCTTATGCAGCCAAACTAAAACAGCAAGGACAAGCGCTACGGCTGATGCTTTCTCTGGAAATGCTGGGCTACGCTGACAAAACTCCTGGCTCTCAGCGCTATCCACCGGGGTTACAGTATATTTACCCCGATCGGGGCGATTTTATTGGCTTGATTGGGAACCTTTCCAGCACGTTCGATTTGATGCGATTGACACGATCGATGCGCCGATCGGGAACGCCCTGTGAATGGCTACCCGCAGGCAACCGAGGCTTGTTAGTGCCAGATACTCGCCGCAGCGATCATGCGCCCTTCTGGGATTTGGGTTACCGAGCCATTCTCGTCACAGATACGGGAGATCTCCGCAATCCTCACTACCACCAGGCAAGCGATCGCCTGGAAACTCTGGACTTAACCTTTTTAACGGGAGTCTGCGAAGGATTGGCAATGGGGATTCGGCAGCTCTAGCTTCTCCCAAGGTGCGATCGTCGTATTTTTAAAGCAAGCTTTGATCAAATAGTAGTTTCAAGCCGCATTGACCGAAGCAAATAAATAATAATCGCGATCGGTCTCAGACTCCAAACAAGCTCTATGGAAAACATTTTAGTGGTGCTATTAACTAAGATTGAAGGTGCATGATACTCAAATCACCTGATCACTTTTGCGACCTAAATTAAACAAGATGATTCGATACTGGCGCGTTCTGAAATTATTTTGGGCCACTGCGATCGCCGCTGAAATGGAGTATCGCCTTAACTTTTTACTAGCTGCCATCAGCAGCGTCTGCGGGCTAATAGGAAGTATCTTCGGACTATTTTTGTTCTACCGCAAGGGCTACCATTTCCAAGGCTGGTCATGGGAGCAAGCCCTGGTCTTGCTTGGTATTTTCACCTTACTCCAGGGCTGCTCTAGCACCCTATTTGTGCCGAATCTGAATCGCATCGTGCGCCATGTCCAGGAAGGCACCTTGGACTTTGTGCTGCTGCGCCCCATCAATTCTCAGTTCTGGCTTTCTACCCATACCCTTTCCCCGTGGGGACTGCCCGATCTACTCTTTGGAGTGGGTGTCATTGTCTACGCGGGTATGCGTTTGAAATTGCAAGTTACAGATTATCTCCTAGGCATCATTCCCCTCAGTTTTGGACTGATTATTCTTTACAGCATTTGGTTCATGCTCGGAGTCACTAGCATTTGGTTCGTCAAAATCTTTAATGTGACAGAAGTACTACGGGGCTTTATGGAGGCAGGACGTTATCCGATGGCGGCCTATCCTGCGGCCTACCGATTTTTCTTCACCTTTGTAGTGCCGATCGCCTTCCTAACCACAATTCCAGCCGAGGCAATGCTGGGGCAAGCTAACCCCATCTGGACTCTAGGTGCAGCAGCCCTAGCCATTGCCCTATTGCTTGCATCCCAAGCTTTCTGGCGATTTGCCCTGAAGTTTTATACCAGTGCGTCTAGTTAGGGGAGTGGAAGGGTAAGAGGTGGAAGGGTAAGAGGTGGAAGGGTAAGAGGGTGGAAGGGTAAGAGGGTGGAAGGGTAAGGAGCAACATGCTGTATCGCAGCCTTATCTCTCATCCACTCATCCACCCCTCCACCCCTCCACTCATCCACCCATCCACCCCCTTACTCCCTCACTCCACCCAGCGATCTCTGTAACGAAGCGAAATGTTAGCGATCGTGGATCATCGTAAAATGGTGAAGCTTTCAGCACTCACAAGCATTCTGGGCAATGACTACAAACTCGATCGATCGCGCTAGCTCCCCAACCACGCAGAAATCAAACACAAAATTATGGCTGGCAGCAATCAAGCCACCGATGTACAGCGTCGCAGTGATCCCAATTTGGGTGGGAACTGCGGTTGCTTTTGCCGAAACCAAAACGCTGCACATCCTCACCCTGGTAACATTTCTAGCCTCAGCCGTTTTGATTGTCGCTTGGGAGAACTTGAGCAACGACGTGTTCGATGCCGAGACGGGAGTTGATCAAAACAAGCCCCATTCCTTGGTGAACCTAACCGGGAATAGGCCGTTGATTTTCTGGATCGGTAATGGCTTTTTGGGGTTGGGAGTTTTAGGCATTTTGACGATCGCTTGGTGGCAACAGGATCTAACTGTTCTGGGATTAGTCCTCCTGTGCTGTGCCTTGGGTTACAGCTACCAAGGGCCACCCTTTCGCCTGGGCTATCAAGGCTGGGGGGAGTTAATCTGTTTTATTTGCTTTGGTCCGTTGGCGGTGGCAGCGGCTTACTACAGCCAGACTCAGCAGTGGTCAATGGTCGCATTATCTGCATCTGTGCTGGTGGGCACGGTCACGAGTTTGATTCTGTTCTGTTCTCACTTTCATCAAGGTAAAGATGATTTGGCGGCTGGCAAACGATCGCCCATTGTCCGCCTCGGTACTGCCAAAGCCGCCCAACTTCTGCCTTGGATTTGCGGCAGTCTCTACGCTTTGACGGCTCTATGGGTTAGGTTACACATTTTTCCAATGTGGACACTGCTGATTTTCGCCAGTCTCCCCTTTGCCGTGCAACTTTGCCGCCATGTCCTCGCAAACCACGATCGCCCAGAACTGGTACGTAATTGTAAATTCATTGCCGTTGCCTTGCACTTTTGGAGCGGCTTGCTTCTAGGCGCAGGGTTCATGCTCACTCCCTAATACTCTACAACCAACATATAAACACCCTTCACCCTTCACCCTTCACCCTTCACCCTTCACCCTTCACCCTTCACCCTTCACC
>JARCMD010000189.1 GCA_030248885.1 Leptolyngbyaceae cyanobacterium MP9P1.79 | reverse complement strand
TCTCCTGAGACTTCTTTGCTAATCTCGACGTGCCCCAAGGGGGTGAGTAGCTCTTCGAGATACTGTTTGGCGAATTGGTCGTGATAAAAACGAGTCATTTTAGAACTTACCGCGTTCGTGTCCAGTTTTAGCCCGCGCTGCTCTGACCGTTTGGGGCAGCACCCCAACTAACAGAGCGAACGCTTCATCGGATAACTCAGCCACCGCCTTAGCATCAAAATAGTTTTCAAACTGATTGAGAATCATCTGTGCCCGTTGCACAGCCACAGCGTTATCAGTGAACTTTTGGGTTAACTTGATCCATTGTCTACGAATCAAGTAGGCATTCTGCCGTTCTTCATAAGACCCTGGCGTTACTAAGGATAAATCTCCAACAGGAACTACACCTTGGCAGTCAGCATCAAAATACCCTCCTACTGCTGAGCCAGGCCCAGCAAATTCAGCGTAGTAAGGCTTATAAATAACCAGTCCATTGCGACGACGACTATTGACTACCAGGAGCTTACCACTACTAATTTTAGCGAGCCATTCAACTGCCATAGTTAACTCAATTCAGTGGTAAATCACTTAAACTAAAATGCAAAAAATTGGTGCGAGGCATCCAGAATTAGTATTTCCGGTGAGAAGTTTTTTGTAAAAATGTCCCCAAACAGTGAACTATATGCCTCTAGTAATGCTTTGAAATGATCAAGATTAAATCTACTACAAACTTCTTAAAAACAGATCCTCTCTATGAGAAATGCCAAAAAACTGAAGCTCTTTAAAGCAGAGATAAAGTATTTCATCAAATATTTAAAGTAATGATGAAGAATTTACCAAAAACAAGTAAGTATTTAATTTAGTATTTCCTAATAACTATTAAGTTGATCGTAGTTCTTTAAGCGAGTTGTAACCCGTTGGAAGCGATCGGTTTCCTCCTCCTGATTCTATTTCCAAAAGGGGAAAGACTTTTCCATGTGGATGCCCACTGAAGAAACGCAATTCTAGAGCCAGGAACTTCAACAGTAACGCGATTAACTCCAGTGAGTTACTACTTGCCCCCTCATGCCCCAGGTACAATAGTCAGGAAACCTGTATCCCCCTGACTCCATGACTGCTTCTCCAGAATTACACCCTGCTTCTGCCGCAGATCTGACCGCTAACTCCACAACGCAGCTTGGATCTGTGGCACAGTCTGAAACCGATGCTGAGGCTAGTGTGAGTGATGATCAGTTTGGGCTGGAGCTAGATCACACGCCCGACGATGTGGAAATGTCATTATTTGATCACTTGGAAGAGCTACGACAGCGGATTTTCTATGCCCTGATTGCTGTAGTCGGGGGAATTGCCCTTTGCTTTACAGGGGTGAAGCAAATTGTGCAGGTGCTAGAAATCCCAGCTCAGGGGGTGAAATTTCTGCAACTTGCCCCCGGTGAATATTTCTTTGTCTCAATTAAAGTTGCAGCCTACAGCGGCTTAGTGGTGGCTAGCCCCTTTGTGCTATATCAGATTCTGCAATTTGTGCTGCCGGGGTTGACACGTCGAGAACGCCGAATTATTGGCCCCATTATTTTTGGTTCGAGCTTTTTGTTTGCGGCAGGTCTTGCCTTTGCTTACTATGCGTTGATCCCAGCCGCTCTGAAGTTCTTCATATCCTATGGGGCAGATGTTGTAGAGCAATTATGGTCGATCGATCGCTACTTTGAATTCGTGCTGCTTCTGCTATTCAGTACCGGGTTAGCCTTTCAAATCCCCGTCGTTCAGGTGCTGTTGGGCTATCTTGGCATTGTGTCTTCCAAGCAAATGCTGGCGGGGTGGCGATACGTTATTTTAGGTGCAGCAGTTTTGGGTGCATTGCTCACTCCCTCCACCGATCCTCTAACCCAAAGCCTCCTAGGGGGAGCAGCGTTAGGTCTCTACTTTGGTGGCACGGGCATTGTCATGCTTTTAGGGAAATGAAGATTCATTAGGCGATCGGGTGTAAAGCCAAACGCTTATGCAGTAGGAGTTTGCGAGGTAGTCCCAGAAGCACTGTTGTCCAATCCATTTCAACTTTCTGGAGGCGATAGCCTGCTTTGAAGTACAAGCGTCGAGCGTGATCATTATTTTCCATTACATGCAGATAAAGATCTTGGAAGGTGCGATCGATCGCAATCTGCTCACACGCCCGCAAAAGCTGTTGGGCCACACCCTGTCTCCGGCAATTAGCATCAACCGCCAAACTGGAAACATACAGGTGCTGAAATTCGCGGGGCTGCCAAGGATAGGCACAACGCAATGCCACCTCAACGGTGCCCACAACAAACTCATCAGCCTCCTGAGCCTGATCCCAGCTACGTTCAGATCGGGAACTGAGCGCCACTAAGCAGATGTAGTCTGGGGAAATCGTCCGTAAGCGACTCCGCAAGTCTTCATAAACTCCCAAACGCAGCAAAGGATAAATCCAGCAGAGTGGAATCGTGCGGGGATGAAAACTCGTGAGCAGAAGCTCTGTTAAACTCACCAAGTCTCTGGGCTGAGCTGGGCGGATTGTCAGGCTGGGGGAACTACAAACTGGGTTGAAGGAAGCCTGATTGGATTGGGAAGCCGAGAAAAGGGTAAAAAAATTCACGATGGGCAAGAAACCTTACCAAAGCAGCTTGGCGCTCTAAGCTAGAGGAAATGTGGCTCTACAAATATGCTCGCAGGCACCCAAAAATCGAATTTTTAAATGAAAAATCAAGGGCTTTACGCAGCCATTTTTGTAAGAAATCTGGCTTTCACCCTAGGCATAGGCTCGAAGCTCATGCAAATACTGGGGTGAAGGAAATTTAATTCAATATTCAAATAATGCTAGGTATTTAAGTTCTAGCGTGAGCTTTTAGCTTAAAGATGAGTGAAAACAAGCGATCGTAACTATACTACGATTGTACAAGGGTGTATTAATTCTCCAAATCAACCTTAGCAACCTGTAACTCGATACTCTGCTAACTGATTTGGGAAACATAGACTATAGAGTCTTTTGTGCAAGCTCCACATAGTAATACTTCGGACAAATTTTGAGCAGATTTTAAGGCTCAAACCCTGATTCAACCGTGGGCGGGATCTTATTTTCAAAGTCAGGAGCAGAGCTAACTTTGA
>JARCMD010000188.1 GCA_030248885.1 Leptolyngbyaceae cyanobacterium MP9P1.79 | reverse complement strand
TAACGCCTGGGTATGTTGTAGTTTGCGATTTCTCCAATCGGTCTTTTCGCGTTTTCCTGCCTGAAAGATGATGTATTTACGCATCATCTTGCTCCGTTTCATAGTAGGACTTGGGAAATTTGACATCACCCTCAAACACGCAATCGACTTCAAATACTTAATTTGGGATTTCAGGTAATTCCTCTACTCACCTGAGTTTCCAATCATATTTGCTCTCCATCTCTAGACAATCACCCGCCTCAGGCGCTGCGTGTCTTGAAACATCCTCTTCTTCGTCATACCGAGGTTTTAGCATGACTAACATTCTCCTCGCACTAGGCGCAGATCTAATACAACGTTAGTTTACTAGCCTTACCTTTCAATGAACATACTAGGCGCTTTCGCTACTAGGAGTGAGTTAACTGTGCTTTATAGAGAGAGCGATCGTAAAAACAACTGCGTGAAATAATAGGTATCGCCCCTGCGCCATACACCAATCCCGGTTTCCTGATATTCAGGACGCAGAATGTTCTTTCGGTGTCCGGGACTATTCATCCAGCCCTTGACTGAAGCAGGCACAGGTTGAGGTATATTCGTACAGGTAAACAGGTTTTCGCCGATCGTCACATAGAAGATACCCGCCGATCGCACCCGTTGCACCATCGTGTCTCCCGCTGGACTGGTGTGGCTAAAAAAGTTTTGCTCTGCCATGCGGCGGCTGTAGTTGCGGGCCACCTGGGTCAATTTTTCATTGGAACGCAGTTGCCCCAACCCCTGCTTAGCGCGGATTGCGTTAATTTGCTGAAGCACCTGCGCTTCCATTTGTGTGGTTGCAGTAGATTGTGCCGCAACTGAAGAAGCTGCTGGCGGCTGCTTGGCTAGAGTAGTCGGTGGAGATAGGGCTGGCAAAATCTGGTTAATGGACTGGCATCCCGGAAGAATCAAAATACCTATGATGCCGATCGCGCCTTTGATCAAATTCTTCATTTCACTTCTATCTAGAGTGCGACATAACAATACCTTAGGCATTTTCTGAACGATGCAACGAATTGGGTAAGGGCAGGTCTACAGATATATTCTATGTAATGCAACTAATTCGGTAGACCCGCCCCTACGCAGATCTGGTCAGAGGTATTGATTTAAGCAACGTGGTTTCCTGACAGATTCTTAAGGAATATGGATTAAATAACATGAAACAATCCCACTATAGGGGCGTTCGCGTAGCGTGTACGTTGCACTTAGGAGATTTCTGAGAAAGATGTTACCACTGTAGGGGTGTTCGCGTAGCGTGTGCTTTGCACTTAGCATCCGGCAGATCAGCCCTTAAATCAACCAGAAGGTCATTGCCCGGATGCTTCGCCCTTCCGTTTCCTAGTATAAACTTTGCTGGAAATCTCCTTGGCATTTGGCGATCGGCCCTGATTGAGTTTCAAAGCTTTTCGCCCGTAGCTTGCTTCCCGAAGGGTATATTTCGCGCTGACCAATCTCCAGCTTATTTAATTCACGATCCTAAGTTCCTGATTGGTTTATACGCTTTTGCCATTCAGCATCAAGTTTTGCAGAGTGGTTTAGATCCTGCTCCAACAGATCTGTTTCGGTGGTATATACCAAATCTTCCTGCCGAATAACTGTTTCACTGGCAAACTGTTTCGCGTAGTCCAGTTTCTTTTGCAACTCAGGACTCGCTTGGTTTATCACCAGCGCTCGCTCTAGCCGAGACTCATTGCGGGCGTCAATCTTGCTATTTTGAGCTTTTATCCAGAAATAGCGCAGCGATGGAACAGACAAAAATGCGGTGCCATAGCCTAAAAGCAGCCAGTAAATGGCGTGGGCAAAGGCAACCAGTCCACCCAGTTGTAGTGCGATCTGTCCATCCCCCAGCAGCCCACCTAGCACCAGTGCCCCAACAAAGTTAACCAAGCCCAACCCAGCGGCCATGGTGAGTTGACCAGAGGTCGCTTCGCTGAAGCGCCAGGGCGATTCTTCTAAGTAAGCTTTGACAGGTTTGGGAGTGTACTCGGCGGCAGTGGTTTGCAACTCTGGAAAATGGTAGACAATTTGGCCATCAGGGCTAACCTCTGGCTTGCCATTAAAGGTGGTTAACACAGGCAGCATGTATTCCTCATACTCCTCGGCATAGCCTTTGCCCAAGTTATCCAAGTAGGGTGCAATCTGTTCTGCGGTTACCGCCCCTTGGGAATTCCGCACGACGGTGCCGATCGCCTGCCAACGGCGGTCTTCCAAATCAAAGTTGGGATTGCCATCGCCAAAGAGGAAGGAGAAAATTGCCTCTAGGAAGTTCAGCTTGGCTGCTTCGGGATCATTGGACTGTGCCCGTGCTAAGCGTTGCTCGTTCCGACGAGTGCGGTAGCTGGGTGAGAAGAACCAGTACCAATTTGGCCCCACCCAAATTCGGGGAAAGAGTCCGCCGCCGCCCGAACTCCGCCGATTGTTGTTGCGGCTACTGGAATTGTTATTGGAACTGCTGGCGGCAATAATGATGACGGCGATCGTCACCACAATCAACAGAATCGAGAGAATCAGTGCCACGCCAAACGACACCCGAATTAAATAAAATAAAATGCGCCAAACCTTATCCCAGGTTTCCTTGAGGCGCAACCCTAGGAACTTATTGCGTAAAACAGTCCGAAAATTCTTAGGGAACAGGTAGGCAACTTCTCCTGACTCAGCTACCTGCAAATGTCCACCCGCCTCTGATGCCAAAATCAGTAGGCCTTGCTGCGCTAAGTTGACATTTAAGCCTCCTTGGGCTGCAATGTCTCCAACAGTGACACGGTAGTCTAAGGTTTCCACCGCTTTCATCACAACGGGGTCTAGAGTCGGACGGGGAGCCATAGGTTGCCCTCTATAAAACGATCGGTTAATTTCTTGCTTATCCATACCTTAAGTATAAGATTTGAAAAAGCATCGCGCAGGACGGATATCCCGATGGGTTAGTCTGCGCTACTTTGCCTACCCTACCTAGTAGTCTGTCAATCATTAATTGACGGGTAGCTGAAAGCTGGGGGGTTGGTTGGAGTTAAATCTTGAGAGTCTTCGACCCCTCAAAAT
>JARCMD010000187.1 GCA_030248885.1 Leptolyngbyaceae cyanobacterium MP9P1.79 | reverse complement strand
TAAGTTGATTAAGCGCTAAATCTCCGCCGGGATAGCTCAGTTGGTAGAGCAGAGGACTGAAAATCCTCGTGTCCGGGGTTCAAGTCCCCGTCCTGGCATCTGAATAGATAAGCAAAAAAGCTCTGAATTCGAGTGGTTCGGAGCTTTTTTGTGTGCCGACATTCAGAACATTTGTCCTATGTTTGGGTATTTTTAGGCAAGTTTGGGGAAAGAATTGGGGGGAAATTGGGGGAATTTTTTGGGGATGCTCGATACAATTTGAGGTAGTACAAATATTCTTTCATCCTGAACTAGCAATGTACTCCAAAGATAAGCAGGTCAAGGGTAGCAAGGGTTCGGTTCAATTCAAAAATACGAAGGGACGCTTGCAAATTGTCTTCTCGTATCCAGTACAAGAAAATGGCGAAATTAAGCGGAAGCGCTTCTACATTTCTACGGGTTACGACGACACACCGCTCAACCGCCAACGAGCAGGCAACACAGTGAGGTCTATCCAGCGCGATGTTGACTACGGTGAGGTTGATTTGAGCCTCAACAAATACAGACCCACAGCTTCCCTCACCACGGTTTCATCCATTCCCCCAACTTCACCCAATTCCCCCACGAAGCCCCAGCCCTTATTAGATGCGCTCTGGGAGAAATATTCGCAGTTTAAGAAACCTCAGATCAGTCCAAGTACCTACGTAAAGGACTTCACCAAACACAAAAATCACATCAGCAGGTTTCCCTGCAAATCTTTAGAGGATGCTACCGTCATCCGTGATCACTTGCTGACGAACCTCACGCCGGACGCTGCCAAACGATGTCTGACTCAATTGAAAGCATGTTGTAGTTGGGCAGTAGAAGAAGGGCTAACTGAGTTAAACCCTTTTCTGACCATGAAGATCAGATTTCCTAAAGGGTCATCTGAGGACGAGGATGTCAACCCGTTCACCAAAACCGAGCGTGACCTAATTATCGCCAGCTTTGCTAGCGATTGCTACTACAAATACTACACAAACTACGTAAAATTTCTTTTCTTTACGGGTGCCCGCCCTTCTGAAGCGATTGCCTTGCAGTGGAAGCATATTGGCGAATCCGTGCTCAAGTTCAGGCAATCGGTTGTTGTGTCCGAAAATGGTTTGGTTCTGAAAGATGGTCTAAAGACTCAGCGCAAGCGAGATTTTCCAATTACGCCAGAGGTTCAAGCCATCTTGGATGATTTAAAGGATGAAACTTATGATCCTGAAGGATTCTTATTTCGTAGCCTTAAAGGGAAATTCATTGACCAACATAATTTTACTAACCGAGCGTGGCGCTCTATTTTAGAGAAATGCGGTGTTCCGTATCGAAAAAGTTATCAGTGCAGACACACGTTCATCAGCTTATGCGTTGAGGCTCACATTAACAGCACGGCGATCGGTAGATGGACTGGAACCAGCGCTGCGATGATCGATCACCATTACGGCGCAACGAACTTTACAAATCTCCGCCCCCCTAATCTCACCTGACAATTACCATCTAAGTTAATCTACTCATTAGGTTTCCATCTCGACTGGTTGCGACAAATTCCCGAGCATTATTTCTTGGAATAACCAAGAACTGATGACTCTGCACTTGAAAGCCGTGATCTTGGGTCTCCCATAGTGCTTTCACTTAGGAGTACAGGCAACTGCGATCGCCTCATTGCTCTTCTCAATTCTCACCGTCAGAGTTTAACCTGGGAGACAACGACTGTTTGCAGGTACTTCCGAGGGAATTGTGTGACGAGTCAAACCTTTGCTAACGGCTATGCCTTACTCATCGGCGTAGGAGCGGATCTCCCCGTGACTGTTCAAGATGCGACTGCTTTGCGGGATGTGCTGGTTGATCCTAACTGTGCTGCCTATCCGCCCGCTCAGGTGACGCTCTTGACTGAGGCGGCTGCGACTCGACAGCAAGTTCTTGCCGCGTTTGACCAGACGATCGCCCAGGTGAATCAGAACCCAGAAGCAACGGTGATCGTTTACTACTCTGGTCATGGGGGACGCATCCAAAGTACGGATGCATACTTTCTGGTGCCTTATGGCTACGATCCGTCTCAACGAGCGGCGACGGCGATCGCTGGGTTGGAGTTTACCGAGAAGATTGAGGCAATCAAGGCGCGGAAGTTGGTGGTGCTGTTGGACTGCTGCCATGCTGGGGGCGTGCCTGCGTTGAAAGAGGCGGGTGAAGCCTTCGTCAAAACGCCCCTTCCTCCAGATCTGCTGCATGTGCTGGGAACAGGCAGTGGGCGAGTCGTGGTTGCCTCGTCGCGGGAAGATGAATTCTCCTACACGGGGAATCCCTACAGTGCCTTCACTGCTTGTCTGCTGGAGGCATTGCAGGGCAAAGCGGCGGTGAATCAGGATGGCTTTGCCCGCATTCTGGACATCCTGATTTATCTTTTCCATCAGGTGCCGCAACGGGCGAGTGGTTCGCAGCATCCCTATGTCAACAAGGTGTTGGATTTGGGGGACAACTTTCCGCTGTGCTATTACGCTGGGGGCAGTAAGTTTCTACCGGGTGAGGTGCCCAATCCCCCTGAGTCAAACAATCCGACTGCAACCAGCCTAACTCCCTGGCAGCGACGACAACTGGAGGGGCGACGCGATGCTCTGATGCCTGAGTGGGAGCTGCGGAGTCAGAAGGTGAAGCTGATGCGAAAAGAATTGGCGATCGAGGTGGGGACAGCCGTGAAGTTTCAACTGGAACAACAACTTCTGGATGAGGAAGCAAAACTGTCTCAGCTAGCAGCAGCATTGGATGAAATCGAGCAGAAGTTGAATCAGTAAGCCAATCCTCCCGATGTTTTTCTCATTTACAACCATATTTTTGATTCAACCTATAACCTTTAACCCATTTCTTTTGGAAAACTCTTACCTATGACAAATGAAGAACTCCTAGAAGTAATTCAAGAGGCTGCTAAGCAAGGTGCTAAACAACTTGATCTCTCTCGTCAAGAATTGGCTTGCTTACCCCCAGAGATTGGGCAGCTCAAAAAACTTGTTAAGCTCAATCTTAGTAGTAATCAGTTGATGGATCTTCCAAAAGAGCTTGGTAGACTTTCAAACTTGCAAGAACTTAACCTCAACCATAATTATTTGAAAAGTCTGCCAGTACAGATTGGTCATCTTGCTGACCTAATGATTCTTAGAGTGCGAGATAACTATTTAAGAGATTTGCCAGCAGAAATTGAGTTCTCTTCTCTTCTTATTGAGCTTGACCTTTGGGGAAATCTGCTATCAGCTCTGCCTGCTCAGATTGGACAGCTTGTGAATTTGCAATCTCTCAATCTGAGTAGAAATAAACTGATGGATTTACCAGCAGTGATTGGAAATCTAAGTCATTTAGCTGAACTTGATCTTACTTACAATAATTTAACTAGCCTGCCTCCTGAAATTGTTCAGCTTGTCGAACTAAATGAGCTTTATTTAACTGGCAATCCTTTACCATCCTTCCCACCAGAGATTTTAAAGAAATCAGGCTTAGAGATTCTGAGCTTTTACAGGCAACAACTCCAACAGGAAACAGATCGTCTTTATGAGGCTAAATTGCTTGTTCTTGGAGAGGGGGGCGCAGGGAAAACAACATTAACAAGAAAGATCCGAGACCCAAACTATCAACTCCAGCAAGATGAAGTTTCGACTGAAGGTATCGATGTGGGTCGATGGCATTTTCAATTAGATAATGGCAAAGAATTTCGTGTCAATATTTGGGATTTTGGTGGGCAGGAAATTTATCATTCCACACATCAGTTTTTTCTGACTAAACGCTCTCTCTATGTTCTGGTTGTCGATACGCGCAAAGAAGACACTGATTTTTATTACTGGCTAAATGTAGTAGAGCTGTTAAGTGGTAATAGCCCTCTACTTATTATCAAGAATGAAAAACAAGAACGAAAACGCGAAATTAATGAGCGGCAATTGCGTAGCGAGTTTACCAATCTCAAAGAAATTCTACCGACAAATCTTGCTACAAACAGAGGTCTACCAGAAATTCTTATTCAAATAAAGCATTACATCAGTACTCTATCTCATGTTGGAACAGAACTACCTAAAACTTGGGTTAAAGTACGAGAGACGCTTGAGGAAGATGCTCGCGACTACATCAGTTTAGATGAATATCTCAAGATCTGCCAGGACAATGGTTTTACAAGACTAGAGGACAAACTGCAACTCAGCAGCTATCTACACGATTTAGGTGTTTGTCTGCATTTTCAAGAAGATGACTTGTTGCTTAAAACAATTATTCTCAAGCCTACTTGGGGAACAGATGCAGTTTATCAAGTGTTAGATAACTCAAAAGTGATTCACAACTTGGGTAAATTTGATCGCAACGACTTGGCAGCCATTTGGCACGAAGACAAATATGCCACTATGCGCCCAGAACTGTTGCGACTAATGATGAATTTCAAGTTGTGCTACGAAATTCCAAATTACTCTGGTAGTTATATTGCACCTCAGCTCTTGAGTCCTGAACGATACGAGTATGAGTGGGATGAGTTAGACAACCTACTGCTACGTTATGAATATGAGTTCATGCCCAAAGGCATCCTCACTCGCTTTATTGTCGAAATGCACCAATGGATTGAACACCAAACTCACGTTTGGAAAAGTGGTGTCGTTTTAAGTAGAGATCAGGTAAGAGCCGAGATCATTGAGCTTTACCGTTATCACAAAGGTGAAATTCGTATTCGAGTTTCTGGTAAACGAAGACGAGATCTATTGACAGCTGTTCGGCATGAGCTTGATAAAATTCATGCTAGCTATGAAAGTTTGAAGTATAAGACGCTGGTTCCATGCAGTTGCCAGGTTTGCAGGAATAACCAAGTGCCTTACTTCTATGCGCTGGAAAGGCTTTACAACTTCTTAGATACTGGAAAGACTCGAATTCAATGTTACGAAAGTGGTGAGGACATAGACGTTCGAAGTCTAATTGATGATATTACTGCTGCAGTATATCATTCGACTGCTGACCAAAGAAGGCGCGCAAAACAACAGCAAGATTCTTTCCAGTCGGAGTGGGAACTTAGAAATGAAAAACTAGTGCAGCTGCGACGAGATTTAGTGATTGTGAATGACACTAGCCGGAAGTTTGAGTTGGAAAAGAAAATCCAGGCTGAGGAAGCGAAACTAATTCAGCTAGAAGCAAAATTGGCTGAAATTGAGGAAAAACTGAGCCAGTAAAAGAGCAGCCAGTAATGTCATGTCGTCAACTAAAGCTTTGACTCATCGACTAGAGCGACTGAACAGCACTCTGGATGCTCTCCAGCAAGAGTGGAAACAACGAAATGCAAAGCGGAAGCAGTTCCGCGCGGCTTTTGGCATTGAAGCGAACGTCGCTAATAAGTTTCAACTGGAGCAGCAGGTGCAAGCTGAGGAAACGCAGCTTAACGAGTTGGAGCAGAAGATCCAGCAGATCGAAACCGACATTGAGCAGGTGACTCAGGCGTTGGTGCTCCGCTCTGGAGGGGTGGATGAGGCGATCGCCCTCCACAGTGAAAAGGCTCCAGAGGAGGAACTGGATACTCAAGATCTGTCGCCAACGGTAAGTGATGCTGCTGATGTGGTGGCAAGGGACAAGATTGATTTGAGAGAGTCGCAGGGGGCGATCGTCAATCCGGCAGCGGGGGCGGTCATTACGCAGCAGTTTGGGCATACGACGAACATCATACGGGGGGTGGCGACTATGCCGGAGGGAACTTGTCTAAGTAACAAGCTCACCTATCTCACTGGCTCGGTTTGCTAAACCCCTACTGTTATGATTGATAGAGCGGCATAGCAAAGCCGGAGAAAGTCCCTCTAAATCAAGGTTTGAGCCGCTATCGAGGGAGCCTTTTCGTTACACTAAATCATCTTTTACGGGTAAGCCGTTATGGTTACGCTTCAGCTTCGACAACTGGTTGTTTATCCGGGGCAACGCATCCAACTGCAAGAAGTGAGGTGGAACGAATTTGAAGCGATTCTGGATGAGTTGGGGGATAAACGTGCTTGTCGGATTGCTTACAGTGATGAAGTTTTGGAGATTCGGATGCCTTCACCAGAACATGAGGTCGATAAAGAGTTAATCGGCGATATGGTGAAAATCCTGTTGGAAGAGCTGGATATTGATAACGAATGTTTTGGCTCAACGACATTTAAGCGGCAGGATGTGTCAAAGGGAATTGAGCCTGACCAATGTTTTTATATTGAGAACTATGCTGTGATGATTGGGAAACGGCGCATTGATTTGACTGTTGATCCGCTTCCCGATTTAGCAATCGAAGTGGATGTGACCTCCAAAACTGGACTGGATGCCTATCAAGCACTGGGCGTGCCAGAGCTGTGGCGGTTTGAGGATGGGCGACTGCGAATCAGC
>JARCMD010000186.1 GCA_030248885.1 Leptolyngbyaceae cyanobacterium MP9P1.79 | reverse complement strand
TTCTAAATCCGCAAAGTCTGGTTCCTCTGGATCTTCCAAAATCAGGGTGGCGCGATCGCTGTGCAGCGGAGGCGAGGACTTAGCAGCATGATTTGGAGTGGGCCGCTCAGGAGAGGCGGGAGAAGCTATGGGCGATCGTCTTGCCCCAATAGCTCCCCCATTATTTCCATGACTGTTAGCGCTACTGTTGGCGCGATCAGTGGATTCAACCTTAACAGGAACAGGTTCTGATTGAACTACTTTTTGTTTTGCAGCAACCCCTTTGTCAACGATCGCCTGCCTTTGCTTGCCGACATAATTTAGGTAGGCTGAAAGCATCGCTTGGTGAGCCTCTGAAGGAATCAGCCGAGGAACTAGCGAGTAGTTGATGTAGGAGAGAATCCGCCGCACGTAGTCCAACGCAGAGTTGTCCTCTGGGTTCACCATGCCCAAATTCAAGCGGCTGCCCTCCATAGACATGGGCAACACCTGGTAATAGAGACAGACCTCAAAAGGCAAGATCTTGTCGATCATTTGAAGCATTTGTTCAGAGTCCATTAGAGCAGCCCAATCACCTGGAGCCTTAGACAGGGTAGGGCGCTCTGTGGGGTGAGTGTCTTCAAACTCAATTCGGTTATTTGGCAAAGACACCATAGGAGTGCAGTGAAAGGGATGGATTCAGAACGTTACTACTATCCTAAACAGGGCAACCCTTAAAGTCTTGAAGAAATAACAGTGTGTTAACTTAAGTTAACTTAAGTGGAGTTAAGTAGATTTGTATAAAGGAACAATAAAGATTGAGGCTTTACAGAACCCAATAGCAGAAAAACCACTTAGTTATTCTGCTAAGTTAACAACTGCCGTCGTAAAAGACTACAGGGAATATGAGATGTGGCCCGTACTAGACGAAACCTCAACCGATTAATTTTGTAACTTTGCAGATGCATTGCAGAGGTTATAAAATAATCTCAATGATGAATATTTTTGAGTCCTTGCCTAAATGCGTGGCAAAGTTCTGTAGTTAAGCTTGTTTGACTAGGGTTTTGAATGTTGTGAAAGATAGATTGTCAGCCATTAGCGCCTCACTGTCAACTGGTACTTATAGGTGACTAACGCTACATCACTACATAGTTGCTCGAATCCATTTCGCATATTACCAACCTGTTAAAACTGACTTGATACGCGAACGCTCTACCTTCGTTGATAGGAACTTTCTAGGAAATCCTCTGATGTGGTTATAATATTTCACGATAGAAATGGTTTTGAATGTGTACCCCTGCAACCTGCCTTATGTGCTGGGTAAGCGTCTTAAACCGCGTAGCCAGCGGTAGGGGTAGTACAGTAAGGTCAGTCTTGGAGTAGAGATGCTGTAGCGGTGTTGCATGTAGGCAC
Organism: Leptolyngbyaceae cyanobacterium MP9P1.79; assembly: GCA_030248885.1. GTDB lineage: Bacteria > Cyanobacteriota > Cyanobacteriia > JARCMD01 > JARCMD01 > JARCMD01. The sequence continues at coordinate 14,187 of JARCMD010000186.1, read as the reverse complement.
GGGTGGGAAAGAGGGTGTTCCAGGCGAAGCGCAGCCGCTGCTTCCATGTGGGAGCGCCGATGAGATCAACGAGGAACGATCGCAAACTAGCGGTGAGGTGTTTCGCTTGAATCCAGGTGAGAATGCGCTGTTCGGTGGGAGAGGGGGTTAGGGTATGCAGTTGTTCTAGGATGGCGGTAGGAATAGGCACTTTCCAGTTTGCGGCAACGTGGGTTAGCACCTGTTGGAGGGAGAGCAGCAGGTTGCAAGTTTGAGCGCGATCGAGGAGTTGCTGCCAATTCAATTGCGTCTGCTGTCTGTGAATCACTTCGGCGATATCGTGCCCCCAGAGCCAACCCTGTCCACCGTGATGGAGGAGCAGGTGGGCACAGAGATGCAAAAGCTGAGCTTCCCAGCCCAAGACTAGCGCGTTGGCTCCATTGATTTTCACAGGTAGGGCGGTTTCCCAAAACCAATCGGTGGATAGCGTGTGTTGATAGTAGAGGGGACTGATCAGCCGCCAGTGCAAGTCGATGTGGATGTCCACCAGTCCTTTCTTTGTCCAGGTTTCTTCGCTACGGAACTCCTCGGTGTAGCCACGTTGCATTTCTATGCCAGAGAGGATGTAGCCGATCGCCCCCAAGGTTTGCCGGGTTATGGCAACCCTCTGAGGTTGCACCAGCAGATCCAGGTCACTCATGGGGCGGACTGCGATATCTCCATAAACTCGCTCTGCTAAGGCTGCTCCTTTAAGGACGATCGCGGGCACCCCGGCTGTCTCTAGATGCTGAAGGACTTCTGTCAAATGGTGGAACAGCAGCATGTTTCGGCACGCATTGCGGTGATAACTCAGGCTGAGACTTGCCTCCAGAGCAGGGGGCAGTAGGTTTTTCCCTCGAAGAATGGTATGGAGTAGGGGAGCCAACCCTTCCGCTTCGATCGCACCTTCTAGAGCTATCCAGTCAAAGTTAGACTGAGCGGCGATCGTCTCTGCAACCTCAAGAGCGGTGTTATCCCAACGGCCCCGCAGGCAAAGATGGAGAAATCGACTGGAGGAGGTTTCTCTAGGAGAGCCTGGTCTTTGTTCCATCATGGGGTAATTCCTTGCACCTGCAATGCCCAGGATTGAGCATAGGAGCCACCCTGAGCTAGCAAACCTGCATGTCGTCCTGACTCGACAATTTTCCCCTCAACCATTACGTGAATCATGTCGGCTTGCATGGCAGTTGTAAAGCGATGAGTAATGATAATCGCAGTTCGTCCTGCAACCAACGATCGAAATCGCCTTAGCCAATCTGCTTCAGCCCAAGAGTCCATGGCGCTAGTTGGCTCATCCAAAATAATAATCTCAGCTTGGCGCAAAAATGCTCTGGACAACGCCACCCGCTGCCACTCCCCGCCGCTCAGGTCTGTGCCCCCAACAAACCATTTGCCCAGTAAGGTGTCGTAGGTTTGGGGCAGTCGGTTAATGGGCTGATCTGCCCCTCCTGCCTCAGCCGCAGCGACAATTTGTGGATTGAGATGTTGAATTCTAGATTCGATTGCCCGATCGATCTGATCAGCCGCACCCCCATTTTCAGCGTCTCTACCGATGACACCTAGGGCAATATTCTCCGCAGCCGTGGCGTTGTAGTGAACGGGTTGTTGAAACAGAACGGTGATCAGGTTGCGGAGATCGGCAGTGGCGAGATCTTTCAAGTCAAGCCCATCCAAAGTGATCCGTCCTGCTTGGGGATCGTATAGCCGACAGAGGAGCTTGATGAGGGTACTTTTGCCCGCGCCATTGTTGCCAACGATCGCTACGATTTGTCCAGCAGGAATGGTGAGATTGAAGTTTTCTAGGGCAACTCGATCGCTTCCAGGATAGGAAAATTTAATATGCTCGAAGCGAATGCCCTGTTGTAACACCGTGGGGATCGGTAAAGGGTGCTGGGGATCAATAACTTGGGGCTGGAGATCTAAAAATTCAAACAAATTGCTGAGGAATAAACTATTGCTGTAGATTTGTCCTAAATTTTGCAGTACCGATCGCATGACTCCCTGCCCCTGGTTAAACGCCTGATAGAACAGAGCCAGATCGCCCAAGGTCACCCGCCCCTGCAATGCCCGCCAAACCATCCAGGCGAGGGTGATGCCGGTAATCAGCAGGGCCATGCCCCCCGCACCGACCTCAGACAGCCCTTGCTGGCGCACAAGGCGCAGTTGTTCGTTTCGCAGGCGCTCCCGAATTGCCTGATGCAGTTCTTGAAAATGGTTTCCCAAGTTGAACAGGCGCATCTCAGCCGCCGTATCTCCCGTCGTCAGCAGCCAATTGTAGTACCAGGCGCGGCGCTCGTCAGGGGTCATCCGCACCCCCAATTGGTATTGGCGAAGGCTGAAGCGCAACACGACATGGAAGGCAGGCAGGGTACTGACCAGCAGGGCTAAGGGTAACCACAGACCGAAGGGAATCAGTACGGCCACCATTGCCAAGAGGGTGATGCTATTTTGCAACACGCTACCGCCACTTTCTAGCAAGGCTACGGGACGAAAATAGGCATCTCGCTGGGCCCGATGCAGTCGATCGTAATAGTCGGGTGACTCATAGAAGGCAAAGTCTACCGTGGAAGATTGGTGCTGAATCAAGCGGCTGATGTAGTCTTTTACCAATTCCGATTGGGCAGTTCGTACCCATGTTGCTGCGCCTCTTAGCAACTCTGTCAGTAGCATCAGTCCTGCCATCCAAGCCACTAGCCCCAAAACCGGACGCACTGCCTCCCAAGTGGTGCCGCCTCCCACAGAGCGCACTAGGCGATTCACGAGCGATCGGCTTAGATAAACGGTTGCGCCTGGCAATAATCCCTGGACAATCAATAGACTAATCCAGACCAGCATCCAGTTGTGGGCGGCCGTCCAGACGAGATGAATGGCTTTGCCTAAGTGGGGCAGTTGTCCCAGGATGCTCCGCAGGGTGGGAAGGAGCAGTTTTAGATTGATCACGGTTCACAGTGCGGGTTTAGAATTGGCTGGATCGGAGAGAAACCAGCTAGCAATAGTGTAACGATCGCCCCCAGTCACTGGACGGACTTCATGCATCACCTCTGAGGGAAAGGCAATTAACAGTCCGGCTTCGCCCACAAGCTCGAATCCATAGTTTTTCCAGGCAGGATCGGTGATTAATCCATAGAAGGTGAGGGCACCGCCGCTGTAGCGGTCGGGTTGCGGCTCTGCTGTGTCGGTTCTCAGGGTGTCGTTTAAAAAAACCACGACCGACACCTGCCGCAATCTCAAGAACTCAGGTACGTGGGAATCATCGCAGCGATCGGTGTGGGGGTGGTAAAAATCTCCAACTTGGTAGGACAGGAATTGTGGGGTTTGCAGTTGGGCGAGAGATCGATGGAAGTGTTGCTCTAAGTCAGGTTTGAGCGATCGTAATTGGGATTCCACTTGGTTCAGCGTTGCCTCAGACACCAGGGCACAGCTCGTTTTACGCACCTGTTGATTTAAGACAGTGGCATCCTGTTGCTGCAAAATTGTGGCGGGGACTTTGCTGGCAGCGGACATTTCAGCCCGGACGTGGGCACAAAAATCGGTAGTGAAGACCCCTTTAACCCCAAATAATCCTAAACGAGTAAAGAATTCTGCTTTTGGCATGGAGTTTACACCCGATCGTCTTTTACGAAGTCTTGCCCAATGGCACTGCGTCGAACCTTGGAGAGGCTGTGGAAATCATCCAAAATCACTTCGCAAAGCTTGGGCAACCGAGCTAGGTCAGCATGGGGAGTAATTTTTCTGACAGGAACTTGAGCCACCAATTGACTTAAAACCTCGAACTCATGGGCACGCATCTGGCGATCGAGCAAGGTGTTGGCGTAGGTATTGGTAACCAGGTTGATCAGGGCTGACTGGACAGGTGGGGCGGCGACATAGGGAGCCAACGGGTCATCTGTCCGCATATTGAGCAAATAAATGGCAGCCAAGGGGAGAGGCTGGGGCTGAAATTGATATCCAGCTTGGCTCACGTCTAGATAGCGCTTGGGCCAATTGGGGGTGAGGCAGGGAAGCGCATCGGGGGAACCGTAGAGCCGATCGACGGAAGCATCCCATAGGCGCAGCCGCGAATAGCCGGATTGGACAAAAAAGCCATCCCGCTCAAAAAGTGCCACGATGTCATCGGACAGCACTGCATACCCCTTTTGGGCTAAGGCAGCGGCCGTGGTGGATTTGCCTGCCCCGGTGTTGCCGAGGAAGGCAATGGCTTGCCCTTCCACGGCAATGGCACTGGCATGAAGGCACACAATGCCTCGCAACCGCAATACAAAGCCTAGGATTGGGCCTAACAGGTAGGTTGCCGTATCTTCCAGGGTGGAACGCTCTGACCAAGTTGCCCAAATTTCGGTGCCAGCCCGATCGACCACAAACACCGTGCCATCAAGATAGGCAATTTGCCAGTAAGCGCCCTCTCGCAATGGACGAACGAGGGACGATCGCTCTCCCAAATTGGGTAATCCATCTAACTGACTCAGCCAGGGTGGAGCGATCGTTAAATAGATCTGTAAATCTATCTTGAGTCCAGTCTGGAGTTCCAATCCAGGTATGGGCTGATTTGCCTGGAGACCCAATCCATAGACAGAGTAAAGAAATGGCACAGGCAATTCAGTTCATCAGGTAGGACAGGGCGGGGTTGTGCCTGTAATGATCGATCGATTGGTGAACGATGGGCAACCACTATCGGGGCCAGAGCCGACCGAACTGTTCTGCGTCAACTCACAAATATCTCCATATAAGGTCAGTTTTGGACTTTGGTAGCTCTTTTTAGTACCTGACTCATTGTTCAGCATGATACTTCTCCTTTATTTAAGTTAGAACCCATTGTCTCCAAATTGTGGAACCACTGAACAAGACCCAGAGGACGTAAATTAGTCCACAAATCAGGGGTATCCTGCTCGCCACCCATTATCCGTAGCGCTTGCTCCCAGTCAATATACTGCGCTAATCCTGAAGGTGGGTCAATGAAATCAACATATTTCCCTTCAGATTGCTGTAAAAGAGTATAGGCCGGATTTCCTGCCAGGGGTGTTTTTGGGCGCAGGCGCACTGCTTCTGGCAAAACACCACGCATAGCGACTCGCATGAGTTCCTTATGAATAAACCAGGGAATGGGCGGAATTGCCAGTAAATATTTCACGAGACGCACATCAAAAAAGGGATGGCGCACCTCAAGGGGAATGCCTGTTACTCCCGGATCAAACCCCTCAAATGTAGCAGCCCAGCCCGGTTGACTTAAAAGCTGGTAGGCTTCAGGACGCGTTTTGTGGCTTGCCTGTCTCTGGGAAAAGCCCTGGGTAGATTGCTGCCAGCGTTCCCGGAGGTGCAGGCGATCGGCAAAATCTGGGTTGAGCCAACTAGGATAAGGCGGTTGCCAAAAGTGCTGTTTGCCCAACCAGAGGCGCAATTGGGTTCGCAAACCCACCGGGGGCAAGCGTCCTGTAAATGAGATGTATTGGCCGATCGCCTTCGCTAAGTGCCCCAGGTGTAGCAATTTTAGTTGTTGGGAAAAGTAGCCGATCGCCGGGAACAAAACCGGGTCGCCGCCCTCGCCGCTCAGCACCACCCGACCATGCCGCGCTGCCTGCTGCAACCGCTCAGCCGCAATAATGGCTAACGGGTCCATGAAGGGTTCCGGTCGCCTCAACTCCGGCCGGTTCCAGCTTTGGAACAAGGTGTAATCATCAGCCACCAAATAGTGAATTGGAATGCCGATCGCTTCGGCGGCCAAGCTGGAGTAATACCGTTCTTGGTCAGGAATCAGGCGATCGTAAACCACCGTATGGGCACACAGATTAAAGCTGGAATACTGTCTGGCTAAACAGTTCTTGGCGACGGCTGCCACGGTTGTCGAGTCCAAACCACCGCTCATGAATACCCCAGCATCAGGGGTTTGCAGCCGATCGCTGACAGACTGCTCCATCAGTTCCTGAAACCGCTCCACATAGTCCATGCCTCGTGAGTAGCGCACGGACTCGTCTGTAGGCAGTGTCCAATAGCGCCGCAGATTCAGCAAGGGGGGCTGCGTGGCCGTCGCTTTTGTCCATGTGAGGCAGTGGGCTGGAGGCAGGCGGCGAATATCGGCAAAAATTGTGGTGGTGGCATCTTGATTGAAGCCAAAGATCAAAAAATCTGCCATCGCCAAGTCATGGAGGCGATCGGAAACAACGGGATGGGCGCGCAGACAGTTCAAGGTATTGCTGAACAACAGCCAATCCCCTACATGGGCGTAGTAGAAGGGTTTCACCCCGAAGTGATCGCGGCTGCAAAAGAGGCGCTGCGCTCGCCCATCCCAAATGGCAAAGGCAAAGTCACCTAATAAATACTCAATGCACCGATCGCTCCACAGTTGATAGGCGTACAGAATCAGAACGGCATCCGGCTGAGTTACCAATGTGCTAGCAGGGACAGAAATGCCCCCCGATCGCAAGGCTTGCACTAAGGTCGCCCGATCGTCAATACGGGCATCAGCCGTAATCCAAATGTGGCCATCCAGGCTACAAGGCTGCTCATCGGGCTGCGACTCCGATCGGGTATGCAACAGGGCATGTCCGAAACCAACGGCATCGCCTAGCCATATGCGTTGGGCATCTGGCCCGCGATCGGACATCAGCGCTGTCATGCTTTGCAGAAGCGGGGGTGCGATCGGACTGCCTTTGAGATTTACGATGCCGACAATCCCACTCATATGAAATCTGCTGAATTAAGCTAATAGCCTGCGGGAGTAAATTAATGCCCTACCCGTTGCCTGTCAGGGGCACTCTACGACTCGTCGCTTACCCCTGACGTTGTGAAGTAGATCGGACTAGAATCCACAGGTTCCAGCGGCTACGGTCGTGATCGTCCCAGTTGTAGTGGGTGCAGTATTGCTGGCTGGCAGCCCCCCTTCAACTTGGATGGTGGCTCCTGGCGTGTTGTTTAGGTTGAGCGTGCCGATCGTGTTGCCACTGGATTGGAGGCAAACCCTACCCGTGCCCAAGGTTTGCAGATTCACATCACTGAAGATGCCACTGTTTCCAGTCACAACTGGGTTTAAGCGGACTCTAGCCAAGATTTGTGACGTTCCTGAAAGCTGGGTCAGCACCACCCCACCTGCGGCGTTGCTCGTAATTTGAGGGTTAGAGTCGATCGTCGCCCGAATCAAGGAACTTCCACTCGTAATCAACGCAATGCCAGACCCAGTATTGGAGAGGATGTTGTTATTGGAAACTGTAAATGTTCCCTGGGCAGTATCCGTTGTCTGAAGCAGGATGCCACTGACCGCATTGCCAGAGAGGGTATTGCCAGAAATAGTTCCTGTCCCTTGAGCCGTACCCTGCAACGTGATGCCAATCCCGTTGTTGGTCGTATTTCTAAAGGTGTTGTTGGCGATCGTTAGATTGACCGTCCCCGAATTATTGATCAAAGCCAGACCACTGTTCAGGGGACCTGTCGTTCCATTCACCGTGTTATTGGTGACATTGAGCGTTCCCGTAACATTAGTCAACGCAATCCCTGGACCATTAGGATTGTTGATCGTGTTGTTTTGCAGGGTCAAATTGCTAACATTCGATGCACTAATTCCTGGCCCATTCGGGTTGGTGATGGTCAAGCCAGAAATGACCGTATTATTGCCCAACACCCGTAAGCTCTGGGTAGAACCGAGGGTATAGACCCCACCGGGATTGGTTCCTGACGGCAGCAACACAAACCCAACTCCGCGCACTGGGTCGGGAGTGAACTGAGGGGTGCGGTTGAACAGGAGGCTCGTTCCAGAGGCAATTTGGGGGTTAGTCAAGGTTTCGGAACCGCTGCCCTGGACGTAAATCACATCCGTCCCACTTGATGCGGCTGCATTCAACGCTGCCTGCACCGTGCCAAAGGGACTCTCAATCGTGCCACTGCCACCAGAACCACTGACCACATGCAAAAAGCGGTAGGCTTGTCCGGTTCGGTTGTTGATAGCCACCACTGAGGTGGTTTCTGTCTGACCAGAAACCGATGAGTCAGCGACCAGAATGGCTGATTGGCGCGACACACTTTCAGCCATCCGATTCAACACTGGGTTTTCGGGACTCGTAGGTGTAGGGTCGGTACCAGGGAAGTTCACCCCGATGCTCACCACCACTCGCGTATCAAACAGGCGATCGTTTTGGATAGACAAGTTTAAATCAATGTAGTCCGTGGGCCGGGCTTGCAGTCTGCCCCTGATCCCAAAAGCATCTGGACTGCTCGGCGCATTGATGTAGTAACCACCCACAAATCCTCGCAGTGAACCCCGATCGCCCAAGGCAAACAAGGTGCTGCCCACTTCAGCATCTACAACCGTTGCGGCTGCCTCAAATTGCCGAATGGTGTTGAACACGAGGGAATTGCCGGAAAATGCAGGCGTATTCACGGCACTCGTACCAATTTGATTCCGGTTGGTGCCAACGGGAAAGTAGCCATTGATGCGGGCCTCGAAGGAGTCGCCGATCGCCTCTAATCCTGCGCCAATTTGGTTGAACGAGCTATTGCCTGTGTTCCGAAAATCGTAGGCAATATAACCGCCGTAGATTTGGCTGGAAGCTGCATCGAAGAAACGCTGTCCCACGATCGCATTTCCGCCTACAGAGGCATTGTTTTGCAGTAAAAACCGACCTTCTACAAAGGTTAAGCTGTTGCCCGACGACTGGGCGATCGGTAGAAACCCCTCAAAACTCGTAAATCCTTGCTGATATCCGGCACCTTGGGTGGTGTAACGAACCCCAACGCGAGGACTATAGGTAAAGGGGGTGCTTTCCGGCGTAGGAGCGGGGGCAGGGGCATCTGGATTGGCAGGTAAGGGAGCAGATGGGGCTTGCTCAACCTGACCCAACAACTGGGCGGGAGATGAGGTGGGAACAAGGGTCGGGGCGATCGATGGGAACAGGTTAGCAACGCCCCCCAGGCTCTGATCCGCCGAGAGTTGAGGTGTGGTTTTGGAGGTCGAGGTAACTGAAGCAGGCGAGGTTGAGGGGGTTCCAGTCGCAAGTCCAGGGGCGATCGTCGGAAATAGATTTGCGACCTGTTGCAGATTGCTGGGTGTACTTTGTGGCGCTGTACTTTCCCGGCTGGGGGACGGGATCTCTGGCTTTGACTCAGGCTTGAAAGTCTGGGCCATAGCTGGAGAGACTAACGCCCCAACTAGCAAAGAGCAAATATAGTAGTGCGATCGTTTTGGAATCCTCATCATCACCTTCATCATTTCTCCTCACAGTTATAGTTCATTAAATAGGGGTTTTCCTTACTATCAAGGCACTCATTACTCATGTTTCTTAGCTTTACTGAATGCTCTCTAGTAGAAACACTAATGCGAAAACATCAATATTGAATTAAAAGGCATAAGCAGCCATGAATCCTTTCACTCTAGATCTTTATACATGGTGTTTCTAAATTCTTCAAACATTCTGATCTTGTAAGGCAAGGAAGAATACGAAGTATAAATATATCCATTCAGATTTTTTTGATGGAGAGTGATGACATCCATCCTCAGGAGCGGGGTTTAACTCAACTGAATTGCAATTAAAGGGTAACTTGAATGTGACGCTATTCACACTCTTAGCGATCGTTGATAACAAGTTCAAACCACTCCTCAAAATTCCCATCACTCCATCTATAGCCGTAGAGATCGAGTTAGGTGACCTAAAGTCACCACACCTAGTGTTAAGGAGAATTATTCCCAGCCCCATCCAAGCCCCCAGAATCTAGCATTAGATGCAGAAGTTGACAAGTCTTGAAGGGGTCATTTGCTTCAAATCAGCAAAGTTAACGTTGTGGATTCATCCTTTAAGTTATCGCTGCTGGTTGTATCAATAAAAACACTAGGGAAAGATCCTAACCAAGCCAATCGGAAACCGATCGGTTGTGGGGTAACTACCACTCTCTAAGTTCCCGATTTCAAGCAAATAAATTGAGCTTGGTGGCTAACCGAACATCTAAGCACAGGTTTCGCAAAAGAGGTTCTCTTTTGCAAAAGATATATAATTTCACGATATTATTGACTGGAAAAGATTTTAGCAGGGATTTTATTGGCTCTCGACGAGAATTAAAGCAAAATCTGGCGGTGATTTATGAAACCGCAACTCCTTAACCCGGACACCAAATTCGCACCACTCGCCCAGCGATCGGCTGACCTAGCCAGGGCGTGTTGGAGGACAAAGACTTGAGCGTCTGAGTCTCTGCCTTCCATGCACAGTGGGGATCAAACAGGGTCAGTTCGGCGGGTTGACCGATCGCTAACGTAGCTGGAGTTTGGTGCAAGCATTGGGCAGGTTGAGTGCTGAGGGCGCGCCATAGCTCCAAGGCAGACAGAGTGCCCGTGGCGACTAAATGCTCCCAGAGTAAAGGCAGGGCTAGCTCTAGACCAATCACACCGGGAGGAGCTTCGGTAAACGCCACAGTTTTTTCTTCGTAGGCATAAGGCGTGTGGTCGATCGCAATCCCGTCTAAAATGCCTTGCTGTACCGCTTGGATTAGAGCTATCTGATCTTGTCGATCGCCCAAGGGCGGCTCCAGACGGAGGTTAGGGTTATAGCTCTGCAACGCTTCATCATTGAACAACAGATGCATCCAAGTGGTGCTGGCAGTGATGGGCAAGCCTTTTGCCTTAGCTGCCTGGATGAGTTCTACGCCCCGTGCGGTTGAAATCCGCATCAGATGCAAGGGGGTGTCAAAGGTGGCGATGATTTCCAAGAGTGAGGCCAGGCTGGATGTTTCGGCGATCGTAGGATTGCCCGGTAAGCCTAACTGAGTGGCTATCACCCCATCCCGCACCACCCCGTTGCCGACCAAATCCAAGTTGCACGCCCACAGTGCCAAGGGTTTGTGCAAGGGTTGTCCATACTCTAGCAGCCGCCTGATTAGCGCCAAATTTTGCAAGGGTTGTCCATCGGCAAAGCCGACGACTCCAGCCGCTGCCAATTCCCGTAACTCCGTCATTTGCTGCCCCTTGGTGTTGAGGGTTAGCGCTCCCCAAAAATAGGGATGGGGAAGCGAGATAGGCTTGTCCAGGGTTTTTGACTGGTTTCGCACCTCTCGGAATTTTTGCTGCAACCAAGCTAAATTACCAGGGTTGTCGATCGCGGGTAGGGTGTCGGGCAGAATTGCAATCCGGGTAAAGCCCCCCGATGCCGCCGCACTGAGCAAGGAGTCTAGGGTTTCACGGGCTTCAAATCCGGGTTCCCCAGAGTGGGAGTAGAGGTCAACCAATCCTGGACCCAGAATCAGTCCTTCGCAAGGCTGGATCTGAGTCTCAAAGGGCATCTCAGTCACTTGGGGGGCGATCGTCTTCACAATGCCATCCACAATCAGGACATCGGCAACCCGATCGGTCTCAGAAGCCGGATTTAAAACTCGGACATTTTGCAGCAGTTCACTAGACATAATGAGCGACTAACGGTGTGCGATCGTCGCTAGCTTCATTGGCTATTGACTTTAATAAATAGTGATAGTAACTACTCAGCCTACCCTCACCCTAAATCCCTCTCCCTAGGGAGAGGGACTTCAATCTGGCTCCCCTTCTCCCATTGGGAGAAGGGGCTGGGGGATGAGGGCAGGCTCGACATTGAGCTAAAAACCTGAGTAGTTACTCGTGATAGACCTTTTCACCCATTGTTAACTCTGAATAGATTTGAGTTAGGAGCGCCGATCGCCTTCACTAGCAACCCTTACAATGCGCCCGCCGCTGTTTGATCCAAAACCCCACCTGCAAGATGAGTTGTAATGTTCATCGATTGCAGAACGGGCAGTCCATCCGCACCTTTAGGATAGTCAATCACACTCACGGCTCCATTGCCCTGGCGAAAGTTCCAAAAATTCTCAGGACTTAATCCCAAGACATGGCAGAGAATCGCTTTGTTGATGGCATCATGGGCAACCACCAAAACCGTCTGCTGCCCGGATGATGCCACAATGTCTCGCCAACAACCGATCGCCCGTTCCCAGACCTGCTGAAGGTTTTCGCCCTCTGGCATCTGTACTGTGGCGGGTGCCTCCTGCCATTGCTGCAATTGCCCTGAAAACTGGGATTCGATCTCAGACTCCAGTTTTCCTTCCCACAGTCCATGGCTAATTTCCCGCAGATCTGGGAACAGTTCTAGGGTCAATGCCGGATGATGACTCAGGACTATCTCTGCGGTTTCCTTGGGGCGCAGCATGGGGCTACTCACCGCTCGATCGATCGTCACCGATCGCAAAAACTCCGCCGCTTGCTGGGCCTGTTGCCGTCCCATCTCGTTCAATGGCACATCTACCCAGCCCTGAAACCGCTTTTCTCGGTTCCAATCCGTTTCTCCATGGCGCACCAAGAGCATTCGTGGGCCTTGCAAGTCTGGCTTCAAAGCTGGAAATTTTGCCCCTAAGTGAGCCGTCAAGTTCAGGGATTCTAGCTGCACCCGACTGCCCAACCCGCCAGCAAAATTCATGACGCTGATGCCACAATTTGACTGTTGCACTGCCTGGTAGCGATCGGGCTGGATGCCGATCGCAGAGCTAATCAGGGCGCGATTCACTCCACTGTGGGCAACGACTAGCACCGTTTGTCCCTCATGGTGCGGTAGGATACCTCGCCAAAATTCCCGCGCCTGCTCAAATAAATCAAGAACGGGATAAAAATCCACAACCTGCCCATCAGGTAAAGTTCCCTGCATTCGCAACTGGTGGGGGGCAGATTGCCAATGCTCATAGCTTTCAGGGAATTTTTCCTTCACGTCTTCAAAGGGCATCGCTTCCCAAAACAGCAGGTTGATTTCCTTGAGCCGATCGCGCATCTGTAGCGCTGGTGCTGGATGGGTCAGCGTGGCAGCAATAATCTCTGCCGTCTCCCTAGCTCGCTGCAACGGACTACTGTAAATCGCATCAAACTTAATGCCACTCAGCGCCAACCCTGCTTGCTGCGCCATCTGGCGACCAGCTTCTGTGAGCGCAGACTCGTCACAATGGCCCTGAATCCGGCGCTCAACATTGTATGAACTCTCCCCATGCCGCACAAGGATGATCCGAGTAGCCAAAATCTTGTTCTCCAGTTTCAATTAATTTGCTGTGAATAATTCAGGGATCTGGACTGAAATAGGATTTGATCGTTAAAACCGATCGCACCCATGATGTGTGACCAATGACAAAAGCATTTTACATCAGAGATCTCTTGAAAGATGGATTAGGCTTCCTCCGAGACATTTCGTGCTTCCCTAGAACGGAGAGGAAGTTCAATCAGTTGCGCGAAAAATACCTGTCCCCGATCGTGGCTAGAAGCTGCCGTTGCCACCACACCCAGCAACTCAATCAACGAATTTTGCGCTGCCCTAGCCACCAAATCAATCAGCCCTTCATCGCCCTGCCCCGCTTGAGCCGCCACGATAGCATCCAGGTAAACCGATCGCCCTTCATAAGGAATGACCGCGATCGGATAACTGGACTGAATCAACAACAGATTCATCAAGAGACGTGCCGTTCGACCATTGCCATCTTGAAATGGGTGAATTGTTACCAACCTTAAATGGGCTTGTGCTGCATAGACAACCGGATGGAGCGATCGGGCCAATTCAGAATTGAGCCACCCGACAAACCCCGTCATCAACTCCTGTATTTGGTAGTGAGGAGGATACACATAGTCCGTTCCAGCCGCCCTCACATCAAGCGCACGATAGCATCCTGCTGTTTCTGGGTCAATCGTCCGCATGATGAGACTGTGAATCTGGCGAAGCTCCCACTCCCCAACTGTGGCATCAACTGGGGCATCAGCCGCCGTAAACGATTCAACATAGTCGATCGCCTGCCCATGTCCCACAACCTCCAGATGTTCTCTCAGAGATTTTCCCCCGATTGTTATCCCTTGCTCCAGCACCAAAGCCGTTTCTCGTTGAGAAAGCGTATTGCCCTCGATCGCATTTGAGTTGTAAGTAAACCTGACATCGTAACGACGCTTGAGTTCAGTCACAATCCTGCTATCAAGAGGACGAAACAAATCAAGCCATGATTTAAGCCAATCTAAATGAGCCAACTTATTAAGGAGCGACAACCGTGAGTCAAACGTCAGATGTGCTTGCAACACCTCCTGTGCGATGAGATTGCTAGAGCGAAGCAGATTAATCCAACGATCGTAGGCTTGAGTGTTGCTCATAAATCTAAAGGTCAATAGACGATGTGCAACTTAAAATCTGCCCTCATCCCCCAGCCCCTTCTCCC
>JARCMD010000185.1 GCA_030248885.1 Leptolyngbyaceae cyanobacterium MP9P1.79 | reverse complement strand
TCCCTCTCCCCTCTTGGGAGAGGGATTTAGGGTGAGGGTCTATATTGGCTGTACAACAGGGTTTCCAGCACCTCCACAAAAACTGTCCGAAGTATTGATTTAAGAGTTGCCGCTTTAACTGTTTGTATGCATCGATTTGTTGCGTAGCGGTTTGTGCTTTGGCGACATAACTCAACCAGCCTCGCATCTGCTCTTCATAGCTGATAATACTTGTCGCTACCTGGGCAGGGTCAACAGTCGCTAATCGTTGTCACAAATTTTGTGCTGCGATTCCCCCACGGTCTAAAACACTGAGATGATCTGTATCGAAAATATACATTTAACGTTCAGAAGACTCGTTGGAGACAGGTTGCAGAGATTCACGATATTCTCGCCCTAACTTCATCGCCTCATTATACGCGGGGTTGTCCGCGAATGTTCCGGTGATTCTCTCCCACCAAGGTTTACTAGATGAATCACTTTCCACCTTGTTTTTGAGACGAGCAACTTCAGCTTCTAAAAGCGCCACCCTTTCTTCTAACTGGTTTGACATTGGCAATTATCCTCAGTTTTTAATATCTCGATCGTAGGTCACTGATTTGAATTTTGCACGAAATACCGATCGATCGCCCAACTTGTTTTCTCACCAATAACATCAGCAAATTTAGGATTGGGAAGGGAAGGGGCGATCGGTTCCTGCACTCAAACCGTTAGCTAACCGCCGCATACCTTATATAGACTTATCTACCAGTGTTCCAGGATTAGCCCATCAACATAATCAAAGTCTCTATCATCTGTCACTAATACCCAGCTATGTTGCAAGCACTGAGCCGAGATCCATATATCATTCATTGGAATGGGTCGTCCCTTGCGCTTCAATGTCAACCGTATTCGAGCATAGGCTGCTGCCGCTTCTTTCCCTAACGGCGCAATTGCACAAGCGGCTATAAACTCTAAATAGCGAGGCAAGTTTTGTAATGAACGTGTGGAGTTTTCTGCACCAAACAGCAACTCTCCGACAACAACCGTTGGCAAAATTATTTCTGGTAATGCCAACACTCTTTCAACGATCGCCCCATCTCCATTTAGGAATCGAACTACAACAGAGGTGTCCAGCGCAATCTCACCACTCATTAACATCTACCTGCCGACACTCTGTTGCAATAGCTCGTTGTAGTTCTTCCGCTTCTAAGTCACTTAGAATTCCTGCAAACTTTGCGAGCGGATGATCTCTACGTGTAGCTTTAACCCGATGTAAAAAGTCCAGCATTGTTTGCACAAGCTCATCAGGAGCCTGTTCAAGTTCTTGAGTCAATTGTTCGCGATTTGTCATGCGTTCAAAATTCCTCACCAAGATGAGTCTGTATAACTTTAGTATATAATGCTGAACGATAACAGATTTTCTTAAATCGCCAACCTATCGATCGTCCGTCCAGTGAAGGGGTAAACTGACAGCACAATTGGCAGATTCGATCGCCCAACTCGTCTTCTCACTAATAACATCAGTAAATTCAGGGTTGGAAAAGGGAGAGGCGATCGAACCTCACAATTCTCTTCAGCGTTGCTATCACTCAGGGAAAAGACAGGCTAAAGGGTCAGTTCAGCGGCGACGAAAGAAATTAAACGGCAGACGAAAAAATTTCGTATATCTGCTGCAACCGAATGGTTATATAGCACTTTGCGATTTGACACAGACTTCAAAGACTAGCCGCGAACGATAAAAACAAACATCAAATTCTAGGAAGAAATTCATCCGGACCAGCAGTAAGGGGGCATCATCCGAGCGACTCCAGGCAAAAACCAACTGCACCGGATCAAAATTACCGATTCGAGCAGGAACTAATAAACCCCGCGCTTCGACTGAAGCTAAATTGCCAGCCAGAACTACAGAAGTTGTCTGTTCTTCCCAAACAGCACCAAGCTGCACTCCAACGCTATAAGGCAACACGTTAACGCTTGCACCCGTGTCCAACAATGCTGAAACCTCAATTGATGAATCTCGATACATCAAGGTCAACGGCATTTGAGGCAGAGCATCGGGGACACCAAACGCATCAAATTCCTCTATGAAATTGAACCTCTGACTGTCTCGCATCATGCCTTAGGGTTGCTCTGCCTCTAAAAGTTGAGCCAGTTTATGAGCAGCTTTATGGGAATTCAGCGGCGACCAGACTGAATAAGTCGCACCAGGCTGTAAGCTCGGCTCCTCTTCTTGAGCCAGTTCTGCAACCAAAAACTGCATGACTTTCAACTTATCTGCACGAGGCAAATTTCTTAGGGTCGGAAATAGCTCTGCTACGGTCATAAAAATTGAGAGAACTCACTGCTTTTCTATTTTCTCACAACTATCTTGAATCGAGAGCTTTTATATTTATATACAATGCCTGCAAACGACGCTTCGAGAAATTTTTTGTAGTTGCGGTACAACGATCGCCCAACTTGTTTTCTCACCAATAACCTCAGCAAATTTAGGATTGGTAAGGGCAGGGGCGATCGAACATCACAGTTCTCTTCAGCGTTGTTATTACTCAGGGAAAAGACAGGCTAATGGTGAAGTTGTGCGGCGGCAGATCACCTCGAACATTCACCGACAACCTTTGTACCGTCTGCACCAACGCAGTGTTGTACCGCGCAACTACCGAAGCTTTATAGAAAAACCAACAGCTATAGCCATGATTCTAGAGGAAAAGGTTGTGCTTGCTGTATGCGGGTAAAATCGCTATCGGCAGACACAAGAGTAAAGTTGTGCTGAACCGCCGTTGCTGCAATCCAGAGATCATGCTCATCAAAGCCTAAATCTCCAACACTTGTACCTCGGCGTTTGCTTTTATCCTTGGGTGCAAATTGATTAAAAATCGCTGTTTTAAGCTGGCCGTAGAGAATAGCCGTTTCTTCATCAATAAAGTATAAATCGACACTTGCCAGAAAAGCTTGAACCGCTGCAAGATTTTGAGTCTTTCGCTCTGACTTCTCGGTCATGTAAAGCAGTTCACCATATGTAATGATGCTGATGCCAATTTCACTGGTGGAACGTGAACGCAGTGCAGTTATGACACTAGAAGTGTTACTTATGATATAGCTACAATGATTGGTATCTAGAAGATACATTGAGCGAGATACTTAAAATTGGGCTTTGGATCGAGTTTCATGAGCAAAGCGTAGGCACTCCTCTATGTCATCGCCTTGCCAAGTTCCCGCAAGCTTTAACAGATCAGCACCTTTACTTCCCCGCTTTACGGAGGGCAACCGACGGAGTGTTCGATGGCTAATGCTCCTTCTGATTTGCAGGGAATCTAAGAAGTCACTGACTACGGAAAGTTGATCAGGTGGTAGTTGGACTAATTGCTGTTCGATTTTCTGGCGCAGTTCTAAATAAGTCATCAACACCTCACTTTATTGGCTACCTATCCTCTCGACCTCTTAATTGTATAACCCTGAAGCCTATGTCAGTTTTGCTTACGAAATAAGTAAGGTAGGCTGAGTGTGTACCCTTACCGCCATGCTCGTAATCTTCCCTTACTTCTACAGCATAGTCTACGCAAGGATCGTTAAGAAATGTAACTGGAGCGCACATATCCTGACTTATTTCCCGATCCTCTGCAAGTCCTACTTGTAAAACAGTAGTAGTCATATTGGAACAAGAAAGATAGCCTTTTGAAGCCCCCTTTTAATTTCTTGTGCATTAAGCTGTGTTCCTAAAAAACCTTCTACATTTTTGTTTCTTACAGAATCATCTCGTGTTGCAAATATTTTCAGTACTTCCCTTACCTCTTCCTGAGTAATACTGCCATCTAAAATTGTTGGTTGCAAAGACCCTGAAAAGAAGAATTGCCTTTCTTCTGGAATTTGAGAAGAAAAATCGGCGATCGTCCCTCTCAACAATACCGACGATCGCCTCTACATAATTGGCTCAAGGACGATCGCCCAACTCGTCTTCTCACCGATAATCTCAGCAAATTTA
>JARCMD010000184.1 GCA_030248885.1 Leptolyngbyaceae cyanobacterium MP9P1.79 | reverse complement strand
TCCACAAAAACTGTCCGAAGTATTGCTCTAAGGATCGTGGATTTAATAACATGCAATAGTTCAAATGTAGGGGCGAAGCATTCGGTAAAAGGATCTGATTGAGTGCTAAAGCTTTCGCCTGTAGCTTGCTTCCCGAAGGGTATGCTTCGCCCTTAGTAAATCTCGAACTTCTGCAACTTATTTAATTCCTGATCCCAAGCGTTGGGTTACCCTGCGGAAAGCAAGCTACGCAAGGCTCAACCCAACTTACAAATTGCAGGTTATTTAATTCCCGATCGTAAGTGATATTTACCAACAAGAACTCAGGAGAGCCGCTCAACTTCATAGAGCAAGTAAGTATGGGTTAGTGCTTCAGCGCCATATCTTGGGTTGCTGCCCATTGATTCAGATTTTGGCGGTTGATGGCGGCGGCCATCAGGTCAGGAAAGCGATCGGGGGTACAGGCAAAGGCAGGCACCCCCAAGGATGCCATGAACTGAGTATTGCCATGGTCATAGCACGGCGCACCATCATCATTGAGAGCCAGCAAGGTGATGAATTGAATTCCAGAGGCAACGAGGGCACCAACTCGCTTCTGCATCTCAGCCTGGTTGCCGCCTTCATAAAGGTCGCTGATCAAAACCAAGATGGTCTCCTGGGGTTGGCGAATCAGGGTTTGACAGTAGGTTAGAGCTTGGTTGATATCGGTACCGCCCCCTAATTGGGTGCCAAATAGCACCTCCACTGGATCTTGTAACAAGTCGGTTAAATCAACCACTGCCGTATCAAATACCACCAGATGGGTTTTCACCGCTGGAAGGGATGCCAGTACAGCACTAAAAATGCTGGCATAGACAACGGAAGTGGCCATTGAACCACTTTGATCGACGCAAAGCACAATATTGCGAAGAGCAGAGCGTTTGCGTCCGAAGCCAATCCGAGTTTCGGGAATGATGGTGCGGTACTTGGGTTGATAATGCTTCAAGTTGGCGCGAATCGTGCGATGCCAGTCGATTTCGTGGTGGCGGGGACGACGGTTACGAGTGGCGCGATTGAGGCTGCCGAGAATCGCCTGTCGGGTAGGGTTTTCCAACTTGCGGATGAGATCATCTACCACCCGTCTAACCACAATGCGGGCGGTTTCCTTCGTCTTACTGGGCATCACCCCGCTCAGGGACAACAGATTTGAGACAAGATGGACATCTGGTTCCACGGCTTCCAGCAGTTCTGGTTCCAACAGCATTTGCCGCAGATTCAACCGCTCCAAGGCATCCTGCTGCATCACTTGCACCACTGAGGTGGGGAAGTAGGTGCGAATATCGCCCAACCACCGGGCGACTTTGGGCGAAGACGCGCCTAGTCCACCTTTACGATCGCTGTCGTAGAGCGCACCTAAGGCCTTGTCGATCGCCTGATCCGCTGTCCCCAAGCTGAAGCCATCGTCGCCCCTGCCATCGCCGCCCGTGGCATCACCGATCGCCCCTTGTCCACAAATGCCATCAGCGGCACCCCCTCCCAGAACCAGCCGCCAGCGTCGTAGTCGTTCGGTGGAGCGGTGAAAAGTAGACGTGGGGGAACTGGGAGTTAGGGAAATGGGAGTGGGGGAGTTTGTCATAGATGGTTGAGTTGATGTGAATGACCCGTTAACAAACACGCCAGCAATTCTCACGATGGAAATTCTGACAACACAAGTGTACTACTTTGCCAAGCTGATTGTCTAAAACACTGATTCTACAGTTCAAGAATTTAGACAGTTTTTGTGGAGGTGCTGGGAACCCTGTTGTATAGCCAGTATAGACCCTCACCCTAAATCCCTCTCCCAAAAGGGGAGAGGGACTTCAATCCGACTCCCCTTCTCCCAGAACGGGAGAAGGGGTTGGGGGATGAGGGCTAGCTATCGCAAAACTGTCCGAACTATTGAGTTCAAGAATTTAGACGAAAATGGGATTGAGGGCGATCGTCCCTAAAAAATCCCTGCTCACAAAGCCTATCATTCTCATAAACGCCCTAAAATTAATTGGATTACTCGTGACAGGTTGCACTGAAATTTGAACCTAGAGCCATGAAACTTACCCAACTACAGCAACTCAAACAAAAACTGTTGAAAGCAGCCGATCTCTCAGAGATTTGGTTATTTTATATGGATAACTTTGCTGACGTTCCAGACTTCATTGAAGTGGGCGAGCCAAAGCAAAATGATTTCCTAGAAGCCGCCGTGCCGCAAATTTGTCAGCAAATGTTTGGCAGAAAGACGAAAGTCACTAACCTACTCCTGATTTATATTGCTGAGTATCAATTCTTTCACGCCCCCTTTCATGCAGACAACCGCATTGGCGGATTGATTTATTTTGAAGACATCAACACTGGGTTGCTCGCCGTATCGGCAGAGTTCCCCCCCACTGATGTAGTCAAATATTCACGGTTCTCTAGCCCACCGCAGTCACAGGCATCGAATTTTTACAATTACAACTAATATTCCTCATGTTGAGATGTTGCATTGCGATCGTCAACTAGTGCAGCTTGGCAGAAGTTTCTGACCAGTTAGGGGGATGGTTTTTAGTTTTGAGTGCTGCTCAGTTATTTCTACCAGCCTGCACTAACTAGGACTCGCCAAGGCAATCTTTGCCTGATTCTGTAGCAATAGCCCATACTCCAGACCTTCCACCACCGCATGATATGAGGCTTCCAGGATGTTGGCAGAGACTCCCACGGTTGTCCAGCGTTGGTGTCCGTTGCTGGATTCGACTAGGACGCGAGTTTTGGCAGAGGTTCCCGCTCTACCATCCAGAATGCGGACTTTGTAATCGGTGAGGTGGAAGGTTTCGATCTCTGGATAGAAATTAGTCAGAGCCTTACGGAGGGCGGCATCAAGGGCGGATACCGGGCCATTGCCTTCAGCAGATTCCAAGATGTCTTTGCCGTCCACCGCTAATTTGACGGTAGCGAGGGCATTGCTCAGCGGCGCTTCGGGGCCAGAAACCAGGCTGTAGTGGACTTGGAATCCTTTAAATTCAAAGGGCGATCGGCGCTGTCCCAAAGCTTCCCGCATTAGCAGTTCAAAACTCGCTTCAGCCGCTTCAAACTGGTAGCCTTGGTTTTCCAGATGCTTCAGATGCTGCAAAATCTGGCGACAGGCGGGGTCTTGTTTATCCAAATCAATCCCAAAACTGCGGGCTTTTGCCAGAATATTGCTCAGCCCAGATTGATCGGAGATCACAATGCGGCGCAGGTTGCCCACCCGTTCTGGCTGGAGGTGCTCGTAGGTCTGGGGGTTTTGCTCGACAGCACTAACGTGAATGCCACCCTTGTGGGCAAAGGCCGAGAGACCGACGAAGGGAGCGTGTTCATCGGGGGCTAGATTGGCGATCTCGCTGATCAGGCGGCTGGACTCACTGAGTTTGGCCAGTTGATCGTCGCGAATGCAGGAGTAGCCCAGCTTGAGTTGCAGATTGGGAATCAGGGAGCAGAGATTGGCATTGCCGCACCGTTCCCCGTAGCCGTTGATTGTGCCTTGCACCATCTGCACGCCTTCCATCACTGCGCCGATCGCGTTCGCCACCGCCGTATCAGAATCGTTGTGAGTGTGAATCCCCAATTTAAGTGCCGCATGGGAAGCGGTCATCGTTTGCCGCACCTCTTGCACAATCTGGCTCACCTCATGGGGCAGGGTGCCACCATTGGTATCACAGAAAACAAGCCACTCTGCCCCCGCCCCGATCGCCGCCTCCAGGGTTTGCAATGCATAGGCAGGATTGCGCTTGTAGCCATCGAACCAATGTTCCGCATCGTAAATTACCCGGCGGTCTTGACCTCGCAGGTAGGCGATCGTGTCGTGAATCATCGCCAGGTTCTCATCCAAACTGGTTTTTAGCCCAGCAGTGACGTGTAAATCCCAGGATTTGCCAAAAATAGTCACCCAGCGCGTCCCCGCTGACAGAATTGGCTGAAGCATGGGATCGGTGGCGGCCGTTTTCCCCGGCCGGCGGGTGGCACAAAACGCCACCAACTCTGCCTGAGTCAAGGGTTGCTCTTGAAGCTGCCAGAAAAGCTGCACATCCTTAGGGTTAGCACCCGGCCAGCCACCCTCAATGAACGGAATGCCCAACTGGTCGAGCTGCCGCGCAATGCGTAGCTTATCTTCCAGGGATAACGCCATGCCCTCCCGTTGGGCACCATCGCGGAGGGTTGTGTCGTAAATCCAAAGCCGGGGAGAGGGGTCTGGGGTCATTAGACGATCGAGATACTAAGTGTCCTGTTTTAAATACTAGAGGTTTGAGCGAACAACCTCTGAAATTATCCAGATCTACACGAGTGTTCTGTCAAGAAAATTTTGAGGGTCTTCGACCCTTCAAAATTTAACTCCAACTAACCTCCCGGCTTTCAGCTACCCGTCAATTAATGATTGACAGACTACTAGTGCAGGCTGATAGAAACAACTGAGCAGCACTCAAAACTCAAAACTCTCCCCCTAACTGGTCAGAAACTTCTGCCAAGCTCTACTAGCTCCCCAACACTCGCAGCACGATCGCTGGCTCATTTAATTCCCCCACAACTCGCCGAACCGGGAGCGGCCAAACCTTCACCAGCGTTGGAGTTGCGGACACCTGGTCTGCTTCTGCCAAGTCTGGATGTTTGAGAACGTCAATCACTTTCAACGTGTAGGGATGGGGCAGGGCTGACTCCAGCAATTGGTGGAGGGTTTGAAGTGTGCGTTCTGTGGCGACGCTGTGACCTGAAACAAACAGGCGCAACACATAGCCTTTTGTGGCTAAGGCAGTCGTCTCAAGGGGTGGTAGGGACGGCGGGGGTTGAGTTCTAGTGGCGATCGATGCAACAAGCGGCTTAAAGGCTGGCAATGCTGGAGCCGAATTTAAGCTGTCAAGTCGCACCACCAGATCGTGATCCTCCCAAAGTTGGGGAAATTGGGGGTAGTGAGTGGCAATGACCATGGGATCGCAGGCTGCTACAGGGGGCACGATCGCCTCCCAGGAGAAATTTCCCTCAAAAATGACATCCAAGAGGATCTGATAGCGAAGAATGAGGGGAGACGCTTCGGCAGCAGTCTTGAATTCGCCCGTGTGGGGATCACGCCAGCGATCGATCGTCGCCGCATAGCAGGGCACCAAAAAATGAGGAGGTTCCGGTAATTCCAGCAACTCCTGCAACGCCGCGCACAGATGCAGATGCCAACGACTCCGTTTATCTGGGTCAATACAGTAAATTACATCCCCTCCCGGCGTAAAAACTGCAATCCCTTTGAATAGGGTAGGAAGGGGGAGACGGGACTGGTTCAAGCTGCGTGAGTTAGGGAGAAGGTTGACGCGGGGACATGGGGATCAAGAGACATAGGGAGTTTTGTGGAAAGGAAAGGTCTCCCTGTCTCCCCATCCCCGTGTCTCTTGATTGGGTGCTTAAACGCGACCTCTGAGAATTTGAGCCATCTCGTTTGATTTAGGCGACATTTCGAGGGCAGTTTCTTCCGTGATGCGTCCGGCTTCATACAGCTTGTAGAGCGATTGGTTCATCGTACACATGCCGTCGAAGGTACAGTTGGGGATGATCGCCTCAATTTCATCGATTTCCCCTTTGCGAATGTAGTCCCGAATGGCATCAGTGTTAATCAGGATGTCATGGAAGGCGGCCCGCTTGCCATCGGTGGTGCGGCAAAGTCCCTGAGCAATCACGGCGACAAGAGATTCAGCGATCGAAACCCGCATGGGGGCTTGTTGCTGAGGTTCGTAGAGTTGCAAAATCCGCTCGATCGTCTTGACAGCGCTGTTGGTGTGCAGGGTTCCCATAACCAAGTGTCCGGTTTGGGCAGCTTTGAGGGCAGTGTTGACGGTTTCCTTGTCCCGCATTTCTCCGATTAGAATAATGTCGGGGTCTTCCCGTAACGAAGCCTTGAGCGCATTGTCAAACTTGAGGGTATGGATGCCCACTTCCCGTTGTTTGATCAGCGATCGGCGACTTTGATGCACAAATTCCACCGGATCTTCAATACTGATAATGTTCTTCGGCATTTCAGTATTGATATAGTCAACCATCGCCGCCATCGTTGTGGACTTTCCAGATCCCGTTGGGCCTGTGACTAGAATCAAACCCTTGTGGTAGTGACAAATATCACGGAACACCGTGGGCAGGTTCAACTGCTCCATCGTTAAAATCTTCAGCGGAATCAATCGCATGACCAGTGCAGGCCCCCGCAGAGAATCAAAGATATTGATCCGTACCCGTGCAAAGTCGTATTGAGTCGCTCCGTCATAGTCCAGGGTTTCCTGAAAGCGGCGCAACTCTTCATCTGTCAGGATTTCCTTTAGCCAACTGGTGAAGGTTGCCGCATCGGTAACTGGGTAATTGGTGGTGTCAATTTCGCCCCGGTTGCGGAAGCGAGGCACTTCACCTACCCCGGCGTGAACGTCGGAGAACCCTTGATCAAAAGCCTCGCGGATCAGTTGGGCAAGGGTGGGATGGCCGCCCGTAGGCTTGGACTTAGCTGACGCGCCAGCAG
>JARCMD010000183.1 GCA_030248885.1 Leptolyngbyaceae cyanobacterium MP9P1.79 | reverse complement strand
GCGGGGCCATTACCCGATCGCCCTCATGGAAGTCGAACTGGGGCTGATGGAAGGCACCTATCAAAACCAGACCCAGCAATGGCTCCGGTGGTGGGACTTACAGGGAAATCTCCTCCTCATTGGCGATGAGCGGGCTGAAGTGGAGAAACAACGGGCAGAGCAGACTGAGCAGCGGCTGGAAGTGGAGCAGCAAAAACGCCAGGATTTAGTGAATAAGCTACGATCGCTCACCCCTGAGCAGTTGATCACCTTGGGCATTGACCCAGCAACCCTAGAGTGAGTCATGATACAACCTCACCCTCTCCAAACCCCTCCCCTACAAACACCCCATAGCGGCTATCAATGGGATGGCAGCGATCGGCGCTTTTTTGAAGGTTGGTATTACCGCGTTACCCTGCCTGATTGTGGTCAGACCTTTGCGTTTATGTACTCGATCGAAGACCCCAGCGGCGGCAAAGCCTTTAGCGGTGGTGCCGCGCAAATTCTGGGGGCGAACGATGAATACATTTGTCGCACCTTTCCCGATGTCCACAAATTCTGGGGATCGCGGGACAGCTTGGGATTTGGGCACTGGCGACGGGCGGACTTGGAACAACCACAGTATCTCGAACCAGATGCCTTTACCCAACACGTCCAGGAAGGCTACCAAGCCACAGACACCTTGAACCAGGGAATCCTGCGTGATCCCGCTGGACAAACGGCCCGTTGGGAATACAGCATTCAACCCCGCTACGGGTGGGGCAACGCCAACGCTCCGCAGCAATCCACCGCTGGGTTGCTCTCCTCGTTCCCCATTTTTGAACCTGGTTGGCAGATCCTGATGGCCCACGGCTGGGCCACGGGCTGGATCGAGTGGAACGGTCATCGCTACGACTTCACCCACGCCCCGGCCTATGGCGAGAAAAACTGGGGCGGTGCCTTCCCCAAAAAGTGGTTTTGGCTCAACTGCAATAGCTTCGATGGACTCCCTGACTTGGCGCTCACTGCTGGGGGTGGCCGCCGATCGGTATTAGGTTGGATGGAATCTGTGGCAATGATCGGGGTGCATTATCAAGGCAAGTTCTACGAATTTGTGCCCTGGAATGCCCAAGTCACTTGGGAAATCAAGCCGTGGGGCTATTGGCGGATGACGGCAGAAAACGCTGACTATCGAGTGGAACTTGTGGGTGAAACGGATTACCCCGGCACCGTTCTGCGGGCCCCGACGGAGCAAGGGTTGATTTTTTGCTGTCGTGACACAATGCGCGGGCGCTTGACCCTGAAATTATCCGATCGCCACACCTCCCAACTGCTCCTCAGCGCCCATAGTTCTCTCTGCGGACTAGAAACTGGCGGTTTAGAAAATGATGGTACGGGTTGGACAGAAACGTGGCGATCGTAATCTACCTCTGCTTCTCCAACTGATGCTTTCGATCGAATCATCAAAAATTCATGCAATTCTTTAATAGAAACCAGAAAATATTTAGTTGATTTTTAACACAAAATTAGCCCATGTCAGACCCTCAAACGATCGCCGCTGCCGTTGCCAAACTTTATGACACCTACCCCTTTCCCCCAGAGCCGTTATTGGATGAACCCCCACCGGGCTACAACTGGCGCTGGAACTGGTTAGCGGCTCATAGCATCTGCACAGGACAAAAGCCTGCGAAACAAGACATTCGGATCTTGGATGCCGGTTGTGGCTCTGGGGTCAGCACCGAGTATCTCGTTCACCTCAATCCCCACGCCCACATTACAGGCATTGACCTGAGCGCTGGCACGTTGGCGGTGGCACGGGAGCGATGCCAAAAATCAGGAGCCGATCGCGTCGAGTTTCATCACCTGAGCTTGTACGACGTGGCCCAACTGCCCGGCGAATTCGACCTAATTAACTGCGTTGGCGTACTGCACCATTTGCCCGACCCAATTCAGGGCATTCAAGCACTCGCCACAAAATTAGCACCGGGAGGATTGCTGCACATCTTTGTCTACGCTGAAATGGGGCGCTGGGAAATCAAGTTGATGCAGCAGGCGATCGGACTCCTTCAAGGCGATCGGCGGGGCGACTACCGCGATGGCGTAACCTTGGGACGACAAATTTTTGCCGCCCTACCCGAAACCAATCGTCTGCGCCGACGGGAACAGGAACGCTGGTCTTTGGAAAATCAACGGGATGAGTGCTTTGCCGATATGTACGTCCATCCCCAGGAAATTGACTACACGATCGACACCCTATTTGAGCTAATTGATGCCTCTGGTCTGGAGTTCTTCGGCTTCTCCAATCCCAACACCTGGCAATTAGAACGGATACTGGGCAAGGAGCCAGCCGTGATGCAACGGGCAGCAGCGTTAACCGATCGCCAGCGCTACCGATTGATTGAACTGCTTGATCCTGAAGTCACCCATTACGAGTTTTTCCTGGGACGCGCGCCCCTACCCAAAGCCGACTGGTCAGACGATCGCGCCCTCCTCAGCGCCCTGCCGGAGCGCAGCCCTTGCATAAACGGGTGGCCCAGTCACTGTCTATTTAACTACGACTATCAAATTGTGAATCTAAGTGAGCCAGAGTTCCAGTTTTTACAAGCCTGTGATGGAAATGAAACTCAGACAGTGCGAGACATTCTGGGTGCAGTCGCGCTAGAGCTAAAGGAAGTCCGATCGCTTCTCCAGCAGCACCTAATTTTGCTGACACCCCAACCAGAATGACTCAAGG
Source organism: Leptolyngbyaceae cyanobacterium MP9P1.79 (assembly GCA_030248885.1). Taxonomy (GTDB): domain Bacteria; phylum Cyanobacteriota; class Cyanobacteriia; order JARCMD01; family JARCMD01; genus JARCMD01. The sequence goes on along the minus strand of JARCMD010000183.1, from coordinate 6,433 downwards.
AAATTTCTGAGAAACATACCTATTTTGTAGGGGCGAAGCATTCGGCAAACAGATATTAGTTGAGTAGAAAGGTTGATTTGCCGAATGCTTCGCCCGTGGCGACCTTGCCACCCCACAGACAAATTCGCGACGGAGCGCAGGATTAACAAAAGCAATGGGAATTAGTGGAACTCAACAATCCTGAACCTCGCAGGCGGCAATGCTGACCCAACTGCTAGAGAGCGTGCCGCTAGCTTCGCTGTACCATTCTTTTTTCCAAATGGGAGCATTGTGCTTCAGCGTATCGATCGCGTATCCACAGGCTGCAAAGGCTTCAGAGCGATGAGGACATCCAACAGCCACCAAAACGCTGATTTCCCCAATCTGTAATCGACCAGTGCGGTGATGGATCACAACGCGGTTAACATCCGTCCAAGTCTGGCGAATTTGAGTCGCAATTTGCCGAAAGACATTCAACGCCATCGGTTCGTAAGCTTGATATTCCAGGGCAACAACCGCTTTCCCGTCGGTTTGATTTCGCACCATCCCACTCATCACTACGATCGCCCCATTGGCCGGATCATCAGCCAAGGCATAAACCTCTGCCAGCGAGAGGGGCGCAAAGGCGATCGTAAAACTGTCTCCGGTTCGGGAAATCGGAGCTAGGGGAGCAGACGTAATCACAGAAGCCATAAAGATAAGGGATTTAGAACCAGATGCAGTTCATTCTAATTCGTTGGCAAAATCCGGTATGCCTAATAGATTTACAAAGTGCTGTATGTAAGTCAATAATCTAACGTCATTTAATAATTAAATACTTTTGGCAATCCAACATTTTTGATAGATTGCAGCCTTCAGTTTTAGCAGTCAGTTCAACTCTTACCCAATCCAAAAAGCTTTACATCTTTGTGAAATGTAAAGCTTTTTTCTGTAATTTGGGTGAATTTTAATCAAGGAGATGAGAGCAGCACTCTATGTTTCAAGTAGTTTCCAACTGTCCCACCGATCGCTACTTTTTACTCCCTCCAGGTTTCCGGCCGCCCTCATCATTACTGCCACCACGAGGGCTAGAATTACCTGGATCGCAGCCTTCAGAACCATTGCCAATTCCCTGATTGCAGTTGCGACGAGATCTACCCTTTTTATCATCATCATCATCATCGTCGTCGTCATCATCCCTGTTATTAGTGCTACCTTGAGTGACTCCAACCTTGCTGTAGTTAATAATCTGTTGGCTCACTTCATAGATGGCATTGTTGCTAGAGCTAATGTCAATAATCTGCACCAACTGCCCTGGTCGGGCTATGAGTGCTGGGCCAAGGTTAGAACTAAAAACCCGAATCGTTTGGCTAACGATCGAGAACGCCCCTGTCTGAAAAACATTGGGGTAGATAAAGTTGGAACTAGGTGCGGGTAGCCCTGGGATATTGAAGCTACTAAGGTTGATGCCTTGAGAATTAGTCAAGAAGGTCACTAGAGAGTTGGTATAGCTTTGGGAATTGGTTTGGGTCACTTGGGTGAAGTAGTCGTAGACCTGTGTTCCCCGATCGATCGTGTCGTCTTGATTCGCATCTACGCCATAAACCGTCCGCACGATCGAACGATTGGAATCATTGTTAAGCACCAAATTAACTACACAATTCTCTGAAAGCAACTCAAATTGACTGTACCCAATGAAGACATTGCGGTGGTCAAACAGCCGCACAGTCACAATGTCTCCTGGATTCAGTCCCCGAATGAATTTTGCCTTTTTGTATTTCTTGCCCTTGCCTTTGTCCTTGATCTTGTAGCGATAATCTCCGACAAAGCGCTCTCGGAGGTAGCCCTGAGAACGTTTTGCTCGTAGAGAAACACGGGCAATGACATAGGGCAGAGTTGGCTGTTGCTGAACAACGTAGAGGCTAAAGTTGCCCCGGTTGATACTTTGAGTATTGTTGGCTGTTTGCACAACTTGAACATTCTGGGACTGGTTTTGGGTCGTCGTGGTGCGAGTGCTGACGAGTTGGGTTGTCGTAGTTTGGGCGATCGTGTTGTAAACCAAACTCCTTTCCAACTTTGTAATCTGCTCACTCTGCCCTGGGAGGTTGTAGCGTAGCTGCACCACAGACTGTAAATCCAGTGTCGAGAGGTCTGTGCTGAGTCCCAGCCGTTGGAGTTGATTCCGTAGATCGCTGACTGAAATCACTTCGGGGGCCAGAGCGAATTGTCCTGGTGCCTTGGAAATCAACCTAGCTCCGGTGCTGGTGTAGAGTTGCACCCAACGTCCATTTTTACGAGCATTAAGTTGATAGACAGCGTTGGCATAGGAGGTTGCTGGCTTGTTGAACCCTTCCAGTTGCATGATTAGAGCAGTCACATCTTGATTGGCATTGACCAACCGAGCGACTTGGACAGCGGTATCCCAGCCTTGTGCTTGGCTAATTTGGAGTGGGGGGGCACTGACCGCAGGCAAGGGACTGTAGCTGCCCAAACACAGCATGGAAGCTGCCGACGCAAGGGCAACTCGCTTCCAGGGAGATGTATAACTCCGACTAGAGAAACTTGGGGATTGATTCATGGATCATCTACCTCACTAAAAGAATCTGTAAACAAAGCGGGGGTCTTTAGCGATAGACCACCCCTCAACTTTTTAAGTTCCCAGATTCTTCCCCAAGCATGATACGTATTGTTTCAGAATGAGCCAATCCAGAATGAGCTAATCAAGCCTCTATTTCCCACTGTATTTGCATCCAAAATTTGCATCCAAGCTAGTTTCACACAAAATTTTATGGGGCAAGGCGGGCTTTTTTAAGGCGATTGGATTCATACCAGGCGGCGATCGCAGGCACCCACTCAGCAAAAGGATGCCACATCAGTTCACACAGCTTTTGCGCTTCTAGCTGGGCATCTGCCTTCCACCGCAAATCCAGGAGATGCAGCAAACTTCGCACATTTGCAGACATCACCCAATGCTGCCGAATATCGAAGGGAACCAACCCACGGGCATGTTCTTCAGAGAGTCCCTGTTGTATCCGCTGATGGTAACGGTGGCAAGCTGCCAGACACCATTCCAAGTCTTCCTGTCGCTGCGTTTCTGTGTAGGCATAGTGTTTCCCTTGCCGATCGCTATATTCCCCTAACGGACGTAAGTAGAACACCTCCTCCACATTCCGTTTGCCCTCGACCACATCTAAAATGCGCTGGGAGGTATAGCGGCCTGACTGCACATCAAAACTAACTCCCACACGATGGGTTCGCACCTGCTGCATCGTGGAATGGGGAAACCAGCCACAATTCAGGACGATCTGGGGATGTTCCAAAGGGCCGTAGTGACCACGATTGCCTGCCAGAAGGCTTTTGACAATGATGTCACCGCATTTTGCCTCATCAGGGAACCGATCGCGCTCATCCCAAACAAAATGCTCTGCATAATCCTGATGCATCGCAGCATAGATGACTTGCTGGGGGTTAGGAGTTTGGGCAATAACCTTAACTGTAAAACGATCCATGGAATTTAATTAGCTGTCAGATAGGAATTGTTCACGAACACACGCTGCTCTTTTGCGGGAATGTTTCTACCTCCTAGTAGTCTGTCAATCATTAATTGACGGATAGTTGAAAGCTGGGAGGTTAGTTGGAGTTAAATTTTGAGGGTCTTCGACCCCTCAAAATTTTCTTGACAGAACACTAGGCTTTCCACAATTTAGAATATTAGGAGATTTCCAGAAGAGTTTATACCAGGAAACGGAAGGGCGATCGTGTAGCGTGTGTTTTGCAATTAGCACTGGGCAGATAAATCTCTGAATTAACCAGAAGATTATTGCCCGTAGTTCGCCTCACAAAAAAGTGTGCTTCGCTTCTATATTCGCTGGTCTAATCTTTTCTGAAGATCTCTTAAAATCATGAAACTTAGGGCAACAAGAGCTGTTCTAAGTTCCATTAAAAACACGCAAACAGGTTGAACTTTGTGGATAATTACTGAGCTTTCAGCAAAGTGGAAGAGAGGAGCTAAATTGAAAAGCCAGCAAGATTACGGAGTGTGAGCAATAGATTAAAAAGTTACGCTTTACAGTATCTGGCAGTCCCTGAGTATACAGTTGCTTTGCCTGATTGTGTTTCGTTTTGAGCTGTTTATCAAGTGATCAGGTGTATATGAATGAACTACCCATCGATAGACACGGACTACCCATTGATAAACACGGGACGATTACACCTGAAGAAACTTATAGACAAGATACAGAGCCTTTTGTAGAAACGAATGCTGTAGAAAAAAATGAACTGCACAAGCATCTTGCAGATGAACTTTTGAAGCAAGGGCTAGAGCATCACCAACATGCGCGATTTGATGAGGCTTTGCAGCTTTGTACTCAAGCATTAACCCTATATCAGGAAATTGCAGATCGTCGCGGTGAAGGGCAAGCCTTAGGAAACATGGGTAGTATTTATTACGCCATGGGAGATTACAATCAGACGATCGTCTACTCACACGAGCGGTTGGTGATGGCCCGTGAAGTGCAAGACCTGCGGGGCGAAGACCAGGGCTTAGCCAATTTGGGGAATGCTTACCGCCACTTGGGGAATTACGATCAGGCGATCGAATTTTCCCAGGCAAGTCTAGCTGTGGCCACTCGGCTTCAGAGCCAGCGGGGACAAATGGCTGCACTGAATAACCTGGGTTTGGTCTATAAAGCGTTAGGGGACTACGGCAAAGCGATCGAGTATCAGCAGCAGAGCCTAGACATGGCCCAGCAACTCCAAGACCGAGTTGTAGAAGGGCAGGTTTTGCGGAATTTGGGCAACGCCTACTACGCCTTGGGAGACTATGCTAAAGCGATCGTCTACTACGAAAAGCGTCTGACGATCGCCCAAGAGAGCCGGGAGCATCACGTTGAAGTTCAAATTCTCCGCAGCTTGAGTACCGCTTGTTATGCCATTGCTGATTACGCCAAAACGATCGCCTATTCGCAGCAACGGCTCCAGGTAGCCCGCACTTTGCAGGATCGACGCGGAGAAGAGCAAGCCTTGGGCAGTTTGGGGGTGGCTTACGAAACCATCGGTGACTATGCCCAAGCCGTAGCGTCCTACGAACAGCGCTTATCGATCGCCCGCGAAATTCAAGACCAACACGTTGAGAAGCAAGCCCTGAGCAGCTTGCAGGTCGCCTGCCATGCGATCGGCGACTACACCAAAGTCCTGGAATACAGCAGTTAAGAAGATTTCCGGGAAAGATATTACCCCTGTAGGGGCGTTTGCGTAGCGTGTGCTTTGCACTTAGCATCCGGCAGACAGAGCCTTGAATCGACCAGAAGGTCATTGCCCGGATGCTTCGCCCCTCCGGTGCCTGGTATAAGCTTTTCTGGAAATCTCCTAAGAAGATTTCCGGGAAAATGCTACTGCTGTAGGGGCAACATTTGTCCCAGGTCTGTGTCACCCATTTCCCCGGACATAAACACTCATCGGCTCTTTGATGAACCGAATGTAGAGGTGGCGAAACGTGGATTTGACCACGCGAGGAAGACCGAAATCGATCGGCACTAAATTGCTGGGCAGTTGCCAATCTGTGATGCGTAGGGTTTCGGGCGAGAGGAGGGGAAACGCAATCTCTGCAAGGTCAGGGCAGAGTCCCAAGCGTTGAGAGGCGGCAACCGTAGGCACGATCGCAGGATCAACATTCAACAGACTCACCAGGGCCCGATCGAGGGCGAAGACATCAGGGGACGCTGCTAAAATCCCCAGAGGACGGGGTTCGCCACCGCTGGGGCCATTGCCCTCATGACCGATGATGCCATCCATAATCGTCAGGTTGGGGGCGATCGATCGGGCCGTTTCTACGAGCATTTCCCCAAATCGTTGGCTGTCCTTGCCAGCTTCCATGTGCCACCAGGCTTTCATCTTGCCGGGAACACAGCCAAATAGGTTCTTCACCCCCAGCGTCAATGTCAACTGCACGTGGGATTTCAGCTTGGGCAAATTGATCACCACATCGGCATTCATCGCTTCCTTGCACAATCGCAAATGTTCAAAGGCAGGGTTGGTAACTGGGTAGCGTTGCCCGTGGAATTCCACGATCGGCACCTTGAGTTCTTCCAACAGTGGCAAATAGCCATTCGCCTCAGCCACCCCTCGCGCACTCCCAAAGGCAGGGCTGTCACCCAGAAACGGCTTGCCACCGCAGGCTTGCACCAACTGTGCCACACACGCCACAACTTCTAGACGAGTGACACATTCCTTGGTGGGACGCGCCCCAGTGAGCAAATTGGGCTTGAGCAAGACCCGATCGCCCGGTTTAACAAAGGCAGCCATGCCTCCCAATGGTGCCAGCAACTCTTCAAGAGACTGGCGCAGAGAGGATAATTCGTAGGTTTCAGCCCGAAGGAGGCTCACGCAGGATGGAGACATAGGGGTAGGGGGGTGGAGGAGTAGGGGGTGGAGGAGTGGAGGAGTAAGGGAGTGAAGGAGTAGGGGAGTGGAGGAG
>JARCMD010000182.1 GCA_030248885.1 Leptolyngbyaceae cyanobacterium MP9P1.79 | reverse complement strand
TAGCTTGAATCTCACGGATTTTTTCAGTGCAGACCATTTTGATCCAATCCTGACGATCGATCTTTTGTAGTTGGCACTCTGCATCAATATTCCGCAACAATTCCAAGGGCAAGGCAATATTAATTTGTTGCTTTGCTTGAAAGTGACCCGTGAAATGTTCAGAGACATCTGCCCCTGAGTGAGCCTGCTGAGCAATTTCCTCAATATCTGTCATCTCAGTAGACTCGCTGTTTATATTTTTCGTAAACCTGAGATGATTACTCACCACAACCTCCGTCTCCGAAGCCTCCACTACCGCTATCTCCGCTACCGCTATCTCCGCTACCACAACTATTACTGCCATCATTACTACCAGAGTCACCAAAACCGTGACCGCTAGAATCACCCCATCTCCATTCACTGTCCCCACTCCTGAAGCCACTAGACCCGTAATAAACACCCTCGCTATCGTCACCTATGATGCTAGGAGATGATAAATTCCACAGAGAATTTACAAGTCCGATCAAAAGTCGGATAATTCCAAACCCTGTTGCAAGGCAAATAACAACAAGTAGAGTGCTTTTAAGCGGACTGGTGGGGTTTATTGAATTACTTAAATAAAAAACACTCAACATAAAAGTTGTACCTATGGCTGCGTTTGTTGCATTACTTCGAGATCTCGACTTCTTGGATATGACTCTATTTTGCTGAGTGTTTACTTGAACAAAATGTAAATCACGACCAAAGCGATCGGCTGGCGTAGACCAAATTTCGGTTGGGGGAACCTGTCCAAAAATTGTTGATAGCTTTCCAATGTCTTGGCATACCATGCATCAAATGGATGCATTGATACAACTCCATTGACTGGACGTTCAGAGATGGGTCGCTGTGGGTAATCTGGTCTTCAGAAGTTGTCATCTTTTTGCTTTATCCGAAAAACTCCCACCCCAACTTTAACATTGCCCTCCTTGGGTGTCGAATTGGCGAGTTCACCCCAGACTGATTAAGAATGCTGGGAATCTCCCCAGATTCTTGACTATATTTTCTGAAAAAACCTTTAAGGAGATTTTTAGAAAAGTTCATACCAGGCACCGGAAGGGCGAAGCCTCCGGGCAATGACCTTCTGGTCGATTCAAGGGTTTGTCTGCCGGAGGCTTCGCCCCTACAGGGGTAAAATCTTTCTCGGAAATCTCCTAACTCGTGCAAAATCCGGGGATCTGCATCGTTATGTCAGTACCACACGGTTTAAGGTTAGAATCTCAACTCATTCCTATAGTTTTCTCGGTTCATGACGCAACATGTTTTATTTGTCTGCAAAACCTGTGCTTTTTCCAAGGACGATCGCCACTATCTGGAGCAACCGGGTGGGGCGCATTTGCTGAATCAACTGTCTGCGGCCTATGAGGATTGGCCGTTACACGCTGAGTTTGTCCTGCAAGCTGTGGAGTGTTTGAGCGCCTGCAACCGATCGTGCGCGATCGTTCTCGCTGCGCCCCACAAAACCACCCTGATGTTTGGCGACCTGCCGCCGTTGGAGAGTGCCGCCGCTATCCTGGAACTGAGTGAGCAATACTTCGCCAGTACAGACGGCGTTGTGCCCTGGAAAGAACGCCCGGAAATTCTCAAGAAGGGAATTCTAGCGCGGATTCCACCCTTGCCCGGCTAAATCAACCTACTGGAGCGCAAATAATGACGCAAGCCAAAAATGTGTTGGGTGAACCTTTGGAGGTTTGTTGCACCTCTCCCATGACGGGGTTCTTTCGGAACGGAGTGTGTGAGACGGGGCCGCAAGACGTGGGGACACATGTGGTTTGCGCCCAAGTCACCGAGGAGTTTCTGACGTTTACAAAAGCGATCGGCAATGACCTCAGCACAGCCCGGTCTGGTTTTCCGGGATTGAAACCAGGGGATAAATGGTGTCTATGTGTCTCCCGTTGGCAGGAAGCGTTGCAGGCTGGGGTTGCGCCGCCGATCGTTTTAGCCGCAACTCACGAGGCAGCATTGGGCGTGGTTTCCCTAGCAGATTTACAGAACCACGCGATCGGCTAAGGTAGCTGTGCCGAGTCATGTTCAGCTAAATTACTAGCCGATGTACAACTTAAAGTCTGCCCTCATCCCCCAGCCCCTTCTCCCAATGGGGGAGAAGGAGAGCCGATCCAGTTTTAGCCCCTCTCCCCTTCTGGGAGAGGGGTTGGGGTGAGGGCGGTTCGGAAAAGTCGCACATCCCCAATCACTGCTGTGAACGCCACTCCTTCAGTTCTTCCTCAATAAAGTGGTTGACTAAATCTCGATACATTTTTTCGATCGCATCAGGATTCAAGCCCTCCTGCTCTGCCCAAATTCGTCGTTGCTCCAGCATGGATTTGAATTGTTCCGGCGCTTTCACTGCCGCTTCATCCGTTTTGAACTGAGATGCCGCTTTGACATATTGAAACCGTTGACCCAGTGCCGCAATGACTTGGCGATCGAGGGCATCGATCTCGGCTCGAATCTCTTGCATGTTGCGGCACTGCTGGGGAGTTTTCATCGTTGTGATCTTTCGCCTATCAGGAAACAATCTCAGCCACCAAAAATATCGAGTTGTTCCCCCGATCGCCGATCGCTGTAGGGTTTGCCATCTTTCTCTTGCACCCCATTGGGTTGACCTTTGCGTAGTCCGACGGCGATGCGGGAGTGCTTTTCCACCAATGCCATGACCTGCCGGGCCCGTTGAATCACTGATGTGGGTAGCCCTGCTAAGCGGCCCGCTTCAATGCCGTAGGAGCGATCGGCCCCACCAGGGCGAACTTGGTGCAAAAAGATAATTTGGTCGGGTAATTCCTTCACCATCACCTGATAGTTAGCGACATTGGGCAAAATCGCCGCCAGTTCATTCAGTTCGTGATAGTGGGTAGCAAAGATCGTTTTCGCCTGGATTTCCGTTGCCAGATGTTCCGCCACTGCCCAAGCGATCGACAGCCCATCAAAGGTGGCGGTGCCCCGGCCGATTTCATCCAACAGCACCAAGGATTTGGGGGTGGCGTGGTTGAGAATGTTCGCTGTCTCATTCATTTCCACCATGAACGTCGATTGCCCCATCGCTAGGTCATCCACGGCTCCCACACGGGTAAAAATCCGATCGCACACCCCTAAAGTAGCCTGGTGAGCTGGCACAAAACTCCCCACCTGAGCCAGAAGTTGGATCAACCCCACTTGGCGCAGATAGCAGCTTTTGCCACTGGCATTGGGCCCCGTTAGCACAATCAGATCAGGCGCAGAATTGGCAGGCGTAGATCCTGCTCCTAGCGTCGTGGAATTGGGCACAAAAAACCCCGCTGGCAGCGATTGCTCCACCACGGGATGGCGACCGTCTGCAATGGCGATCGTCCGGTCTTCTCCTATGTTAGGGCGGCAATAGCCTTGGGAAATGGCGATTTCAGCCAGGGCAGCCAGCACATCGGCGGTGGCAACAGCTTCTGCGATCGTGCGAATGCGTTCTGCGTGTTGCCCCACCTCCGTGCGGAGGGCGACAAAAATCGTGTACTCAAGCTGATTCAAATCCTCCTGAGCCGTGGACAGTCGCGCCTCGCAATCCTTCAGAGCGGGGGTGATGTAACGTTCTTCGTTCGTCAGGGTTTGTTTGCGGGTGTAATCGGCGGGGGCTTTTTCGGCTTTATTGCGAGAAATGCTGATGTAGTAGCCAAACGCCTTGGTGTAGCCGACTTTCAACGTGGGAATCCCGGTGCGTTCTCGTTCCACCTTCTCCAGATTGGTCAGCCACTGGCGATCGGTTTCCACCTGTTGTCGCAGGCTATCCAATTGGACGTTGACCCCAGAGCGAATCAGGTTTCCCTCGGTGAGATAGAGGGGCGGCGATTCCACCAAATGGCCCCGCAGCCGTTGTCCCAGTTGTTCCAGTTCTGGCGGCACGGTTTGCAACGCTTGCAGGTGAGGCGATCGGGACTCCATTACCAGGTCTGCCAATTCTGGTAATTTGGCAAAGGAATCTGCCATCGCGGTTAGATCCCGCGCATTGGCGGTGCCAGAGCCAGCCCGTCCCGTCAGTCGTTCCAAGTCATAAATTTGCCGCAACAGATGTTGCAAATCTTGCCGCAGGGAGCCATTCTCCACCAGTTCTTGAATGGTGTCTTGTCGTGCCGCAATTTTTGCCACGTTCAGCAGAGGTTGCAAGAGCCAGCGCCGCAGTGCCCGTGATCCCATCGCCGTCACGGTGCGATCGAGGGCCCACAACAAGGAGCCGTGAAAGGTGCCATCCCGCGCTGTTTGGGTAATTTCCAGATTGCGGCGGGTCTGATGATCCAAGGTCAGGTAGTCCGTCAACGTGTAAGTTCGCAACGGTTGCAACGGAATTTTGGACTTCTGGGCATTAATGCTGGATTTCGATCGCTTTTTCTCTCCGTCGTCATCCATGCTTTCTTGGCGGCGCTCCCATGTGTCTTCCAAATAATCCAACAAGCCCCCCGCCGCCCGCACTGCTAAGGGCAAATGTTGACAGCCCATCCCTTCCAACGATCGCACCCGAAAGCGCTCCAGGAGCCGTTGTCGAGCTTCGCTGGGGGTGAAGGCGGGTTGCGATCGGAGGGTGTAGCAAAACTGGGCAGGCAGGCAAGCGGGCACATGCTCCGACTTTTCCCCTGGTCGCAACAATCCCACTAGGTCGGGCGCATTGGTGGGAAGCAAAACTTCCGACGGTTGGAGCCGCATCAATTCCTGGGTCAATTGCTCCAGTTCCCCTGCCTGGGTAGTGAAAAATTCTCCCGTTGACACATCGGCATAGGCCAACCCCCATTGACTGCCAGCAATGACCACTGCCGCCAAAAAGTTATTGCGCCGGGCGTTGAGCATTCCTTCTTCCAACACCGTGCCGGGAGTGATGACGCGGGTCACCTCCCGTCGCACCAGCCCTTGGGCCGCGGCCGCATCTTCCACCTGGTCACAGATGGCGACGGCATAGCCCTTTTCCACGAGCAACGCACAGTAGCGATCGAGGGCGTGGTGGGGAATCCCAGCCATGAAGACGCGCCCAATTTCCTTGCCACCTTCCTTACTGGTCAGCATCAATTCCAGTTCTCGCGCCACAGTGACGGCATCTTGAAAGAAGGTTTCAAAGAAGTCGCCAACCCGATAAAGCAGGAGGGCTTGGGGATACTCGTCCTTCGTTTCGACGTAGTGGCGCATCATCGGAGTGAGGTCCGATCGGTTGACTGCGCGGTGATCCCCGTGTCGTCCTGTGTGGCGATTGAGATGCTCGGAGATGCCTTCGGTGGGGTCAGGGACAGCAGATGCAGGGGCAGCAGTCATAAACGTAAGAATGAACTATTTTTCTTGACTCTATCTTAGGAGTTTCAACCCTAAAACTGACGCATAGACCCATGAAACGATTGGCTCAAGCCAATTGTTATGGTGAGATGGGTTGATTTTGCCTTCTCACTGTATAAATCCTGACTAACTTTTGACAATATTACGGATGGCGGTCACGATCGCTGAAGAGTGGAACTACAGACCCTACAAGCCTTCTAGCCCATAAGCGCATGTTTCAGACAGCTATTTTTGGGAAAGATGCAGTGATCCAGATCACTGAAACACTTGATTCAAGACAACTGTGCAAGTGTGTAACCGCACTTACGTAAGTGGTTTTATGAAGCTAAGATAAACTTGATAAACGGGTTATGATCGGTCTTAAATCAATTTAGAAACTAGAACTCTTAGGTTCTATTGTTAAGCTTTTTTAAGCAGGGGTTGAAGCTCAGCCGTTTGATGTAGAAGATCCAGTTCAATGTCTTTGCGCCTATCAGCCCCGAATTTTGGGATTCATAAGTAGATTTCTACTGATTTCTGATAAACCAATACTCTATCCCTCTTTGAAAGTTACGTATATTCACTGTGAATACGTTGATTTCAGATTCGTTCATTCCATTCAGTCACATCTCACTTCAAACCTCATCTTTTATCTTCTCACCGGAGTTCCCTACCATGGCAGAGCAATCAATTCCTCAAACCTCTACCTCGATCGGCATTTCTCCCACCACTAGAGAACTGGCCCAGCGCCATTATCAACGCGCCCAAGAACAAGTCAAACGGGATGACTGGAACTTGGCACTTCAGGAATTGCGAGATGCAATTAAACTTGATCCAAATAATAGTGACTACCATGCGTTGATGGGCAAGGTGCAATTGGATCAAGGACGTAACGGACTGGCAACCATCTCCCTCCGTCAGGCTTTGAAGCTAGATCCCCAGCACTCGATCGCCCTCGACTATATGCAGAAACTCAATGAAATGCAGGCGGCAGAAAAAGCTAAACCCACCTCCGATCTAGGTAGCCGACTTCGCAGCTTTTTTGGCACGAAGTTGTAGAAACTAAGGATCAGGAATTAAATAACTTGCGAAAGTTGGAGACTTGGTAAGGGCGAACCATACCCTTCGGGAAGTAATCTACGGGCACAAGCCTTTGAAGCTCAATCATGTCCTTTTACCGACTGCTAAGTGCAAAGCACATGCTACGCGAACGCCCCTACAGCACGACTGTTGTATGTTATTTAGTCCACGAGCCTTAGAGTTCTGGGAATGCCTAAACTCTGTAGCCCTAAACCGTGTAAATTTCTGTGTTGTGACCCATTTCTGAAGGCATATCCAGGGGCAAGAAGATGGTTAACACCTCGCCCTGGTGGGAGTCTTGTTGCACCTTCAGTTTCCCTCCCAACGCTTGGAAGAGATTCTTGGTCACTGCTAAATTCAGGCTGAGGTTGCCCGTTTCTGGCTGAAACACCAGCATTCGTCCTAGGGAGCGCAATCCCAAGCGGCGCGATCGGAGCAGTCCGTTGGGTTCCGCTGTTGGCTCTGATTGAGACTGAAACTTTAACTTCAATTGCGCGCCTGCCAAGGTGACCTGGACTTGAATGTGGCTCTCCGCAGGCAAATTGCGCGTGAATCGTTCAATTAAGCTAGTCAACGCCTGATCTAACATGGTTGGGTCGCTGACAACCGTGGGCATTTCTTCGGGTAAGACCACCTCCAGTTTCAGTCCCCGCTGTTGGGCCTGTTCTTGCCAGCGGGGAATGCTGTGTTGAAAGACCTGATTTAAGGGAGTTGGAGTCAAGGGCATCCCTGTTCTTTGAGGTGTGGCGGTTTCCAGTTCCACAGCCCGAAAAATCAGACCGAAGCGATCGATTTGCTCTGTGCATTCCCGATCGATCAGCTTTAGGCGCTGCAAGACCTCAGATGCCAGGTCACGCCGCTTCAACAACAGCCGAGTTAGGGTGCGAATCGTCGTTAGGGGAGTGCGAATTTCGTGGGCGATGGCTTGCAAGAGTTCCACATCTTGGCCCCCATCCCACGGAGACGCTAGATGCAGCGATTCAGCCGCGATCGATTCCCCCGATTCCATGCCAGGAGGACGATCGCGCTTGCCCCCAGCCTTACCCACCGCCCTCAAGTGACTGGGTTCATGACTCCGAGTCGGTGCTTCGCTTCGATCAACCTGGGGTAAATGTTGCAGGAGCAAATGGGCAAATTGGGTGACCTGTTTGTAGTCGGGGGGCGCAGGCAAAAACCGTTGCCACAGGGTTTCCAAAAGGGCACTGTGGTGAGCATTTAGCAGTAGCACCCGCGATCGGAGCGCCTGCCAGGATTGCTCTACAACTTCTGGGTCAAAGGAAAACGAGAAGTCCGGTAATCCCGCTGCGTTCTTCCCCAAAACCATAACCAGGCTGAATTTGGGTGTGGATACTAAACAAAATTGTTCTGCTGCCAGGGGATCGGTTGGGGGCAACAGGAGGGTGGGTGTGGCGTGCAAGTCCTCAGCTTTGACCTCGGCTTTGTAGTCTAAGGATGGCGGCAACTGAAAGGCAGTCCAGGCTCCTGTACAGGGTTTGGAGGTAAACACCCAGTTGGAGAACCGATCGCCCAAACCAGCCTGACTCAGCACCGCAGATGGGCCAGACAAAACCAGTCCAGCTTCTTGATCTAAATGCTCTAACGGTGGGGAAAGTGGGGGAGCAATTAAGGATTGCAGCAGGGAATTCAAGGCCACGATCGCCGCTCCCCATTCTTGCTCAGCTCGGAAGCGCTCGGCTCGGAAACGCTCGACCCGAAAGCGCTGCTGAGCGATGTCAGGATGGAGATCGGTGTCTCCTACCCCCTGCCCAGGGGTGGGATCATCACTCGGCTGCGATGCTGCCAGAATTTCACTTAGGGTTGACAATGACCATTCATGCATAGGTATGTCGCTGGCGATCGTCTGGATTATTCCGAGAACCATTCTGTAAATGTGATGAGATTTAGAAAATGTTTGTAACCACAAATTGCGCTCCGATCCGTCCCCTTTTCATGTATGCCTGAAAGGCTTTAAGGCCCCAATTCTGGGGGACTTTGAACCAGAATGGCTCGAAAGTCCCCCAGAATTGGGGGGTTGGGGGGCGAGTGCAAAACTACACGCTAATTTACAAACACTTTCTTAGACGTTCGACAGCATTCCTCACGAGAGCATTTCTCGGCGGACAACTGTTCACAATCTACCCAGAATGACCAAGGTTCAAATCAGACAAAAATATCAGCGCCTCCGTCCAATCAAGATCTACTTGCTTCTAAGGTATCGGTAATTCCTGATGCAACGATATCCGTAGAACCGAACTTTACAGCGCGATATCCGCTCAGTCCCGCCTCAAAAAATCCAATCTCGGTGTCTCGGTGCCTCTGGGGTTAGACTCTGAGTATTTTGGGGAAGGCATTGGAGTCGTCGATCGCCCCCAGTATTTCTGCAAAAGGGTGATGTGCAACTTAAAATCTACCCTCATCCCCCAGCCCCTTCTCCCATCGGGAGAAGGGGAGCCGATCTAAGTCTTAGCCCCTCTCCCCTTCTGGGAGAGGGGTTGGGGTGAGGGCGGTTCGGAAAAGTTGTGCATCGCCTACAAAATTGCCGCAACCTGTAAAAATAGAGAAATTGTTGTGGCATAGTCCGTAAGCTCCTCTGAAAAACGGCTATCGATTTATGGAACTGACACCTTGGCACGCTCTCACTACTGGCAACTCTTGCCCTATCTCAAACCGCACCGTCAATCCATTGCCATCGCGCTGGCTTGCACTCTGGGATTCACCGCCTTTTGGCCGGTCTTGGCATGGCTAGCGGGACAACTGACAGGGCTGGTGGCTGCTGGAAACATGGGCCAATTGGTGAGAGTGGCTGGTATCACCACTGCCGCGTTTTTAGGGCAAAAAATCATGCAGTATGGCCAGGATGCCCTGATGGCCAAGGCAGCTTTGGCGATTACCCTCGATCTACGATTGGCCACCTATGCCCACCTCCAAACCTTGAGCCTGAGCTACTTTGAGACGGCTCAGACGGGAGATTTGAGTTATCGGTTGACGGAAGATGTCGATCGCATTGGTGAGGTGGTCAACAAGGCATTTCACGACTTTTTGCCTTCGGTTTTGCAGTTGATTGTCGTGTTGAGCTACATGGTTTACCTCAACTGGCAATTGACCTTAGCAACGCTGATCATTGCGCCCTTGATGGGGGTGTTGATTGGCTGGTTTGGGGGGCAGATGTTGCTGTTTTCCCGCCGCAGCCAAAACCGGGTGTCTGACTTGGCTTCCCTGCTGACAGAAGTGTTCAGCGGGATTCGCCTAGTGCGCGCCTTTGCCGCTGAGGAGTATGAGATCGATCGCTTTCGGCAAGAGGCAGAACGGAGTCGGCAGGCCAAGTATCAGGCGGCCTGGCTGAAGGCGTTGCAGTTTCCCGTCGTGGGCTTTTTGTATGCGTCGAGTGTTATTTTCCTTTTGGTTCTCGGAGGGTGGCAGATTTCCCAACGCAATTTGACGGGTAGTGAATTCGTTAGTTATCTAGCAGCAGTCGGATTCTTGATTGATCCCATTGCCCATGTCACCGATAACTACAACGAGTTCAAGCAAGGAGAAGCGTCGGTCGATCGCATCTTTGAATTATTCGCCATTCAACCAGCGGTGGTCGAGCAGCCGACTGCCCTGACCTTACCGCCCGTCACGGGAAAGGTCGAGTACCAGAATATCAGTTTTTCCTACCCAGCTAGTCTAAAGGTAGGCTTGGCGACGGACTCTGAGTTGGAGCCTCCTGCCCCGGTGTTACATCAGCTAAATGTGTTGATTTATCCCGGTGAAATGGTGGCGTTGGTCGGGGCATCGGGAGCGGGTAAAACGACGCTGGTGAATCTTCTGCCTCGGTTTTACGATCCCCAAGCAGGACAAATTTTGGTGGATGGCGTGGATATTCGCACCGTTACCCTTGCCAGCCTGCGCCACCAAATTGGCATTGTGCCCCAAGAAACAATTTTATTTTCAGGGACGATCGCCCAAAACATTGCCTTTGGACAGCCCCAGTTCGACCTTGCAACCGTGGAAGCTGCTGCTAAAATCGCCAATGCCCACCAGTTCATTCGGCAATTTTCCCAGGGCTACCATACCTGGGTGGGGGAACGGGGGGTCAATCTTTCGGGGGGACAAAAACAACGCCTAGCGATCGCCCGTGCCGTGTTGCTGAACCCCCGGATTCTAATTTTGGATGAAGCCACCTCTGCCCTTGATTCGGAGTCGGAAAGCCTGGTACAGGAAGCCCTGGAGCGGCTGATGCAAGACCGCACAGTGCTAATCATTGCCCATCGGCTAGCCACAGTGCGGAAGGCAAATCGAATTTTGGTGCTAGAAAAGGGAGAAGTCGTTGAGTCGGGAAACCACACTGAACTTCTGGGACAGGGCGGACGCTACGCCCGGTTCTATGCCCAACAATTTCACGGCGAGTAGAAACGGAACGGGAGCATCTCAGTTTTGTGGAAGATCCGCCAAAACCCCCTCATACCTCATCCCCCAGCCCCTTCTCCCAAAAGGGGAGAAGGGGAGCAAGATCCAAGTCCCTCTCCCCACTTGGGAGAGGGATTTAGGCTTCGATGTGAGCGCTCAGCCGAACGGTGAGGGTTGCAAGAGTGAGATGCTCCCAAACGGAACTTTCCAATGAGGAAAAGGCTAGAAAAAGTTTGATACAGCGTTAAAATTGGGACTGATATAAGTTTGCACCCGATTCAACTGTGCATTTAAATTGACTCAGCGAGTCGCGTAGATTCGCTTCATTGAAATCCCCTACTACTATTTTTAACTGTGCTTAAACGTACTTCTTTAGCGTCTCTTGTCTTGGTTCTGGGTTTGTGGAGTGCCGCCAAACCTGCGTTCAGCCAAGCCTTAGTCCCCCATGTGTTGCAGATCGATGCGGCTAAGCTGGAGCAGCAAGCCTTGATTTTGGCTCAAGAAGCCGCGCAGTTGTCACAATTTCAACAGTTTGAATTGGCGTTACCCAGAGCCGAACTAGCCGTGCAATTAGCGCCAAAGAATAACCAGGTTTGGTCGTTGCTGGGCAGTTTGTATTTGCAACAAAGTCAATTGGACAAGGGTATTGCAGCGCTACAGCAAGCCCGATCGCTTGACCCTAAGGATAGCCCCGTTTTATTTGCCCTTGGCTCAGCTTATTTTCAACAGAAAAAATACCCCCAGGCGGCTGAATATATTCAAGCAGGCTTGAAAATCAAACCAAATACCCCAGGAGCGTTGTTTGACCTGGGCAACACTTACTACATGCTGAAGCGATTTCAGGATGCGATCGTCCAGTACGACAAAGCCGTCAAAATTGAGCCGAAATTCTGGCCTGCCATCAACAACACGGGATTGATCAAGTACGAACAGGGCAACATTGATGCGGCGATTAAGGAATGGCGACGGGCGATCGTGCTAGACGACAAAGCGGCGGAACCCCAGCTAGCGTTGGCTGTGGCACTTTACACAAAAGGCGATCGGGAACAGGGACTGGTTCTGGGAGAAGCTGCCCTGCGAATTGATCCCAAATATGCAGACCTGAAATTTCTGAAGGAAAACCTGTGGGGCGATCGGCTCATGATAGATGCCCAAAAGTTCTTGGCGACCCCTCGGATTCAAGCCAGTTTGGTAAAAGGTCAGGGACAACCCCTCCAACCACAGCAACCCTCTCCGCAGTAGGGTTTAATCTTGAGGATTTTCCTTTAAGCTGTGAATTCCCGTAACTACTTAGGCTGCTAGCTCAATGTCGAGCTTGCCCTCATCCCCCAGCCCCTTCTCCCACTGGGAGAAGGGGAGCCGGATTGAAGTACCTCTCCCCAGGGAGAGGGATTTAGGCTTCGACGTGAGCGCTCAGCCGAACGCTGAGGGAAGGCTGAGTAGTTGCGAATTCCACTGGATTCCAACGGCTTAAATGGACGATCGCCCATGCGAAAATTAGTGACCCTCTGGTTTCGTTATGTCAGTTCCCAACTTGCCCAGTTGGTTGCCACGATCGGTGTGGTAGAATTGATAGCCTGTTTATTGATGCTGTGGGTCGTCAGATGGTTGAGCGGCGAAGTCTTGGAACGCGAATCCTTTACCTTCGACACTGCTATATTGCTCTGGCTGCATCAATGGGCTAACCCGCGCTTGGATGCCGTGATGTTAACGCTCACGAAGTTAGGCAATCCAGAAGTTGTGCTACTGATTACGCCCATTAGTCTTATTTTGCTATGGTGGAAAGGTAAGCAGAAGGAAGCCAAGATGCTGACGATCGCCTGCCTAGGAGCCGTAATTCTGAACCAGGGATTAAAGTTGGGTTTCACCCGTCCCCGCCCGGTTCTATGGCATCGCTTAATCTCTGAAGTCACGTTTAGTTTTCCCAGTGGTCATGCCTTGGGATCACTGGTGCTGTATGGGTTTCTCGCCTATATCTTGGCGCTGCAACTGCCCAAATACTCCTCCCTCATCTATGGATTAGCCACGGGATTAATTGCGTCGATCGGACTCAGCCGCATCTATCTGGGAGTTCACTGGCCAACGGACATCCTAGCGGGCTATTCGATCGGGTTTTTGTGGCTCATGATTTGCGTGGTAATGCTGAAACTACAACGGGAGCGAGTGGCAGATCTCACCACTGAAGCGCAAAAATAGGAAGACGAGTGATGTGCAACTTAAAGCCTACCCTCATCCCCCAGCCCCTTCTCCCCCAGGGAGAAGGGGAGCCGATCTGGGTCTTAGCCCCTCTCCCTTGCTGGGAGAGGGGTTGGGGTGAGGGCGGTTTGGGAAAGTTGCACATCGCCTAGAGACAAGTTATGAGTCTAATCTCTTGACTCTTCATTCTCTATACCTCCGTGTCTCTGTAGTTCATTTGCTATTCTTCTCCTCAAACTCCTAAGCCATTGAATATGACCGCTCAAATCACGATCGCCCATTCCCTAGCCGAGGCTCGATCGCAGGCACTCCAAGCGATTCGCGCCCAACTGCGGGCGGGACAACAGCGGATTGCCGACTGGACAGGGGGGGCGCTGGCGGTTTCAGCCGTGCCGGGGTCAGGGAAATCCACAGCGGTGGCTGCGGCAGTCACCCTGGCAGTCGCCCATCATCAGCTTCATGCCCGGCGGCAACTGGTCGTGGTCACGTTTACCCGATCGGCGGCTGCCAGCATCAAAGCCAAGATTCGAGCCAACCTGAAGCGGGCCCATTTGCCCCAAGATAGTTTTGTCGTTTGCACCCTCCACAGTTTGGCGTGGCGAATTGCGACGCGCCACCGGGACGTGTCTGGCTTGAGTTTGGACAGTCAACCGATCGCGCCCAGTCGCAGCCATCGCCTGATTCGTGCCTGTGTGGAGCGATGGATTGGGGCAAATTCTCGCCATTACCAAATTTTGCTGGAAGGGCGGCAGTTTGATGGCGAAGAAACCGAGCGCTTACGGCGGCAATCGGTGTTGCGGACGGAAGTGTTGCCAGCGATCGCCCACATTGTGATTCACGAAGCGCGGAGTTCTGGGCTGTTGCCGGCTGACCTGTGGGAACTGAGCCGCCGTGTGGACGATGATTACGCAGTGCTGGCCGTGGCGGCGGGTCTGTATGAACACTACACCGAGTTGCTCCGATCGCGCCGCTTGATCGACTATGACGAAATGATTCTAGCCGCCCTGCGCGTGCTGAAGAATGACCCCATTCGCACCTTTTGGCAGACCCAGTTCTTCGCGGTCTTTGAGGATGAAGCCCAGGACTCCACTCCCCTCCAGCATTATTTACTCAAGATTCTGGCAGCTAATCCAGCAGACTCTAAACAAGCGTTGAATTTGGTGCGAGTGGGCGATCCTAATCAAGCGATCAACTCCACCTTTACCCCGGCTGACCCGATTTACTTTCGCCAATTTTGTGAGGATTGTCAGGCTCAGCACCAATTGGTGACCATGAATCAGGCGGGACGGAGTGCCCCCATCATCATCAACGTGGCGAATTTTGTCTTGGAGTGGGTAAACCGCTCTCGCTTGGCGGGACGGGAGCAGCCGTTCTATCCCCAGGCGATCGTCCCCGTGAGTCCCGGCGATCCCCAGCCCAACCCCGCCCCCGCTGGCACCGGACTGGAACTGTGCGCCCCCAAAGACATTTACCAGGAAGTGGAGCTAATCGGTCAGCGGGCGATGGATTTATTTGCAGAACATCCTCAAAGCAATGCGGCAGTGTTGGTGCGGACAAATGAGCAGGGGCGATTGATGGCGAGGGAATTGCACCAACTCTATGGCGGTCTGCTGCAAATCTATGATGTCGGGGAGCGCGATCGACATTCCCATGTTCCCGGCGAAATTCTGGCGTTGTTGCAGTTCATCGATCGCCCCCATTCCCCTGATTACCTGAAAGCCGCCTTGGGGGTGATGGTGAAACGACAACTGATTCCCACCCAGGATTTGAATGCGATCGTCAGTCTGCCCGAACAATTTCTCTACCCCAGTCCCCTCGATCCGCCTCTGCCCGAAGCCGCCCAGCAAGCCCGTCACCTCTGCCGCAGCTTGCTCAACGCCCGCATGGAATTGCCACTCTACCAACTCATTTCCTTCCTGGCGCTGACGCTGCAATACGACCAAACCGAACTCGCCACCGCCGACAAACTGAGCGAACGGCTGGTGCAGCAGGCAAACGGCAGCCATTCCACAGTGGATATTTTGCCGGTGCTGAGTGACATTGTGAGTTCAGAAACCTTTGAACCTGTCGAAATCGCCGAGGTTCAAGACGAGGACAAGGAGTCGCCCTACACCCGCGCCAAACAACTCACCATCATCACCATGCACAAGGCAAAAGGACTGGATTGGAACTATGTGTTCATCCCGTTCCTACATGAGCAGATGATCCCCGGTCGCTTGCGAACGTTACCCCAAGCACAGTTTTTAGGTGAGTTCACCTTGGCAGAAATCGCCCGCGCCCAAATTCGCGCCAGTCTGCACGGCGAAGATTTGCCCGATGTGGAGTCCGCTTGGGAACGCGCCCACTCCCTCAAAATCGCTGAGGAGTTCCGCCTCCTCTACGTGGCCATCACCCGCGCCAAACAGTTGCTCTGGATCTCGGCTGCTCAAAAAGCCCCTTTCACCTGGAGCAAGCCCGATAATCTGGAAGACAAAATCCCCTGCCCCGTCCTCCCCGCCCTGCGACAACAGTTCCCCCAAGCCTGGATGGACGTAGGGGAATAATCCTGTAGTTATTTTCTGAGCCTAGTCAGACGGATATTTGAGGTTTGGCACGATCGAACTACTTAAATCTTACCTAAATAGATAATTGAGAACTAGGCAACAATAATCCAGTTCGATCGGCAATCTTCTGCGCTAGTTCTTTGAAGTCTTTATATACATCTCGCACTGCATAGATATGAGCGCCGATCGCTCCATCAGCAGGTTTCAGATGGAAAATGGGTTTATGAGACTCTTGAGCCATAGGCATCAAACTTTGATAGTGCTTAAGTAGCGCCAAACGATTTGGATCGCTTGATGGCACTAAGATAGATTCATCTTGTGCTTGAAGAACCTCACTATTGTAAATATGGGGAATTCGTTCAATCCATCGTTGAAAAGCCTTTACAGGTCGATCGAATCGAACCCCGTGTTGGAGAATCACATACCCAACAGGTTGCATTTTCCCTGCTGGCAAAGCCAGATCTGAAGCTGGATTTTTAGGAATCCGCTCTTGCCATTCTTCTCGCCAACGCCTGACAGTTGGACCAAGATTCTTCAAGCCCTGTAATGAGAAAAGATCGGGCGAAAGAGGTACTACAACGTAGTCCGAGGCAATCAGAGCGGCTCGATTAATGGCTCCTAAGTTAGGCCCCAAATCAACCAAGACAACATCAGCATTAACACTAGAGGCAGCTTGACTCAAGACTCGCCAAAACGCTGAGATCACCCTAAATGCTCGTTCTTTGCGATCGAGGCAAGCTGACCATTGGGAAGACAGCTCATCTTCAAATCCAGAAAGTTGTAAATCTCCAATTAGCAGGTTTAATCCATCTTCTATCTTTTCTAGATTTGGCGTTGCAATATCACCAATACCACTTAACAGAGGTTTGATGCATTGAAAGACAGTGTTATAGCGATCGGTATTACTCCCTTCCCAAATCTCTTCCAAGCGGTCTTCATCTAAAAAAGCTGATGTTAAGTTAGCTTGGGGATCTAAGTCTGCTGCTACAACTTGTAGTCCTAAATCAGAGTACATCCAGGCTAAATGATAAACAAGAGATGTTTTTCCAACTCCTCCCTTGTTGTTAAAGAAGGCAATGATTGGTGGGGTCATGATTGCCTCTTAATAACAATCAATGTGTAAGTATCATCTAACAAGAATTCAGGTGGCGGATTACCATTTTTCTGCAAAGCTCGTTTTGCAGTAGGAATGCCATAGCCAAAGCGCTGCACATAACCCAGATCCTTCATCACTCCAGCCAAGTGAGGATTACGATAATCTGTCGTACCTTGACCAAAGTTATCTCGGTTGACTTGACTAAACAGTCCACCCGGATTTGAAATCTCAATACGATCGTTAAACCAATACACTTTTACTGGAGCATTTGTGTGTTCATAGGAGCGATGCATCACCGCATTTCTAGTTAGCTGTCGCAGGGCTTCGATCGGATAGTCTGGTTGCTGGATTTCTAGAGACTCGCTGGTAATATCTGACGCAACTGAAATATTGATTTGTAGAGTTTCATCTAATACCCGTAGAATATCCATCAGTAATCCACTTATCTCTTTTTTATCTTTAATTGGATCTCCCAATTCAGTGCCATCAATTCTCAAGAACTGAACATAGTGTCCAGGAACAAACTGTCTTGGAGCTTTGCCAATTACAAGAATTCCTAAAATAGTGGGGCAGGACTCTGGTTCAGGAGTCGTGAATCGAACTGAAGCTAATTGGTGAGTCAGCGATCGTTGATTCTCTTCTAGCACTTCTGGAGCCAGAGTAGAGGGCAAGTAGGATTGCTGAAAGAACTCTAAATTCAGATCAGCAAGGGTTGCAGAAGGCAGAGGTCGTAAATCATAGGGCAAACTGCGGCTCGACGCTTTTCGTTTAACCGCCGCTCTTCATCTGAAGTAGCAATTGCCCGTCGCGGGCCCACTCGAATCCATACACGACCCTCGAATTTAACTGGAGGAGCATCTGCTAGTTCTACGATAATGACGATTAACTCGCAGCCATTTATCAGGCGTTTGTTAACTTGCAAGACTGGAAACGGTAGAATCTTCCCTTCAGAGCGGATGCTGGCGAGGTCTAGAAGAAGCTGATCTGTAATAGATAAGTTGGTACAAGTGCCATCATCGTTAACTCCCACAAACAGAACCCCAGGTTTTTTGTGGTTTGGTAGATCGTTAGCAAACGCACAAATTGCCTGCCGTAGCTTCTTTCCGTCTGAAACTGATGCTTTACGTTCAACTCTGTCAGACTCAAGATCAGTTAGAAGTTTGGTCAGTTCATGATCATCCATGCATCAGTCCTTAAAGTCCTCCTACTCATCATAATCATCAAGGGCGGAGTTTCGATAATCGATCGAACAAGCTCTTGACAACTAGAATTAGTTGTTGAACAATATAGGGATGTAGATGAATATAAATTCTTAGATATTCGTCTCATGGGCACTATCTTCAATCCTCAAATCAATGCATATCCAGTATTCTGGTTTAGCGTTTATCTGAGTCCGAGATTCTATTTCAAGCAAACGCTGGTTCAGCATACTAGATATGCGCTGATGTGGGGCTTAGAGATAGTGCGTTTGAGACGTTTACCATTAGGCAGATGCTTGTAAGTTAGTGATTTCGCTAGCGAGTGCAATTCTGCCCACATAGGTTTTATGTTCTTCTGCTAGTAAATA
Source organism: Leptolyngbyaceae cyanobacterium MP9P1.79 (assembly GCA_030248885.1). Classification (GTDB taxonomy): domain Bacteria; phylum Cyanobacteriota; class Cyanobacteriia; order JARCMD01; family JARCMD01; genus JARCMD01. Next base: position 4,383 of record JARCMD010000182.1, on the reverse strand, counting down.
ATTATTAGTGGAGATTTCTAATGAAGAATTCCAAACGGATGAATTCTAAACAAAATCGGTCTAAAAAGTCACAATTGTTCGACGTATTTGGTTCTCAATGTTTTTGGTGTAGGCATCGTTTCCCTCTAAATGAGTTAACCATTGATCACCTGATACCCCTGAGTAAAGGTGGCTCTAACTTATTAGAGAACCTTCGACTCGCCTGTGTTTCATGCAATAGATCTCGTGGAAACAGTCTCTTTCCACCAGGACGGTAGTTCGCACCTAGATCTCGCAACGGGTAACTAAAGCTTGCCCTGCTCCTGATTTCAGCCTCTCTCCTATTTTGGGAGAGGGGTTGGAGTGAGGGGAATTTGGAGAGCGTTTTATATCGCCTCATATCAGTTTTTTGTTAATGCAGTGAGGGAAACATGCACAAGCTTTTGATGTTCAATGACGAGAAACTGCTGCGCCGATCGCTGACCCATCGTTCCTACAAGAATGAAAATCCTGGGGAAAGTGGCGATAATGAGCGACTGGAGTTTTTGGGGGATGCAATCCTCAACTTTCTCAGTGGGGAGTATCTGTATCAGCTTCAGGCTGAGTTGGGCGAGGATGAAATGACCCGCCGCCGAGCCGCCCTCGTGGATGAAAAACAACTGGCTAGATTCGCCATTGAGGTGGGATTGGATTTCAGGATGCGCTTGGGGCAAGGTGCCATCCGCGATGGGGGCTATCAAAATCCCAATCTGCTGAGCAGCACCTTTGAGGCAGTCGTGGGAGCTTATTATTTAGACCACGATCGAGATATTGAGGCACTGCGCCCGTTAGTCACACAACTATTTGACTCCGTACCGCCAGACATGATGGTCGATCGCTCAAATCTAGACTCAAAGAACCGGCTGCAAGAATTTGTGCAAGCCCATGGAGCGACAACCCCTCCGAAGTACATCACCGAAAAAATTGGTGGAGCCGATCACACTCCAGAGTTCGTCTCTAAAGTTTATGTCGAAGCTAAACTCTACGGTGAAGGGAAAGGTCGCAGCAAGAAAGAGGCTGAAAAGCAGGCGGCTGAGGATGCTATCTCTACGCTGAAAAAACAAGGCTTGCTGTGATGCAAACACCGAGTGTTGAGATTTTCAGAGCAGGTTATCCCAGAAAACGTGGGGATAACTGTTAGACCTGACTTAACCCTAGCCTACGGCGCATTTCTGTACTAGAAACTCCAGCTTCAGAGTGCCGCTGTGTGCGCGATCGTTCAATCAACGCCATGAACTTTGGATTGCTACTCAGCGAGATTGTTTCCATGTCAACATTTTCTAGCGTGACCAATGCTGCTATGGGTTGGCCGTTGCTGATGATAATGACTGGCTCCTCAGTTAGCCCAGAAGCATATTCAGCTAGTGTGGCGGTTGCCTCTGCAATTTCAACGATCTTCATAGGTCATAAACCTCTCCTGCAATACGGACTTGATTTCGTTCCTTGATCCCAACTGCGTTGATAAACACAACTGCTTCAGGCTCCTTTTCCACATCATAGTAGACCCGCAAATCCCCAATCCGAAGTTCCCAAGGGGCGAGTGGATTCGGACGCATCAGCTTACGGTTTTTTGTCGCGACTGTTGGCTGATACATCAACTGCGCGTCAACCGTATCCAAAACGATCGCTTGCTGTCGGGCTGTCAGGCATTGCAAGTGAATTTCTGAATTCAGCGAGTACTCTATACGGTAAGACACTTCTTTGAAATTCCTGAGACTGGTTGGGTAAATCCCTTCAACCCCAGAACAAACAGGGTGATGTGGGCTAAATTTGAGCATTGCGTGTATGCTGTTGTCAACAAATTACCGCGCCAAACTTTAAGCCACAATTCTTTAAGTAAACCTTTAAGCAACCCTAACTGAAATGAAGCGTCTTTCTGTTGCGATCGTCCTCACCCTTGCCCTCACCTCATCCAGTTTCCCTACCCTCAGCAGTTTCGCTCAAACCAACACAGGCAACACCGCAAAACCCACTCGCACCACCAAGCGAAAGGCTCCCTTCGTGCCTCAGTACCGTAAGTCCATGCAATTGGGGTATTTGGCGACAAAGCTAGGGGACTATCAAACTGCCTTGATTAACTTCAAACGCGCCCTGGCTGAGCGTCCCCGCGACCCCTACGCCAGAAAAGCGGTACAAAATACCCAAGCCTACATTGCTGTACAACGGCGGCAGTCCCAGGCAGAGGCACTAACGCCAACCCTAAAGCTAGCGATGGATGCCCGTGATTGGTCTTGTGCAGTGCAAATTGTCGATCGCATGATTGCCCTCAATCCCAAAGGCTCCCAGCGTGAAGCCCAACTCATTGCCTATCGCAGCCAACTGGCAGGCGCAATGAACTCTCCTGGCGGCACCTCAGCATCTTCCGGGGTTTGTTCCAGTCAAAACCAGGTTTAAAGCCATATTCCCTCAACCCGCATGAAATGAGTCGATATGGTTGAAGGCATTTTCCAGTGTCATCATAAAAGTGGTATCTGGACTTGGGATGACTCAAGGTGTTGCCGATCGAGTTGAGCGCGAACGTATGACGAAAGCAGAGATTGAAGCAGCCTTGAGATTGGCGTTCATTCAATGTGCTGCGATCGACTCTCCCCTCACTGAGCAGCAGCAACAAATCTTGCTCCAGGCAGTGCTAGCAATCATTTCTGATGAAGTGAACCCGCAGCAAGCAGCACCCACTCTTAAACGTGCTGACCCGTTTGACACCAATCCCCTAGACGAGCTAGCACCAGAGCAACGAGAAACTCTGCTTCAATTTATTCAAGTCCATGATGACCCGGAACTCTCCTGGAAAGCCAAGCTCCTGAACGACTGGTTGAATGAGCAAGACTCTGGCGCGGTACAATTCATCCGGCTAGAGTATGGTCTGCCGTGGTTAAACCGGGTGCAACCAGAGCATGTCGCAGAATATCTCGCACCAGAGCGCGAAGAGCCAGATTGCTTGCGGGTGGGCGATCGGATTGAAATTTGCAACGCCCTGTGGGAGTGGGTACAGGATGATGGTCCCTGTGTTCGCGAGTGGTTTGCTTGCACTGTGCTGGGACTGCAAAAGCAGGGGCATGGTGATTCCATGGAATCAAGCTGTGTAGTCCGCCTGCAAAATGGCACAGAATACGAGATCCAGGGTGTATATGAATGGAACCGTTACCAGTGGCGATCGTCCCCAGCTTAATACTTAGATGATTCTCAGGAGAACTTCCAGGAAAGAAGATACTGCTGTAGGGGCGAAGCATCCGGCAGATAGAGCCTTGAATCGACCAGAAAGTCATTGCCCGGATGCTAAGTGCAAAGCACACGCTACGCGAACGCCCTTCCGGTACTTTTCTGGAAATCTTCTAAGTTTTATTCTTGAAATTTTAAGGTTTAAAGTAATTGTTCTGTACTACTCTTAATATTGACCGTAATTTTTGATACCCTAAAAAAACACCCTTCTCAAAGCGCACATTAACTAAGGGAGCCATAACCATGGTCAGTGAAGCCGTATCCCAACACCCCCCAGATCTAGAACTATTGCCAGAGTGGAACCCTCCCACGCCGCCCACCGATTTAATCTTTGACGATGGAGAACCTTTGGAGAGTAATCGCCACCGCATTGCCATGAACGTGTTGATCGACTCGGCATTAACCGCCCTAGCTGACACGCCCAACTCCTTTGTGGGCGGCAATATGTTCGTTTACTATAGCCGCAACCAGTCCATGAATAAAGACTTTCGCGGCCCCGATTTTTTCGCTGTCCTAGACGTGGATGGCACACGAGAGCGCCAAGGGTGGGTGACATGGGAGGAAGACGGCCGTTACCCCGATGTCATCATTGAACTGATGTCCCCCAGTACCTCTAAGGTCGATAAAGGGGAAAAGAAGCGCCTTTACGAAAGTACGTTTCGCACAGCCCAATACTATATCTATGACCCCTTCGATCCAAATTCCTTAGCAGGTTGGCACCTGGATGGCTCCCAGCGCTATCAGCCGATCGCCCCCAATGAACGGGGGTGGCTGTGGTGCGAAACCCTGGGATTGTGGGTAGGCCCCTGGGAAGGTCAGTTGCGACGGGAACCCCCTACTGGCACCTGCCACTGGTTGCGGTTCTACGATCGCGCCTTCAATGTGGTTTCTCTGCAAGAAGAACAAGCCCAACAAGCCCAAGAACAAGCCCAACAAGCTCAGGAACAAGCTCAGCAAGCCCAAGAACAAGCTCAGCAAGAACGACAGCGGGCCGATCGCCTAGCTGCTCGCTTAAGAGAATTGGGAGAAGATCCAGAGGCTCCATAACGGGTGCATCTCAACTTTGCAACCACCCGATCCACCCTCACCCTAAATCCCTCTCCCTAGGGAGAGGGACTTTGAATTCCGGCTCCCTTCTCCCCTAGG
>JARCMD010000181.1 GCA_030248885.1 Leptolyngbyaceae cyanobacterium MP9P1.79 | reverse complement strand
CTAGATCGGCTCCCCTCGCCCTCTGGGAGAGGGGTTGGGGGCTTCGACGTGAGCGCTCAGCCGAACGGTGAGGGGCTGAGATAATCTCAGGCGACTACCTACGTGATCGAAACGCTGCGAATCAAACTTCAGGATGGGCGAAGTCGCCATAGGTTCCCGGCTTCAGAAACCACTTCCAATCGATCGCCTGCCTGGGCAATGGCAGCCCGCATTTTCCCAGAGGGGCGAAACACCAGCACATTAGGGCCAGGCGAGGGCAACTGGGGAGCGGCACCGAGGAGTAACAGGCGCACCTCTGGATTGAGCCGATAGCTGAGGGAAATCAGGTCGCCTGTATTGGTGAAGTCATCGCCTAAATCGCTCAAAACGATCGCACCGGGAGTGGCATTAACTAGGCGGGCGACTTCGGCGTTGAAGTAGCTTAAATCCTTGCTCCACCAGGTATCAGCCGCAGCACTGACTGTACAGGAGAGAATACTACCGGCACAGAGTATTCCCAGTAAGCCGTGAGCTAGGGGAATCTTGCCCCATAATTTTTTTGGGGCTTGGGCGATCGTGGCCACCAGCCAAGCCATCGCCAATTGCACCCCCGGAAAGCAGGAAATTAGGTAGCGACTCACCGCCGATCGCTTGCCCCCCACCAGGAAATCGGGCAATGCCAGAATGAAAAAGGGCACAAAAATGGTTGTGAGGATGAACTGCCAGGTGGCAGACGACGTGCGACGGCAAACGGTGTAAAGGGCGAGTCCCATCAGCAGAGCGATCGGCACCCTCAACGCATAGGTCAAGCCATTATCAAATCCAAAATCCAAATCGAAAAACAGCGCTGTGAAACTGAGGAGCCACAGCTTTGCCAGATAAAGCCAGCCGACCTGCACCCGCGCCCAATCCGTTGTGGCTGACACGCGCGAGTAGTTGGACAAAATCACCTTCAGCCAGGGACTAAATAGGATCAACGAGACGGCAACGGACAGGAGTGGCTTCCAGAAAACGTTGGAGAGGGCAGAGAGCGACGATCGCCCACCTTGCACCAACCGCAGCAACCAGTACACCCCATGCCCTACCAGAGTTAAGCCAAAAAACGGATGGGTGTAGAACCCAACTGCACAGGCTACGCTGTACAATCCCCAACTTTGCCAAGTCTTCAGCCGCATTGCCCGCAGCAACACCCAACTACTGCCAATTACGATCGTCGTCAGCAAGCTATACTGGCGGGCTGTTTGCGCGAACAACATATCAAAGGGAGACAGCGCCAAAAATGTAGTTGCCAGCAATGCCGCCAGTCTCGCCAGTCCCGTCCCTGAGTCCCGAAACAGTTCCAGCCCCAAGCCATACATCAGTGGCAGCCCCAGCAAACTGCACAAAACAGGCAGGAGCCTAACAGCCGTGAGGGAACTGCCAAAAAGCTCCATCCAGCCACGGGTCATTAAAAAATACAGGGGCGGGTGTTGGGGATCTTCCGTTGCCAACGAGCGAATGGTGTCGATCGCCCCACTGCCGGGTTTGATGCGTTGAAACTTCTGTAACTCAGGGGCGGGGATCAGACGATTTTGGAATAGCTCTTGGTCAATTTCGGCGCGGGTGAAGCCAGCCGATCGCATGGAGGTATAAACTTCGTCGTGCCAGTAGACCTTGCGATCGAGGTTGATGAAATGAAACGCAATGCCCACAGCGATTAGAACTATCAGTATCTGTGAGATCTTCGACATCGATCGCGACCCCGATTGACTAGCCATACATAGAAAGTTGTAAACGTTGGGTTGCCAAAAAAATGAGAAATTGAACCCCAAACAATCCTAGAGTAAAATTGCTTAGCAATTCCCCGCTGCCGTCAATAGAACCCGATCGACCCACCCTAACACGCTGCCCAGAAATCCATAAGAGAACTCCACAAAAAAGATAATCCAATGGTTAAGTGAGTTTACCTGTAATTTCCACAAACCACTTGGGCAAATTGGGGAGTCTGTGAATCTGTTGTTCCAACTCAGTCATGGCCTGTTACGTCTTAGTCTATGGTTTGTGTCTTTTCAGATATTCTCTCAGAGGTTTAAGATGAGTCAAGCTCTAGAGTCCTTCATCGAACTGGATTTGTTCTTTATGCAGACAGGCAAAATCTTTCAGACCTTGCAAAAAGTGACGCGAGATATGGCTTTAGCCGGTATTGATTACGCTGTTGTCGGTGGAATTGCACTGGTATTTCATGGCTATGTTAGGGCGACCCAGGATATTGACTTACTCCTGACAGAAGCAGGCTTAGAAGCTTTTCACCAAACCTTGGTAGGTAGAGGTTTCGTTTTAGCCTTTCCAGGAGCCAAGCGGATATTTAAAGATAGTCAAACTGGAGTAATGAGCAAAATCCTGGTGACAGGGGAGTTTCCTGGTGATGGCAAACCAAAGTCGGTAAGTTTTCCTAATCCGGCCGAAATCGTGATGGAACAAGATGGGATTCAAGTGATTCAACTAGCCAAGTTAGTGGAATTGAAGTTGGCTTCAGGACTGTCAGGTAGCGATCGGCTCAAGGATTTGGCAGATGTGCAGGAACTAATTCGGGCCCTCGATCTACCCCAAGCGTTTACCCAAAATCTAGACGAATCCGTTCAAGATGGCTATCTTCAGCTTTGGCAAGGGGTAGACCAAGCAAGGCGGGAACGACCGAATCAGGAGCGATGAGGACAATTGCACACTTAAACCCGATCAGACTGGGAGCAGGAAGGATAGAGTAGATGGGTTTGGATATTAGTTAATCATTGGGGCAGAGAGGAAGATGAGATTGAGTAACCGAGCGCCAGAACCCATACATGTGTTGAGATGGTTGGCTTTGTGGGGTCTGGGTGTGATCGTCCCCGCTAGCCTTCCTGTTGTGGCGATCGTGTCTCCTTCTCCCGTGACAGCAACACCCGTCACGCTCATCCGTCCCCGCTGGGTAGCCCAGGCGAGTGGAACGCCTGCCCAACCCCAGACAAATTCTGGTGAATTTCCGCCCAATCCGCTAGAGATCACTACCCCCGATCCCCTGCTGCCCAATGCCGATCGTCCCCTCACGGCTCAGGAACAACGCACATTGATTGAAGCCCTGGACAATCTCAACACCCAGGCGATTGCCCAATCCAAGGCAGGAAATGGCGTTGCCGCCTACGAAATCTGGAATCGAGAACTGCGGTTGCGCCGCGCTTTGGGCCCCTTAGCAGAGGTGAAAGCGTTGGGGCGAGTGGGCGGCACGGCTTGGGAAGATAGCCAGGCAACCCAAGTGCGGCTGATTACAGAACGGCTACAAAAGATTCAAGCTGCCACTCCCCCATCAGACAATGGGGAGGCGATCGGACTGCGACGGGCACTAGGGGAGGCGTATTTGCGTGTTCGTAACAAAGATTTAGCTCTGGGCATTTACACCCAAACCCTAGCTGAGGCGCGGCAACGACAAGACGCAACCCTGGAGGAAATGACCCTAACGACGATCGCCGACCTGCACCTCAACTGGTTCGACTATCCCAATGCGGCAGAGGCGTATCAAGCGTTACTGCCCTTGGTCACGATACGAGGCGATATTCTGCCACCCAAGCCGAAGCCAGGGCAGACCGAGGCTGACAGGGAACCCATTCGCTTAAACCAAGCCGATGTGCTGCGGAAGCTATCCTATGCCTATGAGCAAAATAAGCAACCAGCAGAGGCGATCGTTGCCCAGCAACAACTGGTTACGTTATACCAACGCAAAAAGCAGGCTGACCCCATTCCCGCGTTGAAGTTGGCGATCGCTATCAACTATGAGGCGTTGGGAAAATCTGAGGCGGCGATCGAAAACTACCAACAATCCTACCTGCTAGCCCAGCCTGTCCAACAGTATGCCTATGCTGCTGATGCCCTCCAGCGCTTGGGCACCCTCTATCGCACCGAAAACAAACTTGATTCCGCTCTGCGAATTTATCAATTTCTCGTGGATGTAGAGCAACAGTCCTATAATGTCTACGGCAAAATGAACGCTTTCGACCAGATCGCCCAAATCCACCTAGCCCGTAAGAACTATCCCCAAGCCCTCGCTGCTTTGCAGCAAGGTTTAACGCTGGCTAAACAACTGAAATATCGAGAAGATTATTTCAATACTCAAATCCAAAAAGTTATGGAGTCAAGTAAAACTGGAAGTTGATGAGGCTAAATATAGCTATATAGGATGAGCATCAAAGCGTTTCTATGCTTTAGAGAGTTGTGTGAACTTGAAGGGATGACAAATATCGATCGCCTTCAACTTCCTAACCTACTGAAACGAAACAGTATGACAGTGAAACTATAGGGCGGTAAGCAACCTCAAGCTTCTATGAATGAATCCATTTAACTACGGCATCAACGCGCTGTTAGCCTGCGTTTGCCTTTGCAGAACAGTTTAGGGTCAATGCTCTTGCTCATACAATACCTTTTCAATCCATAATTTGTTTGACTAGCGCTAAGAGTTCTTTAGAATGTGGATGCTCTGCATCGAACTCATAAGACAATGCTTGCTCGCCCATATCAATAAAAATGTTGTTGCATTCCCAACAGATGGAAGCCTGCAAATGCGGCTTATTGTTGCTGTAGAATCTGAGTCCGAAAGATGGACAATGGCAGCGCATTTGCTCAGCGCCAGGTAATATACGCTACAGTCGGGCAATATCTTGCGCCATTTCGTCAGTGACCCGAACGAATGGAGCAGAAACAGCCTCTTTCATGTATGTGTTTACACGATTCGCCACAATATCACGGAGATTTACAACCTCAACGGCATCAATTTCGGGAAGTTGTGATGTGTTGTATTTCATAAAGTATGACATGCATTCAGACCCCGGTAGTGCTAAACAGTTAAGGATGCATTGTAGTGGTGAACAAAGTACCAAATTGCTCCAATATGGTTCTCCAGCTTCTTGGAAAACGATAACGTCTTGACCAGACGCGACACTCGCTGACGCAAGGTGCAGTTAAACCGCTCAATATAACTGGTTTTGCCACTCTCCTTACCCACACTTTGATGTCGCTTAACGGGAAAAACCTCGTCGTAAGCCGACCAAAAATCGGTGTAGGCAACAGCACACTGTCGATAGACTGCTGGCAGTGCATCCCACAATCCTCGTGTTCCATCTCGACTCCGATCACCAACATAGACACCAACAATTTCTCGGGTTTCGACATCGAGTGCCAGCCAAACCACGGCTTATTGCCTTTGTGAGCCACAAATGACCACATTTCATCACACTGGATCGTTAAGTATCCCTTTTTTTAGCCCGCACACTCACCTGACGCGACACGTTCTGATATTTCTCATTAACGTAGTTCTGGAGCCAAGATTCTGAAACACCAACGGCTTTGGCGATTCCAGCTAATGGAATCTTCTCAGACAGCAGTTTATCAATCAGGGTTTTGGTTGCCTAGTCAATAATTTTGTTCTGAGGGTCTTGCACAAATTGTCCACCACACTCACGACACTTAAAGTTCTGCTTGCCATTATGGATTTTGCCATTTTTGACGACATGATCTGACTGACACTCAGGGCAGGTGAATTGGGAATCAGACATAGGACTTCTCGCAGAACTCTATCTCTCCTATCCTTACATCTTTAGGACTATCCTCTCACCTGTTGGTTCTACACTTTCCAGGTTGCATGTAATTTTTTGAAGGGTTGAAACCGAAGCTCTCCATTTAGAAACTTGACCTTGTGATTTGGTAATAGAGCAAATTGTCCATTGTGCAGTTGAATCAAGTGGAGCAGATCGTTAGCACTGTACCAATCGATCGTAAACAGATAATCCCCGGAGAGCCAACATTGTCTGCGCTTAAAAAAGCAATTGACCCTATCACCCCTCAAGTGCTCAAAGCGGTGAATACAAAGTGTGGAATCAGGGCAATTGTGGTAGACAACATCAACTAATTCCAGTAAGTCACTGGTTTCGGGTGGTTTATGGTATAGCAGGTGCAAGGGAACATAGGAAAATAAACTGCCATCTTCTAGCAGGATTTGAAAGGTGATGGACTCCTGGGGATAGGCAGCAAGGCTAAAAATTTGACAGGGAAGCATCCCCTCACATTCACTGGCCAGGTCAAACAGCAATTTGCGATCGACAAAACAGGAAATGGGTTGAGGCAGGTCATAATGAATCATCTGAATCAATCTCCCTTTAGGATCACGAATCTAATTAATACGGGGGTTTTGGGGTACTGCCCCTGTACTCTAAAATCCGTTTTTTTACTTTCCAATCCTTAGTAGGATAGGCAGTTGTTCTAGCCATCGCTCAAGAGAACTGGGGTGATCCTCTTTATGAAAAGCTTGGAAATTTAGCGTAATCATTTGATGTTTTTGGATTAAGGAATTATCGAGCAGCCAGGTTAGATAGGCTTGAATGACACCTAAGCCCTGCTCAAAACCATTGGTAGAGATTGGATTCCGTTCATAGATCAAGTGAATGCAGCGATCGCACCGCCAATCAAACAAATTCACAAAATCATAGGGATTGCGAATCCCATCAATGACGGTTTTATCAGTGCCACCACATTGCTCACGGATGTAATCAACACAAGCATTTGGGTCTTCTCGTAGACATTCCAAACTGTACTCGGTGATTGCTTTGATGTAGGCTTCTCGACTGGTGAAGTCCTCAAGGGAGAAAGACCAACGCTGTTTCACCCAATTCGATGCACTGATGTGCTGGAAACCGTAGCTTTGGGCAATCTGTTTTGCCAGAGTTGTTTTGCCCGATTGACTTTGACCAATAAGGATGAGTTTCATAAGAACCAATTCAAAGGATTGCGATCGTTTTTGTGCGATCGTGGTTGGGTTAAAAAGGATTGTGAGCCTCCTTCCAGACCTGATTTAGGGGATCAAAGGGAGCAACAATCGCAAATACCAGGTTGCCCTTACCAATCCAAGCTGCGGAAGTTTCTCGCAACACCATTCCGATGCCTTCTATTTTGCTGGCATCGGCATATTCAACCTGCAAGTATTTGCACTCCAAGCGGTCTTCAGGAAACACAGACAGTTCAAGATAGCGATCAATGTGCCATCCCGCTTCTGTGATAGAGGGCACATCTCCTTCAGTAAAAGCATCGCCAAAGGTGACACGGCTACGAGGCTGGAGTCCAAACTCCCAACCAAATTCAAAGGACACTCGCTCTACTAAATATTGGTTATGCCATGCCATTCCCAAACGCTTATTTTTGCGGAGGGTGCCACTGGCATAGCGTTCCACCCAACTTTCTGCTGACATCTCTCGAATCTGTAAACGTTTTTCTAAAGCTGGGGAGTTTCTGACGACATCGGTGACGGGAAAAACTTGGGTTTCCATACAGGTGACTCAATTGCTGACATCTCCTAGCATAGAAATTAGCAACCCACCTTACAATGGCAATATTCGCCACTCTTCTGGCGAGTTTTCGCCAATTCTCTAAACCCTTGAGTGAACAGAATCTACCACCCCTATCTCCGCGTCAAATTGCTGTCCTGGAACTCCTAGCTGCTGGTCATGGTAAGCGCCAGGTTGCAACTCGACTGCGAATCGGAGAACGCACCGTCGATCGCACGATCGCTCAGGTCGCAGAGCAACTGGCAGTAGTTGATCCTCGATTGGCTGAAAATCTAGGCACAGTCGGCAGAATCGCTCGGATTGTAGCGTTCTACACTGAGTTTTACACAAAGCCCAAGGGAACCCACTTACCCAATGGAGATCATGGCTCTACACCACTATTCCGGCTTGCGGTTCGCTCTGAGTTAGAGATTGCCAGGGATTGCATCAAAAATGAGACTCAGGTTAGTGTTCAATGCTTGCAAGAGCAGGTGACCTATACTGCTCATGGCATCATCATTGACGATCGCAGCCCCAATGCCAGTGTCTTGCCAAAAACCTTGGAAGTTTGGTCCCATTCTCCTAGAGTTAAGGTTACCCATGAGTTAATCATCCAGGATGAAAAACGTCCTCTGTTTCAAGTCAAGTTTGATCCACCCTTAACTCAGGGACAACGCCTGGTATATCACTATTCTCAAATGACTGGGAATTACTTCCCAATGACTCAATCCGAGCTTGCCGATCGCATCATCGAGGGAACCTATCCCTTAAAAGAAGCGTTCTGTGAAAAGAGCTACAGCATCAACACTCCCACTGGACATCTTTATCTGCGTCTGAATTTTCCACCCGAATTTGCTATAGCGAATGAATGTATCCTTGTGGAGGTTGGACGGGGGGGTGGGCGTGATCTCTCGGAGGAGGAACGGATTCAGCATCTCTCAGCCTTCGGTAAAACCCTATTTGCTAAACGCATTAGCCTAGTACTTGATCTGGAAAATCCAGTTTTACTGCGGCGTTATCGAATTCGATGGCAACCTGTTAGGATTACAAATTAAATAAAACTTGATTGTAACTACTCAGACTGCTAACTCAATGTCGAACTTGCCCTCATCCCCCAGCCCCTTCTCCCACTGGGAGAAGGGGAGTCGGATTGAAGTCCCTCTCCCCAAGGAGAGGGATTTAGGCTTCGACATGAGCGCTCAGCCGAACGGTGAGGGTAGGCTGAGTAGTTACGAGTTGGGAATAAGTCTGCTATTTAATAGAATAGGAAAATTCATGAAACTTACGCAGGATAAACATTTAAGCAATTTTCCTGCTCAATTTAGACTTAGAGTACGAAATTGATATCCTGGGAAAAACACTCCCTTAAGGTACTATAAAAATAAATTCTAGGAAGTTACAGCTATGACTTCAGAATCTAATGGACAGTTCGCTATCATCCGTACAGAACGGGGACTCACGATCGCAGGGACACGCATCACCCTTTACGATGTAATGGATTATGTGACAGCCCAATACCCACCTAAGTTTATCCGAGGATTGTTTGAACTTACAGAGGCACAGATTAACGCTGCTTTGGCTTACATTGAGGCAAATCGTGCCACCGTTGAAGCTGAGTATCAAACAGTTCTCAAGGAAGCTGAAGAACTTCGGCAGTATTACAAAGAGAAAAATCGCGATCTCATCGCCCACCTTGCCGCCCAACCCCCAAAACCTGGTTAGGAAGCAGTTCGAGCAAAACTTCAAGCTGCAAAAGCCAAGTTTGAGTCTTAGTTGTGAATTTCCTAATTGACCACAACTTAAGAGGACATGCCGTACTGCTCTTAGGTAGTATCTTGAGTAGTAGTTGGCTACATTGGGTTCCCATTCGATTTATCACATTTGATGAGATGGAATTGCCGATCGACAGCGACGATCGAGCGGTCTGGCAACCAGCTCAATCAAACCAGATGATTTTATTGACAGCTAATCGGAGCATGAAAGGCGGGAATTCCTTGGAACAATTGATGCGTGAGGAAGTTACTTCTACATCACTGCCTGTGATTACCCTTGGTGATGCTGATCGTTTGTTGAATGATTTCCAGTATCGAGAGCGTTGTACAACTCGTCTAGTTGAAATCGTCCTTGACCTTGATAGCTATAAGGGAGTGAGTCGGTTTTTCATTCCCTAGGGTAGGTATAATTAACCGATCGCAATCATATTTTACTCATTCTCCAACCCCTAATCCCTAACCCCTGAACTCACCTTTTAGTCCATTGCTTCCCTTGCTACATGGATCTTTTTGACCAACATCGCCAGCACCTCATCGAAGCTGAAGCTCCCTTGGCAGCGCGGTTGCGTCCCCGGACTTTGGATGAATTTGTGGGGCAGGAAGCCATCATTGGGCCAGGGCGACTGTTGCGGCGATCGATTCAGGCTGATCAGCTTTCCTCAGTTATTTTCTATGGGCCACCCGGTACTGGGAAGACTACCTTGGCGCGGATTATTGCCAATACCACTCAGGCACACTTCATTGCCATCAATGCTGTCCTAGCTGGAGTCAAGGAAATACGGGCGGCTGTGGAAACTGCCCAGGAGCGGCGTGGCCAGTTCAGCCAGCGCACGATTTTATTTGTCGATGAAGTGCATCGTTTCAACAAAGCCCAGCAGGATGCACTCCTGCCGTGGGTGGAGAGTGGCACCTTGATTTTGATTGGGGCAACGACAGAAAATCCTTACTTTGAAGTCAACAAAGCTTTGGTGAGCCGATCGCGGATCTTTCAACTGCAACCTTTAACTCCAGCGGATTTGGAGCGAGTGCTAGAGCAAGCCCTCACTGATCCACGGGGGTATAGTCAGCGATCGATTCACCTCGATCCAGCCGCCAAATCCCACCTCGTCAATGTGTCCAACGGCGATGCCCGTGCCCTGCTGAATGCCTTGGAGCTTGCGGTAGAAACCACACCTCCCGATACCACAGGTACCGTTGTCATTTCCCTCGCTGTAGCAGAAGAGTCCATTCAGCGCCGGGCTGTCCTCTACGACAAAGAAGGAGATGCCCACTTTGATACCATCAGCGCCTTTATCAAGAGTCTCCGGGGATCTGATCCGGATGCCGCGCTATATTGGCTGGCCCGCATGGTATATGCCGGAGAAGACCCCCGCTTCCTCTTTCGGCGAATGCTGATTTTAGCCAGCGAAGATGTGGGACTGGCTGATCCACAGGCGGTGTTGGTGGTCAATGCCTGCGCTGAGGCCTTCGATCGCATGGGACTCCCTGAAGGACACTATCCCCTAGCCCAAGCTGCCCTCTACTTGGCGACGGCTCCCAAATCCAATAGTGTCATGGGATTTTTTGATGCCTTAACGGCTGTGGAGCAGCAGCAGGAATCGGGGGTGCCAAATCCGTTAAAGGATAGCAACCGCGATAAAAAGCAGTTTGGACATGGTGCGGGCTACCGCTATCCCCACGCCTACCGCGATCATTGGGTTGCCCAGCAATACCTCCCTATCACTCTGCAAGGGCAAGTGTTCTATCAGCCTTCAGGACAAGGGTTTGAAGCCCAAATTAGTGCCGATGTTGCCCGCAAGCGTGAGGCGCAATTAGCGGTCGCTGTGGAAGCCGCCAATTTAGGTACTGCTCCAGAAGGTACCGCAGAAATTCTCACCTACTCGCCCCCCGACCCCGCCCACGATCGCTGGCTGCAACGCACGATCGGACAAGTTGGAGAGCAGTTAGCCCAGGTACGCGATCGGCTCTTTGCCCTAGCACCCCCCCAACGCCATCACGTCGTTCTAGATTTACAGGCTCAAAGTGGCCTGCTCACCTGGGAGGCATTGCGTCGCGTTCCTGAAGGTGGGGTATATACCTGCACTGCTACACCTGCTGATGCAGAAGCGTTGCAGTCCCAAGCAGATGCCCTGCCCACGCTGCTACGCCCCATCATCCTGCAAACTCCCCTGACCGATTTACCTGCCTTGCTGACTGCCCAGTTTCCGGGTTTGCAGTTCGATCGCATCCTCGGACGCAACAGCTTGATGCGAGATCCAGAGCGGCAGTCGATCGCTCTCCATTTAGCCAAACTCCTAGCTCCTGCTGGTGTCATCACCCTCGCAGAAACCATTCCTCGTCACAGCCAGCGCATCTCCCAACTGCTGCAACCCGGTCAGCTTGAGGCGACCCTGTTCGATCGTTGGATACAGGCAGAATCCGCTATCTATAACGACTCCAATAATCTGAATTTCAATTGGGATGCGGATACTCTCCAAACGCTATTTGAGGTAGCAGGATTAAGGGTCGTGGTGCAAACTGACTCTATTACCACCGATGTCTATGTGACTCCCGCTCTCCTCGATCGCTGGTTTGCCTCAGCCGCCGAGCCACCCTCCTACCGGGATCGGCTTGCTCCTCTACTATCCAATTTTGAGTTGATGATTCTCCATCAACACCTCACCGCATCCATACTCCACAGCACAATCCCATGGCAGAGTGCGATCGTCTTCCTCAACGCCCATCACAGCTTGCCATATACCCAGACTGAATAAATGCAGGAAATTGTCTGATAGGGGATCACTTTTATAACGTTCCAATCATAATATGATAGAGAAGCTACTAAACTGATAAAATTATACAACAGTACTCCTTAACTGAAATGCGCGATCGTCAAAGCGCGGTTCTTCACCAAGCAACCACAGAACCAATTGTGCTGCTAGAAGAGTCCCAGCCAAGTTACATTATTGTGTCTGCTAACCAGTACCAACAACTTACCGAACGACTGGCACTATTAGAAGATTGTGCGTTGGGGCAAATTGCCAAAATAGCCCTCGAACACTCATGTATGGTTGGTACAGAAGCCTTTACTACAGCGCTACAATCCCTGACCCAAAGCGACTATTAGGATAGTAGAAATACCATCAGATTTCTTATGAGTATGCTGAGTATATAGAAATCCAATCGGGTATTTTGGTCAAAATACGATCGTCGTGCCCTACCAGAAACTTGCCATAATTGAGATACACTGACTTGGGAGATTGCACGATGTATACTACCTCCGATAACTCAATGGGAAAAGTTTTAACCACAATTACAGTTACGAACCGAATTGATGAAGCAAACGCATCACAAGGTTTGATTCCTGTAGAGCGAATCCGCTCTGTCACATTACACAATGTTTTAGTTGATACTGGAGCCACAACGTTGTGCCTTCCTGCTCATACGATCGCCACATTAGGGCTTGATTTACTCAAAGAAGTAGACGTTACTACAGCAACTGGTCTAAGCAAAGCACGGATCTTTCAGGATGCCAAGATATCTCTATATGGACGGGAAGGAACTTTTGAATGTTTGGAATTGCCCGGAGGTCGGGATGCCCTACTGGGAGTGATTCCCCTGGAAGCTTTAGGTCTGGAATTGGATTTACAACATCAGACATTAAAAGTGTTGCCCTCAGAATCTGTTGATACCTATCTGACGATTCTTTGATTTAGCAGGATCGATGCTGCATTTCTACCCCTACCATAACCTTGACAAATGCCTTAAGCTTGCCATACTCAGAAGACATTGCTGAATGACATTAGTGGAGAATAAAACTTCTGTACTAATATTTAAGAGTGAATGTTTAAGGTATGAACGTTTTGTCAATTCCACCTGTGCAATTGAAACCTGTGCAATTGAAACCAGCCCTCAAGTGGGCGGGTGGAAAACGTTGGTTAGTCCCGACGCTGAAACAACTGTGGGAACCCCATACCCATCGGCGATTAGTGGAGCCTTTTGTGGGTAGCATGGCAGTTAGCCTGGGGTTGCAACCAAGCCGATCGCTCCTCGGCGATATGAATGTGCATCTGATCAACTTTTGTCGTTGGCTACAGCGAGGGCTGTACGTGGATGTGGCGATGGCAAATGACTCGGAATTGTATTATCGGTTGCGCGATCGATTCAACCAACTGACGCTGAATGGGGGAATCGAGAGTCCAGAGGCGGCGCAAATCTTCTACTACTTAAACCGCACCGGATTTAATGGGCTATGTCGCTTTAATCGTAAAGGGGAATTTAACGTTCCCTTTGGGCGCTATAAAATTATTAACTACGCCAAGGACTTTTTGGAATACGTACCTGTCCTGGCAAAATGGGATTTTTTAGAGGGTGATTTCTGCAAAATAACCTTGAATAAAGACGATTTTATTTACGCCGATCCGCCCTACGATGTGGAGTTCACCAAGTACAGCTCCCACGCCTTTCTTTGGGACGATCAAGTGCGGCTAGCAGAATGGCTCACCCAGCATCCCGGCCCCGTTGTCGCCTCAAACCAAGCCACGGAGCGCATTTTGCATCTGTATGAGCGCTTGGGATTCACAACCACGATCCTACACGGCCCCCGGCGCATCTCCTGCACAGGCGATCGTACTCCCGCCAGGGAAATGTTTGCGTACCGAGGCATTTGATCCCATCTAGCAACCTATGACTAAAGTTGGAGTCAACACTGGCGCAGTTTTTGAGCAGCTATTCAACACAGTGCTACCCATGAAGGGCTATCGCATTGTGGGCAAGGAGGAGTACCAGCCCTTCTTGCCACCCAGCATTAGTGGCGGCAGACACATCCCCGACAAAGTGATTGAAATTCCAGAGTCCGATCGCTGGGTAATTCTGTCGAAAAAATGGCAGGAAACACCAGGCACAGCCGAGCAAAAAGTACCCTTTGAAGTCATCAAACTCATTGACACGATTAAAACCAGCGATGCCAAATTTCCCTACGCCTACATCATTCTCGGTGGCGAAGGGTGGAACCCCAAACTCAAAGATTTTTATCTCAAAGGCGGGCTAAACCCTTACATCAATGGCTATGACCTGGTACGCATTGTGAATTCTGATCAGTTTTTGACCCTCGTGAATCGCAATAAACTTTGAGGATTCGTAATCTACCCCTGACTTAGAAATCACTAGTGCAGCTTGGAGAAGTTTCTGACCAGTTAGGGATCTGCGGGTTAATAGTGTTCCACTCAGACGGGTTTCGACTGCGCTCAACCCTCAACCGTCGAGAGTTGAGCGCAGTCGAAACTCGGTTTATTGGTACTTTATTTTCACGCAAGTTCCTTATGGGAATTGTTTTGAGTTTTGAGTTTTGAGTGCTGCTCATATTTCTACCAGCCTCCACTAGTCGGAGACTCTATCGAGATCCCCGGATTCTTGAGAGATTTCAAGAAAAGGTTGTACCAGTCACCGGAAGGGCGTTCGCGTAGCGTGTGCTTTGTACTTAGCATCCGACAGATACAGCTTGTCCCTTCATAACTCAGTACAACAGCAATATTTAGCAAACAACAGTTCCTCGAATTTAGTCGTACTGACTATTCTGGGGAAGGGCTGTAAGCTTTTGAATTGACTAGAAGGT
>JARCMD010000180.1 GCA_030248885.1 Leptolyngbyaceae cyanobacterium MP9P1.79 | reverse complement strand
GCGAATGTGGCCAAAATACATGCCAAACGGGTTCACCCAAAAGCGATCGCCCCATTCTGGATCGCGGGCGGTAATGTGCCCTGCCACGCCTTCATCAAACCCATAGCGGGCAAATAACCGGAACGCCGCTGCCAACCGCTGCTTGCGGTATAGACGCTCGGCTGAAAACGAGTCGAAACGAGGAGGCTGGGGTAGATTGAGCTGAATCATGGCGCATTTCTCAAGGCATGGCAGAGGGTATTCGACCCTATTTTAGGGGTTGATCTGCCTGGTTGATCTGCCTCCAAGCTTGGCAGTTTGCTGCAAAATATCCGCCGAATAGTCTGAGGCGTAAATCTGCCTACCCCTCGTAGTGCAGGCTTCCAGCCTGCGCGGGCAAGATGCCCGCCCTACGGTAGCTAAACTTGCGCCGTCTTCTACTAGTAACCGCTTAATCATATTGGTATTTTATTTTATGCAATAAAAGCTTGACGGCAGTCGTTTCTAGCCGTATGCTCTTTCATTAAGCTGCGCAACCTGTTGCAGCCGTACATCAAGATTCAATACTTTAACGCCACTTGAAGGATGCTGCACACACCTTCAAGCGGCTAAGTCCCCACACTGTTACAGCCAGTCCGGAGACCTTGGTGAATGATACCTTGGTCATCCCGATTTGCACTACAAACAAAAAAGGATGGCTTAAGGTATTGAGTTCTGGTTTCCTGACCCCCCAATCCTAGGAGACCAGTCTCATGGCTCAATTTACCGACTCGGGCGCAGACGTGCCCTCAAGTTCTGATGCGCGATCGCCCCAGCGCGAATCCGTCCGACATCTGCTGTTTGGTTCACTTGCCGCCGTCCAGCTCAACATCAAAACCCTGCATAAAAAAGGCTACGCCGAACCCAACGACTGGAGCAAACCCATCCCAACAGGGCGATCGGGCGAGGTGATGGCGATTTTGGTCAAACACCTGTGGGTCGATTAATCTGCAAGGGGTTGGCCGCGATCGCCTTGGTTACCCGCAAGGTGTAGGGGTGAAGCATTTGCATCAGAATTTAGGCGTAGTGGTCAGGATCTCGGTGCAAATGCTTCACCCCCACGTCGGTCGGACATTTCACTCGTGTTTGATTTTCCCCCCAATGGGGCGATCGCCCGCTTTTAGATGAACGCGATCGCCCAATTAATTCACCCTTGAGGGCACGCTGTAACCCATCCTGTCTGCTTGGCCTGTAATTGATTTTGGGCGAAGGGATTCTGAGACAGCACAAGTTCAGACTCGTTCATGACCCGGTATAACAATATGCCATCAACCCAGGTTGTACCCCCCACAAATCTGACCTGTTGACCATTGGATACAATTCCGAGAATTGCACTTGGTGAGAAAGATGGAGTAACTCGCAAAGGAACCCCATCGTGATTTCCAGAGCATAGAACCCTAGCAGTTGAGCCGTCTTGAAGTTGGCTAGTGGTATTGAATCTGCTGTGTGGGAGGGTGGTCTTTGCTTGTGGCAATGGGGTATTTGGATAGTTATATAGCTCTATTGCGGAGCCTTGCTCTGTTGTAGAACCTGGCTGTGTTATGTAGCCTGTAGCTCCTGGAACTCCTGACAGCATAGATGGATTAGCGGACTCTTTGATCGCCAGTGCCGCTATCAGCGCAAAAAACACTGTAACGATAGTGTTGATCACAATGTTTGACGATGGCGGAGCAGGAGGGTCTTTACGAACCATCCGAATTTCAAGATGAGTATTATCCGACCCCGGAACATTCTGAGAATCTGACATGGGAGCACCTCTACTTAGCAGTGACGATTTGGTAGTGACGATAGAGCAGCATAGCGGTGAGATCTTCGGTGATGCGCATCCGAATCACGGCTGGGATGAGGGCAGGCGATCGCATGGCTTAATTCCTGGTTCAAAGCCAAGCGCAGAACACAGACAGTGCCGCTAGGTCGATCGGGACAGGGGTGGGTTCAACGGATAGCGTAATGTTGTAGCGACCGACGACATAAACCACCTGGCCAGGTTGCAGCGCCGCGCCGCTGGTGCAACGGGCTAGCCAGGACGTGGCTTGAAAATGGACTCGACCCGTTCTTCCTGGCTCAATTGCTTCAACTACAATGGCTTGATTGTCAATCTGCGTCGCATCCATACAGGTTTTGACAAATCGACGTAACCCGGTTTTTAGCTTCAACATGAGAGGGTCTCCTGGTGGGTTGAATTAGGACGTTGGCATAGGTAAAAAGTCGTGTTCAAAAAAAGAATGTGCAACCCATCTGGTTGATACATTCAATCTATCTGGATCGCTGAAATCTGCCAACTCAGGGGACTTCAGCGAATTTCAGTACATGAAAAATTGAATTCGGCAAAATTCAGAAAAGTTCAGCTTTATTCTTTTAGCTGTCACCATGACTAATCGGATGTAGCTATGGACGCGTGGATCTATCACCCTGGCTCTGACCTAATAGGGTTGGCGATCGCCATAAAATCTTGGAAAAAGTTAAATATTCCCTAAGTTCAGCAAACTTCAGCGAACTTCAGCAAAATTTAGCCTTACACTAAATTGCTAAGGGATGCATTTCTGTCAACAAAATACCTATGGACGCTGAGGATGCGCTGAGATGGGTTGAAGAGGTGCTATTTCAAAAAGGGAAGCAGCTCTCGGATCTGGAACGAATTGTATTTTTAGGGTCTTGGGCTGGCAGAGGGTACGACGCGATCCATCAAGAATGTGGATTCCGCTGTTCACTCGGCCACTTAAAACGCAATGTCGGCTATCAACTGTGGAAACTTTTGACTGAGGTATTGGGGCAGAAGGTCTTAAAAAAAACCTTGCAAGGCCGCGTCATGCATGCACGGCAGCAGTGGCAGAACTCCCAGGGCGGCATCAGTGAGCGCGACGCTGAACCTGACAGCGCCACACTCAGCAGTTCACCAGATCATGCATCGGCCTACAGGTCTGAACCGCCCAACGCTCTGCCTGCCGACCAACCGGATGAGCTGACACTGCCAGAACCTGACGTGGATTGGGGAGACGCACCCTTAGCCAGACCCTTCTATGGCTGCACCAACACTCTGAATCTGCTGGGCAACAAGATTCGGGTCAACTTGTGCAGGCTAATTTCCCTCTACGGCATCAGCGGCATCGGCAAAACAGCGCTGACGCTTCAGCTCGCACTGCAAGTGAAGGATCAGTTTGAATTTGTGATTTGGCGATCGCTCCACCATGCTCCACCCCTGGCCGATTTGCTGGCCGATTTGACCCGCCACTTCTCGAAGCAGCAAGCCAGCAGCAGCGACTTAAGCCAGTTCATGCACTATATGGTGAACCATCGCTGTCTCGTGATTCTAGATGGCCTAGAGGCCGTGCTGGGCGCAGGAGTGTATGACAGCTCCTATCAAGAGGGCTACGAAGATTATGACGAACTGCTGCGCCAAGTAGGCATGACGTCTCATGAAAGCTGTTTGATTGTGATCGGGTGGGAAAACCCTAAGGCCATCAGTGAGATGGGCGACAATCCCCAAGCGGCTTACTACACAAGTTTGC
>JARCMD010000179.1 GCA_030248885.1 Leptolyngbyaceae cyanobacterium MP9P1.79 | reverse complement strand
GCGATCGTCCCTCTCAACAATACCGACGATCGCCTCTACATAATTGGCTCAAGGACGATCGCCCAACTCGTCTTCTCACCGATAATCTCAGCAAATTTAGGATTGGGAAGGAGAAGTGCGATCGAACCTCACAACTCTCTCTAGCATTCTTGTCTGACACATTTTTTATACTTCTTTATTCTTTCAAACTCTTGGCTATCTTGAATTTTTTCGCATAAGAAATCTACCCACGCCGGAGTATATATAACTTGCTTAAATGCCTCACTATATTGGCAATATTGAGTCTTACAAGTTTCTGGTTTTGGTGGAGTTGTTCGTATTTCGTACAGTCTCCAGGCGTTTGTATGATGACTTACTTTAAAATCTATTCCAGTTCGCTGGCTTACAATCTCAACAACTCCTTTAGGGGGAAGTTTTCCCTGATCTGCAACTTGTATTTGTTTTTCACGGATCAAAGCAACTTGTTTTTCATACTTCATCATGTCTTCGGGATTATTACGATCATATTTAACGAACTCAATGGCGATATTCGCGGACTTTTTGTGATTTCCAATAATAGGGATAAGAAATGCTCGAAAACAAAAATCTTGACTTTGGATAATCTGTTCAGGAAGTCTTTGGCAATAGTTATAAATAAACTCTTTTATTTCATCATATTGCTTTGCTTGAATATATTGAAGCGTTTGCCGATGCTGTTGAGAATATTCTGAGAGTTGTAAAGCAATCGCCAAATGTTGCCCTAACGCGAAATGTTCCCCGAACTCGGAAATAATCAACTTTTCAAAGTTGAGTAGTAAAGACTGGCAATATCCAGAAATCTCAGAATCTAATACTGGAGCGAAACGATGCTCGATTTTATTTCGTAATTCAATAAACATTTTTAAATTTGATGTTTCTGGGGTTGTTTCTCCACGATAATATTTTTTGAGACATGAAGCTAATTCCCAATAGCATAAGTCTCCATCGATCTTTTTTGGAGTCCCATCATTTTCTAAATACCAATATGGAATGTTTTTGCGCTCAAAAATCGTATGGAATAATGAGGTAAATGCAATGATCATCTGGACAATAAACCCATACACACGAAAAGACATGAATGGATTGTTATATATTTGAATTGCCAACATTGCAGCTTCACGAGATTTGTCAATAAGCAGATCCACTTTTGGACTAAATTGAGGACGCAATACATTTGTAAATGGGTCTGTTTTTTGAGATTGAATTCGTATAAATATCTCTTCCGAAAGATCTTTTATCCCACTACAGACGTATCCATCTTCTTGGCGTTTAATAAACTGCTTCCATTTCTTAGTTAAATATGTCTTGATCGTTCGTTCGCTCCATCCAATATTATCCGTAAGCTCTTTTAGAGTAAAAGGACGCTTTTCATCTTCAACAGTACAGAAAAAAGCATATGCTTTTTTAACCTTCGAGTATTCCCCCATAGTTTTATTCCTAAATGGAAAATATTTGTAAATATTAATAGATATGCTGAAACTTCCTGGATAACACCTCTAATTGGACAACTAGACCCAAAAGATCTCTACATAGGATTCAATTTATCACATTCTACAGAAAGGATTCCTTGTAACAAGTTATACAAGTCTATTCTTCAGTAAAGATTTTGGATAACATCCAAAGTCAGGTCTTATATAGAACATACTCTATATACCAAAATGGTTAATACACGTCTTAACTTAGAGCGAAGCCAATGACAACGCTATCATACGATCGCCATTTCGGGGAGGGCACCTTGCATTCTACCGAGCCAATCGATGAGGCTTTCCAGTTGTTGATCGGCTTTCAGAGCGCCCAGTCCGCGCACGGTGACCTTACCGGGGGTATATACGAAGCGGGAATGTAGGTGATTGGGGAGATTTGCTTTGAGGAGGTTCCAGGCGGGTTCCTCCATCGGGGTTTCTAGGATGACGTGTTGGTTGCTATCGGGTTTGATGCGCGAGAAGCCAAGTTTTTTGCCGACCTGCTTGAGTTCTACCACGCGAATCAGTTGCAGGGCAGCCGCAGGAATGCTGCCATACCGATCGCTCCAATCGGCCGCAATTTGCACCAATTCTGGCTTCGAGTTGGCGGCGGCCACCGCACGATAGGCGCTCATCTTTTGATCGAGGTCAGGAATATAGTCAGCGGGGATGAAAGCCGTCAGATTGAGGTCAATTTGGGTATCATCCACCTGGGGAATTTCTTGACCGCGAATTTCGCTGATCGCCTCCTCCAGCATTTCCATATAGAGGTCAAATCCGATCGCCTCCATCTGTCCCGACTGTTCCGCCCCCAGCAAATTACCCACACCCCGAATTTCCATATCCCGCACTGCCAACTGGTAGCCCGATCCCAGTTGGGTAAATTCCTGAATTGCTCGCAGGCGTTGTCGGGCGACATCAGATAATTGGCTTTGCTTGGGATAAAATAGCCAGGCGTGGGCTTGAATGCCAGCGCGTCCCACCCGACCGCGCAATTGATACAGTTGGGACAACCCAAATTTTTGGGCATCTTCAATCAGGATTGTGTTCACACGGGGAATATCCAGTCCCGACTCAATAATTGTCGTACAGACCAGAATTTCCGCATCGCCATTGCTGAAGGTGAGCATGGTGGATTCCAGTTCCGATTCCGGCATTTGCCCGTGGGCCACCGCCAGCCTAGCTCCCGGCACCATTTCCCGCAGCGTTGCCGAGGTTTCCTCAATGCCCTCCACCCGTGGCACCACATAAAACACCTGTCCGCCGCGATCGAGTTCCTGACGAATGGCAGTCCGCACCATTTCGGGATCATAGGACGACAGGTGGGTTTTGATGGGGCGGCGAGACGGCGGCGGCGTGGTGATCAGGCTCATTTCTCGCACCCCAGACAGCGCCATATACAGCGTGCGGGGAATTGGCGTGGCGCTGAGGGTCAGCACATCCACCTGGGTTTTCAAGGACTTAATCTTTTCCTTTTGATTCACACCAAATCGCTGTTCTTCATCCACCACCAGCAAGCCAAGGTCACGAAAGCGCACGTCTTTGCCCAAAAGTTGGTGCGTCCCCACCACCACATCTAGTTCTCCCGTCGCCAGTCGTTGGTGAATGTTGCGGCGTTCGTCTGGGGTGCGGAAGCGGTTGAGCAAGCCCACCTGCACGGGGTACGGGGCAAAGCGCTCCTTCAGGGTGTGGTAATGCTGCTGAGTCAAAATTGTCGTCGGAGCCAGCAACGCCACCTGTTTTCCTGCCGTCACGGCTTTGAAGATGGAACGGATCGCCACTTCAGTTTTGCCAAAGCCCACATCGCCACAGACCAAGCGATCCATCGATCGCGCACTTTCCATATCTCGCTTCACATCCTGAGTCGCCTTCAGTTGGTCAGGGGTGGGCTGGTAGGGGAACGAGGCTTCCAGTTCATCCTGCCAAGGCGTGTCAGCCGGATAGGTAAACCCTTCCTGTTGCGATCGTTGGGCATACAATTGCAACAAGTCCACCGCCAGCTTTTTGATAGATTTACGGACTTTGCTCTTGGTTTTCTCCCACGCCTTATTGGACATTTTATTGAGTACCGGGGCGGTGTCGCCCGCACCCCGAAACCGCGACAGGGAGCCAACTTGGTCGGCGGCCACCCGCAGCAAACCATCGGCATATTGCAATACCAAATATTCGCGGGTTTCCTGGGTGATCGTCAAACTCTCTAGCCGTAGGAAGCGCCCAACTCCATGGTTGCGGTGGGCCACGTAATCTCCGGGCTGCAACTTGTTGGGATCAACCTGCTTCGAGGCAGCGCGGCGACGCTTCCGCACATAGCTGGGGGTTGCCAGGGAATGTTGCCCAAAGAACTCCCGATCGGTGACCAGCACTACCCGGAAGGTGGGCAGAATGAAGCCCTCCAGTTCTGCCTGACCAGAGTATTTCAGGGCAACGGGAACCCGCTGATTTTGCAGTTTTTCGATCGCCGGATAATCGCGGGGATTGGGAATGAACTGGGCGGGACAATCGTGTTCTTGCAGCAGGGACACCGATCGGGAGGGTTGGGCCGACACCAGCCACACCGTAAAGTTTCGATCGCGCTCTCCCCGCAGGGTTTCCGCTAATTTGGCAAACTGGTGCGGCACCGCAGGCACGGGACGACTCGACAAATTCAGCCCCTGCCCTTCCTCTGCCAATTCCGACAGATGGACGCGATCGAACCCCGCCACTGCCTCCAAGGATTGCTCAAACGATCGATGAATCCGGGGCAACTCGATTCCCTGAGCCTGCACCTCGGTGTAATGCTCCTCACTATGCTCAAACCACCGATCGCTGTGGGCATGGCATTGGTCGGGTTCATCGATCGCCACCAAAATATCGTCGGGCAAATAATCGAGGAGGGAGGCGGGTTCCGTAAAGGCTAACCCCAAAAAGCGGCGCATTCCCTCCAGAGGAGAATTCAGTCCATCGGGATCGGCATTGATGGCGTAGGACTGACCGCGCTTCGCCAATTCAGCTTGAATAATCGGGTTGAAGCTGGTGGGAGTGAGAATCAGGCGATCGTTGTTGTCCATCGATCGCTGGGTGGCGGGGTCAAATTCGCGGATTTTATCCAACTCATCCCCAAACCACTCCAAGCGCACGGGTAGCTCTGAGGCAACGGGAAACACATCCACAATGTCTCCCCGGCGGCTCCATTGCCCCTCGGTTTCCACCATCGGCACCCGATCGTAGCCCAACTCTGCCAACCTGATCCCCAAGGTGTTCAAATCCAGTTCCATGCCCCGATTCAGGGTGAGGCAGTAGGGCACAAAGGCCGCAACCGGGGGCAGATGAGGCTGGAGGGCGCGCTCTGTGGTGACGATCGCCAGCGATCGGGGGGCATCTGCGGGCGCTTTCGTCGCACCACCAAACTGCTCCTTGACTAAATCTGCCAACACTTGCAACTGTCCCCACGTCATCTCCGCTTCGGGATCAAAGGATTCGTAGGGAGACGCTTCAGACGTAGGATAAAAGTGTACGGTTTGCCATCCCATCGCCTCCAACTGCGCCGCCCAACGCCCCGCTTCTTCCAGGGTGGCAGTCACCACAAGCAAGGGCCGCTGCGCCGACTGCGCCAGGGCACTAGAAACCAATCCCTTGGGCAAGCGAGGCACCCCATTGAGCCGCAAAAATTGCTGCTGGTTCAGCCTAGTCAGCAGTTCGCCAGTGAGGGGCAGTCGCCCAAGGGCACGCACGATGGAGGAAAAAGTCATAGGTCTGAAACTGGGGCCAAATGCTAGGGGCGCTCTGGATTCGGTGAATTGTGAGTTGACGCTTGATGTAGGGGATGGCTGGAACGTATGCCTTGGTAGGGGCGAAGCAGTCGGCAGACACCCTCTGCCACCACTAAAAAATCTTCTGCCGACTGCTTCGCCCTTAGGCTGCTGGGTGGCAGATTACGCATTATATGGGTTGTTCAGGTAGCAGTCGTCGCGCAGGCTTCCAGCCTGTATCCAGATTTAGTAGGCAAGCGAGACGCTTGCGCGACGGTGGTTTTAGATCCCAACTCACATAAGCCGTAGATTAGATTTGTGAACTACCTCCAATCCCCAATTCACCATTCTTAAACTATTGTAAAGCGTCTAAAAATCGATCGCCCTTCCTTGAACCCGGCATATTTTTGGCTGGATTCCTATTGCACCACAAATCGAATCCGATCGCAGGGAAATAATCTGTAATTCAGGGAACAGTCTAAGCCGATTTACCCCCAGTAGGGCGCTTGACGTAACCATACATCTAGTGTTTTATAGGGGAGCGATCGACAACCCACCCTACATTTGGCAAAACCTAATGTACAGAATTAATGCGAAATTAATGCGAAAATAGATCATAAATACTGCCCTTAGATTTTTTTGACTGCTATATAACTAGGAGTATTTTTCATGGTTTCACAGGTAGAAATTCCTGCCCTCAACCCTACTCATACCCTTCGCCACACGATCGCTGGTCTTGTGCAGGTGTTCACTTGCTCCCAACGGAGTTTTTTCACGGGGGTGATCGCCCAAGCCCTACGAATTGCTGGACAGGGAACCCCAGTTCTCGTAGTGCAATTTCTCAAAGGCGGCATTGGTCAGGGACAGAATCATCCCATGCAACTGGGGCAAAATCTAGACTGGCTCAGGTGTGATGTGCCCCGCTGCATCGATTCGGCTCAGGTGAGTGAGGCAGAATCCCTATCCCTCCGATCGCTCTGGGACTACACCCAGACTGTAGTTTCTCAGGATAAGTACAGCCTGGTTGTGCTGGATGAGTTGAGTTTAGCCATCAGCTACGGGCTAATTTCTGAGGCTGAGGTGCTGGCATTTTTAGCCGATCGTCCTCCTCACATCGACGTTATCCTCACGGGGCCAGAGATGCCCCCCTCTATCCTGGATGTCGCTGACCAAATCACCGAACTCCGACGCAGCCACCAGCCCTAGTGAATGTTTTTCAATCCGGTGCTTCACTACAAACACTCTCATCACCTTCGGTAGGAAGGGGAGTTGGGCGACGAATTGGGTGCAGGGGGCGGTATGTTGCCTCGGAAAAGTAGGAGGGGAATGCTGAGGGTGCCTAGAGCCATGACGATCGCCGCTGTGATCCAAATCAGCAGCCGATTGGGTCGATAATCCCCCCGCTCAATTTGCCAATAGATCTGGTTATATCGCCAAGCTGCTAGAGCAATTATCCCGATGCCAAAGATGACTAAGCTAATGCCCAGAGTTTCCGAGCTAAAAAAGGGGTGTAAAGGGACTGCGGGTTGTGCCACCACTCCTTGCAGTTGTCGCAAAAAAATACCAAAACGGGCGATCGCAAAACCAAATCCAATTAGGGCGATCGAGGTGCGTAACCAGGCAAGAAATGTCCGCTCGTTGGCTTGATGCTCCCGCTGGCGATCGACTTTAGGCTCTCTAGTCATTGGTTTCGCTCTTCACTATCTATCCACTCAACTTACTAACTACAACCATGATTAAAAACGACAGTTGGATTATTCGCATGGCCGCCAAGGGTATGATTGCTCCCTTTAAGCCCAGTTTAGTACGGGAAGTTGCCCAAGACCCAATCCCACGCCTCCAACCTGTAATCAGCTATGGACTATCGTCCTATGGCTATGATATCCGCCTCTCACCTTTGGAGTTTCGCATTTTTCGCCATATTCCTGGCACCGTAGTTGATCCCAAAAACTTTAACTCTGCCAACCTCGAACCTGCCCTCCTCCACGAAGATGACAATGGCAAATACTTCATTCTTCCTGCCCATTCCTATGGGTTGGGGGTGGCACTGGAACGATTGGAAGTTCCCGGAAACGTCACAGTCATTTGCATTGGCAAGTCCACCTATGCTCGAATTGGACTGATCGCCAATCTCACACCTGCTGAGGCAGGCTGGCGCGGTCATCTGACCTTGGAGTTTTCCAACTCATCCAGCGCCGATTGCCGTATTTATGCCAATGAGGGAGTCGTGCAACTTTTGTTCCTAGAAGGTGAACCCTGCGCGGTTAGCTACGAAGACCGCCGGGGCAAATATCAAGACCAGTCAGAGGTCGTCACCTTGGCTAGAGTGTAGAAGTTACTGGACGGTATAAGTCCATTGCTATTTAGGGGGAAAAGTCAACTTTTCGAGAGTCTATCTATAAAATCAGCAAAATCAATTGTTTGATAGCAGTTTGCCAGACCGAAGAGGGAACTCTAGAAGCTAGGTAATTAGTAACCTAGCCTTAGGACTTCCAGGAAAAAGTTATGTTATTTGCCGTTGGTCATAGTAACGATCCCGATTCTCAAACCGCAATCTCAGAGGTTTTAGCGCAGATACATACTACCCTAGCGGGCACCTCTCCAAAAGGAGGGGTATTGTTTGCTGCGATCGATTTTGACCATGCTCTGATTCTGCATCGAGTTATCAAAGCTTTTCCAGACATCAACTTAATTGGTGGAACCACTGACGGCGAAATGTCTTCTGTGCTGGGGTTTGAGCAAGATTCCCTCACACTTATGGTATTTTGCTCAGACGAAGTTACGATTACTGCTGGAATGGGACGAGGTTTATCTAAAGATGTAACGGCTGCCTCACACTCTGCTGTGCAACAGGCCAAGGCTAATCACAAAGAGGATATTCAGTTCTGCATTAGCTTGCCTGAAAGTTTAACAACGAGTGGCGCACTGATTTTGGATAGCCTGAAGCAGGCTTTGGGAGCGCGGGTGCCGATTTTTGGGGGACTCACCGCTGACCAATGGCGATCGGAGCAAACCTACCAATTCTTCCAAACCGAAGTGTGTAGCGATGCGGTGCCAATTCTATTGTTTTCGGGACCTATCCTGTTTTCCCACGGAATTGCCAGCGGCTGGCAACCGATCGGCAAGCCGGGACGGGTGACCAAGGCTGAGAGCAATGTTGTTTATGAGATTGATGATCAGCCTGCCCTAGCCTTTTACCAACGGTATTTAGGGGACTTACCTCCCTCCTCAGAATATCCCTTGGCTCTGTTTGATGCCGATAGCAATCGTTACTACATGCGCGCTCCCATTGAGATCCATGATGCAACGATCGGTAGCATTATCTTTTTTGGGGATGTTCCAGTCCAGTCGATGGTGCAAATCACCGAGACTACTCACGACAACATTCTAGCGGCATCCCGCCAGTCCACCCAGCAAGCACTAGAGAACTATCCGGGTCAAGCACCTGCGGCCGCCCTGTTTTTCTCCTGTGCAAGCCGACGGCAAATTCTGGGGAGTCGTACTGGGGAAGAATATGAGCAAGCCCAACACTGTCTGACCCAACCGTTACCCAGTTGTGGCTTTTACACAAATGGGGAAATCGCACCTTTGCAGCAGCATGGGACGACCTACTTCCACAATGAAACCTTTATCACATTATTATTGGGGGCAGAGTAGATGTCATCAGATGTGATAGACCCCCAGGTGGAAGTTCAGCAGTTGGAACGAGAAAACCGAATTCTCAAAAAAAAGTTGGAGCGATCGAATGCCAACTGCCTCAACTTAGAAGAAACTGCCCAGAAAAAGGAATCTTTACTGCGGCAAGTGATCCATGAACTAGGAGAATCGAAAGAATCAGAAGCACTTCTGGAAAAACAGAGTTGTGAATTGGAGCAGGCACTCAAAGACCTCAAACGCACGCAAACACAACTGGTACAGGCCGAAAAAATGTCGAGTTTGGGGCAGCTTGTAGCCGGAATCGCCCATGAAATTAATAATCCAGTTAACTTCATCCACGGCAACCTCAATCATGTGCAGGATTATGCACAAAACCTCCTCGACTTTGTGCAACTTTACCAGAGCCACTATCCTAATCCAACCCCAGAAATCCAAATTGAGGCAGAGGAAATTGACTTGGAGTTTATCCAAACGGATCTACCCAAGATACTGGATTCCATGAAAATGGGCACCGATCGCATTCGTCAGATCGTCTTGTCACTCCGCAATTTCTCCCGAATGGATGAAGCAGAGTTCAAAACTGTTGATATTCATGAGGGGATCGACAGTACGTTATTGATTTTGCAGCATCGTTTAAAAGATAAACCTGAGTCTCCATCAATTCAGGTGATTCGCAACTATGGCGATCTGCCCCTTGTAGCATGTTATCCGGGTCAACTTAATCAAGCATTTATGAATATCCTGGCAAATGCCATTGATGCGCTGGAAGAAGTTAATACCAAGCGCACTTATGAGGAAATCCGGGAAAATCCTAGCCAAATTACGATCGAGACTTCTCTAGTAGATTCAACATCGGTAAAAATTTCCATCTCTGATAACGGTATAGGGATGCCTGAGTCTGTTCAACAGCGCATTTTTGATCCCTTTTTCACGACGAAAGCTGTAGGCAAGGGAACGGGCATGGGAATGTCCATTAGCCATCAGATTATCACTGAGAAGCATGGGGGTAGGTTAGATTGCTTCTCTACACCTGGCAAAAGAACAGAGTTTATGATTCAAATTCCTGTCCATCATTGAGGGAGTCTCGCAGTCCTGCTGTATAGCGATGGACAATGTTCCTGAAACATCCGCCAATTAATGCATTTCACGGCTGTTACTTTCACCACTGTTATTTTCAAAGCAATCTACTACTTTAGTGTTCTGTCAAGAAAATTTTGAGGGGTCGAAGACCCTCAAAATTCAACTCCAACTAACCTCCCAGCTTTCAGCTACCCGTCAATTAATGATTAACAGACTACTAGAGCCGCAAGCGAGAATCGAGTTTTAGCTCAGGTAAACTGTTCTGGGGCAACCGAGTGAGGGCTTGCTGATAGTCTGCAATTGCCCAATTCCAATCCCCTGAGAGGTGGTGGGTACGTCCTCGCTCTGCATAAATATGTCCTTCCCAGAAGACTCTGGCGATCGTCTACGGCTATTGGAAGAGAAGTTATACCAAGTTCGATGTTCATACTCCTGTATTGATCCTCTTGTCAGCCCCCTCGTTGGTATCGTGATGAGTAGCGACTCCGACTTACCTACCATGCAAGATGCGATCGGGGTCAATAGGGGCAAGGGCTAGCAACATTCATCGAGTCAAGTAATTCACGGTTGAGCAATTACCCTAACTTCTTGCTATTTCACAAAAATGCTTGATATTCTAACGCTGCTCTGTCTTCAAAATCTGAAACGATTGAAAGGCAGCCAATGTTTCTACATGATAGGACGGCAGAAAAGGTACCACTGTCTTCAGGGAAAGGTCAGTTTTATAGAGGCTGAAAATAATAAAATTCTGACGCTGTGTATTATTCATAATCAACTGCTTAAACGTTGCTTGATTAGCGTCAACAACAGCGATGCACTGATCCTTAAGGGAATTACCTAGCAGAGGAATGTCAGGAGTTTTGACTTTAGGACATTCATTTTCTTTCAGATATTGCCCCAGCCTTTGGGCAGCAAACGTTTCATAATCGGGCTGAGCAGGATTTGTTGCTGCCATCACTAAGCCCACGACCCCAACGATCGCAAATCCGGTACCAATTACAATGCCTATGCCTTTCATGTCAACCTGCTGAACATTTCCTAATTAAAAATGAAAAAAGGTTAGAATATTT
This sequence comes from Leptolyngbyaceae cyanobacterium MP9P1.79, assembly GCA_030248885.1. Taxonomy (GTDB): domain Bacteria; phylum Cyanobacteriota; class Cyanobacteriia; order JARCMD01; family JARCMD01; genus JARCMD01. The sequence goes on along the minus strand of JARCMD010000179.1, from coordinate 3,445 downwards.
CCTTCTAACATATGATATGCAACTTTACCTGAACCGCTTGCCCTTTGGAAAGCAAACTACACCCCAGAATTTTCTCCTGTTGAGATACTAAAACTTACATCGGCTCCCCTGGGGAGAAGGGGTTGGAAGATGAGGACGGACTTTAAGTTGCCGATCGCCCTGTAATGGTATAGGCAGATTCCAATTCCATTCAAGATCGAGCTGTACCGCAAAATCAGCCTGTTTTGTCTGCTTTTGCAGGAAATCAAACGCCATCTTACTCAATTATCTCTGGGGATAGTCTGAATCGAGTTGTCTGAGGAAGGCGGTGCCGAGGAGCCGGGCAGGGGGAAGAGGGGTTTGTTCAAATCCAGCATCAACTCGCTTTGCAGCAAGGGGGTAGGCGGATTTTGCAAATTGCGAATTTCGGTTTCTAGCCAATCCTGTCCTTGCTGGAAGAAGGTTTGGGAGTCATTGAGGATGCGTTGAGCGTGGGCAGGAGGGGGTAAGGCGATCGTCCCCAAAAGGATGAGGGGGATGAGAAATTGGAGTTTCATCGCATTCTCCTAAATAATGCTAGGGCGAAAGACTGAGTGATAGCTCCAGATTGGCATGTCTCTGAGCAAATGGCATCCCACCGAGATGATGTTTAACGAGTATGAAATCATACACCGAACCGCCCTCACTCGCTCCCCAAGGCGGGGATGGAGATGGGGGATGTGGGCTGAGCATCTCACTTTTGCAACCCTCACCGTTCGACTGAGCGCTCACGTCGAAGCCTAAATCCCTCTCCCAGGTTTGGATCTTGCTCCCCTTCTCCCCTCTTGGGAGAAGGGGCTGGGGGATGAGGGGGTTTTGGCGTATCCTCTACAAAACTGAGATGCTCCCCTGTATGCTTTGCAATTTTACAGACAGCTTCCAGAATGACAACTGCCCCCTTTTCAAGCATCCACCCTTTTCAAACATCCTATAGAACCTATTTGACATCTTTGGTGAAAGCGTTGCGGCTAGGGCATTTCAGCGAAAGTAGTCAATTTGCCGAAATCCTATTCTGCTAAGGGTTACAGGTTAGATCTCAAATGGGTTCTATAAAGGAGCGATCGGATCGGGCTTGCTAACTAAGTACAAATAGTAGCGTTCTTCGCCAATGAAACTATTCGTAAATTTAGCAAGGGCAGAGATTTGCAGATTCTGTTTCGGTGCTTCAAGCTCTGTGTTGAGAATGAGTAAAACATTGCCGGGTTGCTGTTGAACAATTTGACTGGTTTGTGCCAAGACTGAAGCTATATCTACTTCTTGTCGCTGACTATTGAATAAAACAAAACTACCCAGTCCCCGGCGTTCTGGATAATAAATTTCTCGGTTTAAGTAACCACATAGAGGAGACACAGCGTAGTCCCGACTGCCGATCATAAACAGTTTCTCTAAGTGAGAGGTGCGAATGAAGGCTGCGGTTGCCTTGCTAGCAGAAAAGGGAACTGATAAATCTCGCCCAAATGCTACAATTCCCCCTGCAAATTGCGCGCACAAAATGATCATAAAAAAGGCTCTTTTATGGCGATCGGCAACTCTAACCCACCCTAAAACGATTGAGTTGATGGAGCGAGGAAGCTGGTTAATCAATTGAGTCAATTGAGTGGATTCAGGGTAATAGCTGGCTAGCCAAAATGCCACGATCAGTACAATATATAAATGTCCGTAATGTCTTGCTGCGCCTAGGAATTTAGCGTAGGTGAGCAGGAAAATGATGAGGGTACTCAAGAGGTAAAAGAATAGAGCGATCGGTTTGCGGATCAGCAGCAAGCCGGAAAATGTGAGCAACCCCAAGGATAGGATGGAGAACAATGCCATCTCAATTTGACTGGCATCACGGGGCACGAGAATGACAATATAGCTGCTCCAAATCCGGGTTAATGCTGTGAGAAAATGAAGGAAATCGAATCGGAGTGTCCAACCCTCTGCACCTCCGGCAAGGGTGCTATCTGTGGGCGGAATAAGCTGGACTAAAGAAGTGAAAATTCCTAAACTGAATAATCCTAAACTGAGGCACAGATTACTAATGGGAATAGTGAGTTTTCGTCTGTTTAAGCTATATTCCAAAATTAGAGTAATCCCTAAAGACAGAGCAATTAATAGTCCATAAGCATTGGTATTAGCTAACAGAAATAGAAGCAGAGATAAGCGCAGATATCCTTTTTGACGATCGGGAAATAGGGCACAGAACCCAAAGAGAAATAGGATTTCGATCGCATAGTTTCTACTAATCAACAGGTATTCATAAACTGGTAAATATCCCAGCGAAAATAGAATCTTCTGGAGATAAGTAAATGGGGAAAATCTCATAAAAAGATAGGTAAATCCCGTTGCCAGTAGCAGGTGGAAGATTTGCATGGCGATCGGATTATCAGTGAAGTGGCTAATCCCATACAGGCAGAGATACCAAAGTCCTGGATGTCCTTCGTACTTGATATTACGAAATAGCTCAATCAAGGATGGGCTATGCCTGACAATCAGCCACACATTAAGCTCATCGCGCCACATTGCATGATTGAGAATTCCCACCAAGCCTAGAAGAAAAAAGCAGGCAACAAATAAATAGGGGATGGCACGTTTGCGTTTTGCCACCGAAGTTAACCGAGATGTTAACTGTCTCTTGATTGAGATCAAATTCTTTTGCATGATCTTGTCCAGGAATGAACGTGCATAGCCAGGTTGCTACAGCAGCAAATTATCCTACGATTATGCAGTGACCCAATTCTCTTTTTTCAATGACTGTCTCTATTGCTTCAGCCATGTCAAATCAGCCAACCGCAATTCCAGCTAAATGTCGCTATTTTGTGGCGTTGTTGCCCACGCAGGAAATTCAGGATTACACGCGCCAGGTTCAGAATGACATTTGCGATCGGTATACCAGTTGCGCTGCCCTAAAATCTCCGCCCCACATTACCCTATTGCCACCCTTTGAGCAGTCAGACTCAGCGCTTCCAGCCTTGGAACAGCAGTTGCAAAAAGTTGCCCAAGACCATCGATCGGTTCCGATCGACCTCTCAGGCTATGCAACCTTTCCGCCCAAAGTTATCTACATCAATGTTGTGAAAACCACTGAACTGATGGAGTTACAAGGCGCTCTGGTGGCTGATCCTGTCATCCGATCGCTCACGGATCAAAATCCTGAGCTGCGTCCCTTTGTACCCCACATTACCGTGGCGTTCCGTGACCTCACTCCTCAAAATTTTGCGGCGGCATGGACTGAATTTAAGGATCAGTCTGTGGAGTTTCAATTTAATGCCACGGCCTTGACGCTGCTGATTCATGACGGGAAGCGGTGGCAGGTCAAGGCAGAGTTCCCATTGAAGTAAGTTACAAAGGGGTGCATCCCAGTTTTGTAACCGCCCGATCCACCCTCACCGTTCGGCTGAGCGCTCACGTCGAAGCCTAAATCCCTCTCCCTAGGGAGAGGGACTTT
>JARCMD010000178.1 GCA_030248885.1 Leptolyngbyaceae cyanobacterium MP9P1.79 | reverse complement strand
GATTCCCCTCTTTTTTCTGGATTATTTCCCTGTTGCTTCAGGCGATTTCGCATCATCTGCATCTGCTTCCGGCGTTGCCGTTGGCGAGCAGAGCCACCCTTACCCTTATCATTTCTCCCCTCTTCGCGAGGAGATTCCCAACGCTTCAATTGTCTAGCCATTAACGTATTCCTCCCGGTATACCCATCAATACTCCAATCCAAACTGGCAAAAGTCCAGAAACATGCAAGTAATGGGCGGCAAGAGACTCGAACTCTTACGGGTTTCCCCGCCACATTTTGAGTGTGGTGCGTCTACCAATTCCGCCATCCGCCCCCGGATGTTGCTTTATCAGCTTTATCATTATACTGAATCCCACGACTTTCTAACAAAGCTGCGTATTCTTTCCCCGTTGCCCAGCGATCGATTTCCCGCGCCCGCAACACTGGCACCGGATGAGTCATTGGAGCCGTTTGCGCCTGCTTGAGCAGTTCTCCCAGTTCCGTCTTGCTAATGTCATCATAGGCCCGCGCCTGGGCAATAAAGGCATCCAAATTCAGTTGGGGAGCCAAACTCGGCGAACCGCCTGTCAGCTTCATCAACAAGGACATGACGACCTTCGGATCTTGGGTGACCAGCAGCGAAGCCCGATCGCACGTAAACTCAGCACATCTCACCCACGCCAACAACTGCGCTTGAATGCTCTGGGCCAGCCACTCGCCCACCGTAGGAATTTGAGCCGCCGCTAAAATAATCAAATTCACCGGGGTTAAGTAAACGCTGTGGTCGCACTTGAGATGTCCCAATTCATGGGCAATTACTGCTTGAATTTCCTCTGGGTTCAGTAGTTCGAGCAAAGAGGTGTGGATGACGATGAAGGGCTGCTTACCCCGCATCGCAAAGGTGTAAGCATTGGGGACAGGATGCTGACGGATGTAAAGCTGGGGTGGCTCCAGATCCAAAATCTGACACGCCTCTAACAGCAACTTGTGCAAATTGGGTAGTTGTTGCTCCCCCACCAAAATGCTAGACGCAATATTTTGTAAATAAAATACTTGCTCTGCCAAGGGGCCTAAAAGATTCCGCACCAGCATGTCCACCCCTGGCAGTTGCTTCAGGGACTGCGTAGCTTCCAAATCCAGAGGGTGACGAAATTGATCAGCTTTCAGACCAATTAAAGGTGTTTTAGAGAGAAGCATTGTAGGGAGAGATAAGGGAGTGTGGGCTGCTGGATCAGGCTCGACTGCTTAAGAGATTTCTAGAAAAGTTTATACCAGGCACTGGAAGGGCGTTCGCGGAGCGTGTGCTTTGCACTTAGCATCCGGGCAATAACCTTCTGGTCGATTCAAGGCTCTGTCTGCCGGATGCTTCGCCCCTATAGGGGTAACATCTTTCTCGGAAATCTTCTTAGCAGAGGGATGCGTTGTAGCATTCGCCCAACGCATCCTACAAACCATGAACTAAGGCTTCGATCGCTGCTAACCAACAGTGAATCGTTAAGGTCAGTATAACGAGATTGGCTAGGGCTTGTGGACGGGTTCAATTAACCAAATTGGCCACGATCGCGTTGGCATCGTCGATCGCCAAGGACGATCGCTCCAGCTTTGCCCCCAACTGCCGCAGTTTGCCAATCAGGTTGTCGTACCCGCGATCGAGGTGGTGTAGCCCCTGGATTGTCGTTTTGCCCTCAGCCGCCAGCGCTGCCATCACTAAGGCCGCAGATGCCCGCAAATCCGTTGCCACCACTGGCGCACCTGAGAGGAACGGCACCCCGCGCACGATCGCATGATTGCCTTTGACTCGAATGTCTGCGCCCATGCGGTTGAGTTCGGCAACGTGACGCAGCCGATTTTCAAACACGGTCTCACTGATCACGCTATCCCCTTCGCTGAGGGTTAATAGCGCCATGAATAGCGCCTGCATGTCAGTGGGGAAACCCGGATAGGGCAAGGTTTCGATGTCGGTAGCACTGTGTCTTTGTCCTGTAGAACTAATGCGGAGACGATTTGGTGCTTCGACCGTGATGGATGCACCGATCGCCCGCAACTTGGCAATCACAGCCGCCATATGATCGGGAATTACCGGAGACAAGGTTAGGTCAGAGTGGGTAATGGCTCCAGCAACCAGAAATGTCCCGGCTTCAACGCGATCGGGGATGATGCTGTAATCAACCGAATGCAGGCTAGTTACCCCAGAGATGACGATCGTGTTTGTGCCAGCCCCCCGAATTTTTGCCCCCATTGCCCGACAAAAGTTTGCCAAGTCCGCAACTTCCGGCTCCTGAGCAGCATTTTCAATCACCGTTTCGCCCTCAGCCAGGGTCGCCGCCATCATCAACGTTTCCGTTGCGCCCACACTGGGGTAGTCCAGGTAAATTTTGGCCCCTTTGAGCTTGCGATTGCTACCCGGAATTGTCGCGTGAACTGTGCCATGCTCAATGTGAACCTCGGCTCCCAACGCCTGCAACCCCCGCACGTGCAGGTCAACGGGTCTGGCTCCGATCGCACATCCGCCGGGCAACGGCACCCTCGCCACTCCCAACCGAGCTAAGAGGGGTCCAATGATAAAAAAGCTGGCCCGCAATTGGCTCACCAATTCGTAGGGCGCTTTGCTGTGACTAATGTGCCGCGCATCAATATCCAAAACATCTCCATTCTGCTCCAGCTTGACCCCCAGAACAGACAAAATTTCTCCCATGCGAGTCACATCGACTAGGGACGGCACATTGCGAAGGCGGCAGTCCTGCGGGCAAAGCAGCGCCCCTGCCATGATGACTAGGGCAGAGTTTTTAGCACCGCTAATCTTGACCTGTCCATGCAGGGAGGCTCTGCCCCAAACTTGGAGAACTGATGAAGCTTCTTCGGATGAAGACTGGTTATTGTTGCGAGAGAGAGTAATAGGTCTGTCCTCCGGGTCAATCTGTAAGGTTGGATTTTCAAAGTTGGTTTCGATTACACCCTACGAACTTAGGTTCTGTCAATCCGTAAAATCCCAAAGCCTGAACTTTATTGAAGTGTAGATGCCTTCAGAAGAGAGTCCCAGTAATCTTTTGAGAATCTCACAGTGAACCTAATGAAACAGTGTGAGACTCGGAGTTCCTGGATGCGTGCCGAGAGACAGAACTTGCCATTGCACCAATAATTGCATCTTTTCGGCGTGTTCCTTTGGCAACTTCTTGGCGATCGGCGCACTCAATCTTACAAAGCTAGGAACGGTAGAATTAGGGGAATATGCGGGAAGTAGTTGACGGACGCTGCTAGCTGTGTCACATTAGGAGATCGCAGTCTTGATTGCACCTATGCGGAACTGGCGGAATTGGTAGACGCGCTAGATTCAGGTTCTAGTGGCAGCAATGCCTTCGGGGTTCAAGTCCCCGGTCCCGCATTCTTCATTGACGATGACGCATTGACGATAACGATCGCCCCTGTTGACCGTATGTTGACCAGTTTGCAGAATCCTTTGGTGAAGCAATTTCGGAAGCTGCACCAGGCAAAGGGGCGGCAGGAGACTGGGCTGTTTTTGCTAGAGGGAACTCATTTGCTGGAGGAGGCGTGGGCGATCGGCTGTCCACTCCAGATAGTTTGTTGCACCCCTGAGTGGGAAGCCCGCAACCCAACGCTTTGGGAACGGCTTGAACAACTGGCTCAGCGGCTGGAGTTGGTTAGCCCTGAAGTCCTCAAAGCAGTCGCAACCACGGTACACCCGGATGGTATTGTCGCCGTTGTAGAACGCGGGGATCGCCTACTGCCAAAGGACT
>JARCMD010000177.1 GCA_030248885.1 Leptolyngbyaceae cyanobacterium MP9P1.79 | reverse complement strand
TATGCCCCGATTGATGATGTTGGATGCCACAGAAGGAGATGTATTTTATGAAACCTGAATTTCAAGCGAAGTTTTTGCAATACATGGTGAAGCAGCGGCAGGAGACAGGATTTACGATCGCTCAAATACTCTTTATCCTTGTTGTTCTTGGCATTTTGGTTGCGATCGCTCTGCCTTCTTTCTTAAACAGCCCGAACAAATGCTGTGGGAATGAAGCCAAGCAAAATATTAGTTCTATGAACCGCGCTCAGCAAGCCTATTACCTGGAGAATGGTGCTTTCACCTCTACGGTAGAGAATTTGGGTTTAGGTATCACAACTCAAACCACCAAATATATCTACACGATCGATCGCGGGATTGTCACTAATACTCGGCAGACCTACGTGATTAACCAGGCTATCTCTCGTAAGGCTCACCTGAGCGGGTATTCCGGTCGTGTGGACTTGGGAACTATTCCAAGAACTACTGAAGTAACGACCTTTGCCGTTGTGTGCGAAGCCAAAGAGCCTGGAGTTGGTGTTATAGCAAAAACTGTGGCTGCTACTAAAACCTCACCCCCCGATTGTGATTCGGCTACTTCCAGGAAGTTGGATACCAAGTAAGGGATATTGATTTAGAGTATGGATGATGAGTTTCTGCTGAGATGCGATTATAGCGACAACATCTTTTTCGGAAATCTCCTAAGGATCAGGAATTAAATAACTTACAGAAGTTAGAGACTGGGAAAAGGCGAAGCATTCGGGCAAAAACCTTTAAAACTCAATCATGTCCTTTTACCGTAGCCTGCTTCCCGAAGGGTATGCTTCGCCCCTACAGCAGGACTGTTGCATGTTATTTAATCCACGATCCTAAGTGCTTGGAGCAACACTGTTACTATCAGGAAGCTGTGCGACAAATTCTTCCAAGGAACTGACCATCATCACAGAGTCAATCAACTGTTCCAATTGCTCCAGCGTCAGTTGCTCCAGTTGGGGCTGTAAGGTTGGGGGAATGGATTCAAACCGTCGTTGCAAGAGCCGAAGCAGCAACCGTTGAGTTTGCTCTTGGCGACCTTCTTGGCGACCTTCTTGGCGACCTTCTTGGCGACCCTTTTCAAGGCCAATCCTCTCGACGCTACTCATATAGGGCATGGCTCTTTCCTGCTCGTAAGCTTCAACTTCTTGCCAAACTTCTTGTTCCATTTCTTGTGGTAATTCTAACAACCAATCGATGAACAAGAACAGATTGATGACATCCTGGCGCTGGTACCCCTGCTCGTACAACCTCCGAATCAACTGCAACTTCCACTGCTTGCGCTCCTGGGGCTTTTTTCGGGTTTCCTGGGCTTTGAGATGGGTCATGACAACAGTGGCAAAGGGATTAGAACTAGACTCCAATTCTGTCCACTGGTTCTGGTAATCCAAGAGTTTGACCATCAGGAAGGTGAATTCCATACGGCAACCGAGCAACTCTCGGACAAATTGGGTAGGTCGCCAAGCTGGGTTGGCATCACAGAGAATCGCGACGCTAATGACAGGACGGCCATAGCGATCGACAATCCGATGATTATAGGTACTCATGCGTAGGGCAAACCCTGCCTCTTGGTGAGCCTGAACTTCAACATGGATCAGAATCCAGAGTTCCTCTCCTGTGTTGAGCCAAACTTTGACGAGTTTATCGGCATAGCGACGACCAATGGCAGCGTCACGGGCAATCTTCTGGAGTTCCTTGTCTAGGAATTCATGGGGTTTGCGCCAATCGATCGCAGCATGGATGGTGGGAAAGAAGAAGCGCAGGCAGTCCTGGAAGTATTGTTCGAGGATGGTTTTCCAGGGTGTATCTTGGTCGGTGTAGGAAGGAGTCATGGGGCGAAAGAATGGGGTTGCTTCTGATTATCTCTTCTATAAGGATGAATTCCACAGGAAATTAGGAGTGGGAATAGCACTAGTTAGTAGTTGTTACATAGCTCAGGAAGAGGGAAGTTCCTGTTCCGCCTGTGGTGAAAACTATGCAGCCACGATCGCCCCTCACCAAAAGGTATATGTGTTGCGCCGAGAAGAGAATACACTGATTGTGGCATCTGATGGCTTATTTCGTCCTTAGAAGCCGATCGAATTTACTCAGTTATGGGAGTTCAAGTTATGTCTGACGAGCGTTCATTAGGTTGTCCACTACGATTTCTGGTATATGTTATCCTACCAGGAGCTTTTTTGGCGATCGTCCTGCCTTCCTACTTCAACCAAGCAGGCAAGCTTAAGCAATCTGAAGCCAAGCAATATGTGAGTTCTATGAATCGCGCTCAACAAGCTTATTACCTAGAGAATTCACGATTCTCTGCTTCTGTTGAAGCTCTGGGTCTTGGTATAACAACGCAGACAACAAACTATTCCTACTCTATCCGCAGAACTGCTAATGCGGCCTATCAATATGGTGTTTCCCGCAAAGGTAGGTTTAAAAGTTACGTTGGAGGCGTTTTTCGGGAAATGATTCCCAACACAAAAACTATAACAACCTTCGCCATTTTATGTGAGGCTAAAGCTCCCGGTCGGATTAAACCAGCAGACCCAATCTACGTAAGGGTTGCGCCCTTGAAACCGGGTGAGTCCCCGAAACTGGAATGCGCTCCTAGCAAAAGATCTTTCGATTTCCCCTAGCTCATAACTATAGAAGTTTCAGCTTTATCGAATTCACCCAATTATAGGAGTCCAAAATTATGTGTGAATGGTTATTAATGCTATGTCTTGCCTTTGGAGGCACGACAACCCTTGCCAACAGTATCCGCATTGTTAAACAGGGAGATGAGGCTTTAGTTGAAACCTTGGGGCGGTATGATGGCGGAAGTTGGAATCGGGTTTGAATGGATCTCACTCAGAATTGACTGTGGTATTCGTTAAACAACGGGAGCATCTCAGTTTTGTGGAAGATACGCCAAAACCCCCTCATCCCCCAGCCCCTTCTCCCAAGTGGGGAGAAGGGGAGCAAGATCCAAGTCCCTCTCCCTAGGGAGAGGGATTTAGGCTTCGATGTGAGCGCTCAGCCGAACGGTGAGGGTAGGCTGAGTAGTTACTTCAAAAGCTTATCTACCGACTGTTCAGGACAAGGCAAACAGTGCGCGATCGTCCCTATACTTCCTATATCTTGCACTTAGAGGAGAAACTGAAGTTCTGCTCAGGAGTAAATTCGATCGCCTACCCTGGCTGCTTAAATCGATAAATGTCGGTGAGCGCTTGTACCCAACCAATTGCTAGCGACTCCAAGAGCCGATCGCCCTTCTCCTGCGTTGCTGTGGTTGGGTCACCCAAAATCCCACTCTGAGTTAGGTCATGGGTCGCCCAAGCAAACGGCAACTTTCCTTCCAGACTCAACAGACTATTCTCTAGCTGAGCGGGATACTCGGTGATTGCCCGCTCCATATGCACCTGTTCTGGCAAAATCGAGAGCAGCAGACTGGTTTCTGCATCCCCAGCATGGATACCTAATGCCAACTCTTTAGCCGTGAGTAATTCCTCAGCAATGTGGGGGACATTCCAAACAAACAGCGGAAAAACCATCAAGTCGCTATACTTCACATGCAAATCTCGGGCCGCAATTTCCAGCACCTGGGGCTGTCCACCGTGGGCATTGAGAAATACCAACTTGCGAAACCCGCTCCTGTAGAGACTTTCAGCAGTTTCAGTTAAGATTGCGATGAGGGTCTGAGCGCTGAGGGTAATGGTGCCAGGGAAGTGCCAGTGTTCATTTGATTTGCCGTAGTATAAAGGCGGTAATGCATAGACTGGAATGCTGGGATCTAACTTGTGTAAGGCTTTGCCTAGAACCGACACCGCGATCGATGCATCGACAATCAACGGCAAATGGGGCCCATGCTGTTCGATCGCCCCCATCGGTTGCACCAAAACCACCTGTTCCTTCTGGGGCATCGCTTGAATTTCTGTCCACGTCAGGTAAGGAAAAAATCGCCCTGGTGGAATAAAACTGTGCATGGGTAGGCAAGGGCAAAGGGGGGAGAAACTACCGTTGTTTCGGAAAGAACACGACGGGATGCCAACTGCGGCGGAGGATTTCACCCGTGAAACTGGGCACAGACCACCCCATCAACTTACCCAAGTTGTTGGAAGAGACAGCGATCGCACTCACATCCTCCTCCTGGGCAGCCTCTAGAATCTCTACCACTGCATTCCCATAGCGCACCTCAACTTGCACCTCAATCTCTGCGCTCTCCAGTGTAGCTTTGGCAGCCGTTAATTCTGTCTGAGCAATCCGCAATTGGTGTTCCTGCGTTAAGCCACGATGCCCTGAATCTTCTATCACCCAGCACAGGACACAACGCTTCAAAGCATGGACATCTCGCTGTAAGGTGCGGTGCTTCACGCGATCGACCAAATAACGAGCGCCCTTACTCCCATCGTAGGGAATTAACAGGCAGCGAAATAAATGCTCGCAACGAAGGGACAGTTCCTCTGAGGTATAGGTTGAAATCAATTGGGGACGAAAGACCAGCAGCGGCACATCCAATCGCTGAGATAACTCTGCCGTTGTACTGCCAAATAAGGTTTCACTGAGCAATGTTCGATTTGGCGATCCCAACATCACAACATCGGGATGGTAGGTTTTGACGACCTTACAGATGATGTCTGCCACTTTGCCACACTGAACTTCGATTCTCACATTTATATCAGCAGGCAAATTTTGTAATGCAGGAGAGAGGCGATCGTGGGCTTGCTGGATTTTTTCGCGATCGATGTGGGGAATTTCTGCTTCCTCTGAAAGTTGCACCACATGCAAGAAAGTAATCTCGCACAGACCGCCTGCTACCAACTGCGGCACAAAATGCGTTAGGCGATGCAAACCGTGAGAAAAATCTGTACAGATCAGAATGCTGTGAAACATAAATAAGGAATCGGGGGTACTCCTTTCATATTCTCCCACGCCATGCAGCTTGTCCTGAAACTTGTATGTTAAGACACTTAACCCTTTTGAAGAGACTGACTGGGCTAGAGGTGCTTAGCATGGATAAAACTTAGAGCGTCGTCCTTTCTAAATCCGTCCATCCGCAATAAATAAACAGATGACAAGGGGGTAACTGAGTTAGGAGGTGGGTATGTTTTTTAGAATGTATGGAATTTTGACAATTCAAAGGTTTAAAGGGCTTTAAGTTAAGAGTGAAGTTGATGCCCCAGCACCCCCTGATCATTTCCCGCAGGAATCAAGCAAGAGATGGAGGTCATCCACTACTCAGGGAAAACTCCCTAATACTGGGGACCTGGCTCTAAACCCCACTGATGCTTGAGAAAATGCTTGTACATGGTTTCCCGTAGCATCATTTGCTCGTAGAGCTTGATCAAGAAATCCTGAGCTTGCTCCCGGCTCATTTTTTCAACCTGGGTTTCAAACGAACGCAAACTGAATTGTTGTTCCAAGGATAATTCGGCTGACTGGTTCATAGTTAACTCCAACGTTTATAGAGAGAGAAGCTGAAAGCTAGACTCTGCAATTGATACAGAAGATAAACCCTTAGCTTGTTCCAAAGTATCGCAACTTAACTTCATAAAATCTGAAGCAAAATATACGATCGACTACTTTGATTATTACAAAAGATAACAATTATTTGACAAATTGACAATCCTTCCCCTGGATGAACTTTGCCCAAAAGCTCTCCGTCTGATGAATGAGGTACAAGGAAATAATTAACTAAGGGGCAACTCTCCCAACTCTAAAGCTGCATCCATCGCATCTTTCCTAACGATTACCGATGATAGGTAAGCTTCTAAGGACATCTTAGGATTTTCTGCTCGTCGAAGCAGTTCTTGTTTGACGACTTCAGTCATCGTGTCGATCGTTGGGGGTAAGCTAGGATCTGAAGCATTGTCTAATTCAACTGCCTCAGATTGCAGAAACTCCCTTGGTATCAACTCATATACACCAGCCTTTCCATTTCCAAAGTGGACTAGGTTGGCTGATCATCGAAATCTCCACAGTAATACCCAACAAATCCTACTGTTTCACTGATAGATGCTAGCCAAGGAAGCAAAAACCACCAGATGCTGAAAAAAACGTCATCTCGTGATAGGTGACGGAAATGCAATTTGTTGTGTTGGAACGTACTACCGAATTCTTCAGGAAGCTGCTGCTCTCCTGCGCGGGGATAATTGCTGATGATGTTTTTCCAGTCATGCCTCGGAGTTATAACTTTTCTAATGGCTGCAACCGTTTGATCATTGGTTTCATTACGTCTTTTCCAATAGATTTTCTCAAAGAGGGGACAATTAATTCCTGGTGGAGCAAAGCTGTATTCCCTTGAGCGAGTCATACATTCAAGAGTCTCAATAACTTCTGGAAAAACATCCTGTTTCAGCTTGCATTCCAAAGCAAACTCGTAGCAAAGATTCATGATGCTCTCTCGCAAAGATATTGTCTACATAGTATAGGTTTTACCTGAAGTAGACGATCGCTTAAGAGATTTCTAGAAAAGGTTATGCCAGGCACCGGAAGGGCGTTCGCGTAGCGTGTGCTTTGCACTTAGCATCCGGGCAATGACTTTCTGGTCGATTCAAGGCTCTGTCTGTCGGATGCTTCGCCCCTACAGAGGTAACATCTTTCTCGGAAATCTCCTTAGCACATTGATTTATAGACAATAATCACCATCTTAAGTCCTGCAAGATTTCTAACAGCCATTCAAACGAGTTTCTAGCTTGATTGCAGGTTTTGATTGTCTCAATGAGAGTCCTGAGAATTTGTCTTCTAATTCTCCATTCACGCTCTCAAAGTATTTGGTGAATTAAAATGAAGGGGAATGATGCTCAAAGAGCCAATCGAAAATTCGGTCTAACTCAGTCAAGGTGATCAGTCCATATTGCCAAAGAATCATGGGTAGATCAGTTTGCTGCTCTGGATGTTGCAGGGCGAGAAATAAAGCTGGAGCCGGAATTGCCAAGTCTTCTTGCAAAAAGTTGATGAATTGGGCGCGGTTTGTGGCGGTCATGGTCGTTAAGCTGGATTTAAGAGTGGAATTTATGACATCAATGCTGACAGGTCACTAACAATTTGCAACCGCCCTTGGGACAGAGCGTGAAGTAGCCGATCGATAGAGCGAATTTCCTCTGTATCCACGGACTCATCTAGCAACGCTGCCAGCATCCCGTAGCGATCGGCCAGCGTGATTCTCTTGCTAGTAGTGACATCAACAAATAATTCAGAGAGGGCGTGGGGAAGCAAGTGAATGGAAATCATGGGGCTTGTTGGAACTCGATGTTATTAATATCACCGATATCCCCCAAAATTCCCGTGAGAAGCGGCTCTCCGCCCTGTGACAATTCCCGATCGCTACGGTGACACTTATCACATGGGTCATTGGTCATAGGGCATTTGTTACTGTTGGTTGTCATTAGTCACTCTCCCACTCCATCACTCTCCCACTCCATCACTCTCCCACTCCATCATTCCATCATGTCTGCCAACGATCGCCCAAATGAGCCTCCCGCCCCTTCTGGCCCAAAACCAGAGCAACTTCAGGGTGTGGTGGAGCGGTTGACCTATCACTCAGAGGAATCGGGGTACACGATCGCTCGGTTGAAGGCCCCAAGAACCTCTGAGTTGCTGACAGTGGTGGGGAATTTTGCCAATATTCAACCAGGGCAAACCTTGCAATTGTCGGGGCAATGGTCGGATCACCCCAAGTTTGGCCCGCAGTTTCAGGTGTCCCACTATCGGGAAACAAAGCCAGCAACCTTGACAGGGTTAGAAAAGTATCTGGGAAGTGGGTTGATCAAAGGGGTTGGCCCCGTAACTGCCCAAAGAATTGTAGCGCACTTTGGGTTGGAAACGCTGGATGTGATCGAAAACCAGATTGAGCGGCTGATTGAGGTGCCTGGCATTGCCAAAAAGCGGATTCGGATGATCCAAACCGCGTGGGCGAGTCAAAAGGCAATTAAGGAGGTGATGTTGTTTCTTCAGGAGCATGGAGTCTCGACGACCTATGCTGTGAAGATTTACAAGCAGTATGGACAAAAGTCGATCGCGACAGTGACTGAAAATCCCTATCAGTTGGCTACAGATGTCTATGGCATTGGGTTTGTGACAGCGGATGCGATCGCCCGCAATTTGGGAATTGCCCCCGACTCGGAGTTCCGCTATCGCAGCGGATTGTTGCATGTGTTGGGCAAGGCGGCTGAAGATGGGCACTGCTTTTTGCCTGAACCGGAGTTGCTCGATCGGGCAGTGAAACAACTGACCTTGGCGGATCATGTACCTAATCGGGAGGCGCTAGCACGGCTGATTCCCCAGATGGTGACAAAACAAGAACTCGTCCTAGAGCGACATACCGACATTGCGGATAATCTTTGCTATAGTCCGGCTTTCTTCCGAGCCGAGGAACATTTGGCTGAACAACTGCGGTATTTGTTGCGACAATCGGTGACGGTGGATCTGCCACGGGTGCAAGCGTGGATCGATCGCTTTACGGAAAAAACGGGCATTTATCTCTCAGATCAACAACGGGAAGCGGTGGAAACTGCCGCCCAATCTAGGGTGATGGTGCTAACGGGGGGGCCGGGGTGTGGCAAGACCTTCTCGACGCGCACGATCGTGGCTCTGTGGAAGGCGATGGGCAAAACGATCGCCCTTGCATCCCCCACAGGACGAGCCGCCCAGCGATTGAGTGAAATGGCGGGACAGGAGGCGAAAACGATTCATCGCCTGCTGGAATTTGACCCGAAATCCCTCAGCTTCAAGCGCGATCAGGGGAATCCAATTGCGGCTGAGGCGATCGTGGTGGATGAAGCTTCAATGCTGGATTTATTCCTCGCTAACTCCCTACTAAAAGCAGTGTCTCCCGATGCTCAGTTACTCCTAGTCGGTGACATTGATCAACTGCCCAGTGTGGGGCCCGGCAATGTGCTACGAGATATTATTGTATCGGAGCGAGTGCCTGTGATCCGACTCACCCAGGTATTTCGGCAGGCTCAGAGTAGCCAGATTATCCAAAATGCCCATTTGATTAATCAAGGTCAGCCGTTGCGGTTGGAACCTGTATCCAATGAGCCGCGATCGGATTGTCTGTGGCTGGGTGCCGCAGAACCAGCCCAGGGAGTGCAGGCGATTCAGGATTTGGTGCGAGATTTGATTCCCCGCTTGGGTTTTGATGTGGCGCAGGATGTGCAGGTGTTGTGCCCGATGACCCGTGGCGAAATGGGAACTCGTAACCTTAATACCGTTCTGCAACAGTTGATTAATCCCCCCAGTTCTACTAAGGCTGAGATCACCAGGGGAGGTATGTTGCTGCGGCTGGGCGATCGGGTAATTCAAAAGGTGAATGATTACGATCGGGAGGTGTTCAATGGCGATCTTGGTGTGGTGGAAAAAATCGACTTAGAGGAGCAGGAGGTAACCGTTGGGTTTGGAGAGCGCCATGTTACCTATGACTATGCTGACCTCGATGAAATTGCTTTAGCTTGGAGTGTCACGATCCACAAAAGTCAAGGCAGTGAATATCCAGTGGTGATTCTGCCCATATATATGCAACACTATCTGATGCTCAGCCGAAATTTGCTATATACCGGTTTGACACGGGCGAAACAGTTGGCGATTTTGCTAGGCCCAAAAAAGGCGATCGGGCTGGCTATCCATCAAATTAAAGACCAACAACGCTATACATTACTGGCACAACGTTTGATGGATCATTGATTTGCCTCGGATATTGCTTGGTATGTTGGTGGAGGGCGATCGGACTTTTAAAGAGATTTTTAGAAAAGTTTATACCAGGCACCGGAAGGGCGTTCGCGGAGCGTGTGCTTTGCACTTAGCATCCGGGTAATGACTTTCTGGTCGATTCAAGGCTCTGTCTGCCGGATGCTTCGCCCCTACAGAGGTAACATCTTTCTCGGAAATCTCCGTATCAAGATGAGGAAAATATCATTCAGAATAGTGGTATCGACAAGCAATAATTGTTGGATAATCCTCATCTGCCGCATAAACTAACCGATTCGTATCATCAATGCGTCGCGACCAAAAACTAGCTAGGTTCTCCCTCAAGGGTTCTGGCTTGCCGATTCCCTCAAACGGTAGTCGAATGGTTGCCTCAATGAGTTTATTAATTCGACTTAGGGTTTTCTTGTCCTGCCCCTGCCAGTACAAATAATCCTTCCACGCCTCATCCGTCCATGCTAACTTCCTAGTCATCCAACAAATTGCGCTCCTCTACTTGCCCCTGCTTGAACTGCGTGATAGAACGCTCCAGATGGGCGGCATTAGCGGGAGACTTGAGTAGATAAACGGTCTCCAACAAACTATTAAATAACTCTAGGGACATCACCACCGCATCTTCTGCATCTCGTCTGGTGATGATGGTGTAATCAGCATCCTCCACCACTCGGTCTAGAACCGTCTTGAGGTTACTTCTCGCTTCGCTAAAAGAGACAACTTTCATTTGCGCCATACTTGCACTGCCTATTGTACAAGTATAGTAGTTCAAAATCAGGAGTCTGTCAGCTATTCAATACTTATAACTCCTGTTTCCACTCCATAATCATGTCACTATTGCCGCAGTGGTGCATTGTGAACTTGCAGAAATTGATCCTCCAGTTCAAGGGACTCTCAAAGTTCAAAGCAAAGAGTTATAAGCTTGAATTAAGTAAACCATACTTCAAAAGCAGTATTTTTATGACCACTCTTTCTAACCTGCATGGTCGTGTCTTAGAATATTTGATGGTCGAAGCAATTATTGAAATTCAACCTAGAACTACCTTGACATTAAGAGCGAGAAATGCACAAGTACGAGATATGAATAAGTTGACAGATATAGATTCTGTTCTACTACAAGAATTGAGGTGGGCAACCAATGCATTTCTAACTAAGTGGCTCAATCCTCAATTTCAGCTATCTAGACAAGCCTCTATTAAGATTGATCGATTGCCAGATCAAAACCAAACTGATGTCACAGATATTTGCTTGATCTTACCAAGGGAGCTTGTGAATCTATCTATAAAACACAATAATGCAGCGTTGAGACATCAGCGTCCCGGTACAACTCCAGTACATTGCGGATACTCTCGCCAAGATATAGAAATGCAACAATTTCAACAACAATATCGAGCAATTACACAGAGTTTTATGCTCCAAGTCAGGCAAGAGAAGCTTTTCGCAAATCTTCCTCCTACGCTTAAAGAACAGGAATTATATACACCTATTTGTAATTTAGTTAGTCAGTTTATTAATAATCACAGTGATGGTTGTGTTTTAAGTTTGTTTGAAATCTCGTTGGCAGCAAAAACTACTACAAAGTTATTATTAATACACGTACAAAGAAACTAGGGATTCAACATTTTGCTTCTATTCAGCCACCTACTGCTCTTACTGCAACCGTTAACAGACAATATATAGAGTTGGTATTTGATAACGGATGGCAAATTTCAATGCGATTACATACCGCATCTAGTCGAATAGGAACTTCTCCAAGTTTAAAGTTTGATACAAAAGCACTAATAAATCCAGTTCCTAGTACTATTGTTTCTTATCCATAAATCGATTATAGTAACGTTTCAGATGCTATACATAGCGGCTTTAAAGCTATTCTCCGTTCTTATATGTTTATCCTACCAGTCATTATTAACCAACACATCTTCCATGTCTAAAAGTCCCTTACGTT
>JARCMD010000176.1 GCA_030248885.1 Leptolyngbyaceae cyanobacterium MP9P1.79 | reverse complement strand
TACAGCTTTCATATTGGCTATCGTCGTCTAGTACAAGAGCAATCTTTCAGTCAATTAAAACAGTTTGGCAAGCCAGTTTGGTGGATATCAGTACACCGCCTTGCAAATACATTGATTTTGCTTGCGGCAACGTTTGCTGTGGTAACTGGTCGAATGATGAAAGAAGAATGGCTTCCTGCTGGAGAAATTCATCGTCAATGGTATCTGGCTCATCTAGTGGCGTGGGTATGTGTTCTCATCAGTCTCGCGTTACATCTATTGATTGGAGCTAAAGTCGGCGGAGTTCCATTGCTAGTATCGATGTTTAGTTGGAAAATACATGACGGTGATACTCCACATTTTTGGCTTCAAGGAATTAAAATTAAATATTCTGGTTTGATCTTGAAGGTTATTGAAGGTGTTGTAATTGGAGGCATCATTATGGCATTTATTCTGCCAGTCTTTAACTCCTAAAGTTTAAATGTATAACAATCCCGTTGCACACCGACCGTATCAAGATGGTTGGTTGAATCCGAAAGTTACTAGCAGCGGGTGAACGGGGCCGTTATACGGCTCTGTTCCATAAAGCTCTTATTCAAGATACTATGCCTTGGAAAGGCTTAGTATCTTGGACTCTCATTGTCTGGGCTAGCTGATGCACTAAGCCAGGGATTGCTGCATAAGCAGATTCAATGGATTGTTGATGGCGATCGTCCCCAAATTCCTGATACTCGATGCGAATGACATAGTGGTCACTGACTCCCAAGAGTCTTGATGCAGTCACAATGTGAGGATCAAGATGGTTCATAGCAGCATGAACACCGCCGAGTTCAAAGCCACCTTCTCCAGATGAGGACAGAATGACTAGAGTCTTTCCAGTCAAAATGGGTTCGATGGGTTGCTCACCGCGTGCTAGATCAAATGAAAAGGTACGTCCAATCCGAATCACTTGGTCTATCCAAGCTTTGAGTGCTGCTGGCATTCCATAATTGTACATGGGCGTACCGAGCACAATCAGATCAGCAGGCTCTAATTCTTCCAGCAGTTGATCAGACACCTTGAGTACCTCCTGTTGAGCGAGAGTCCGCTTTTCTAGCGCAGTGAAAGCGGCAGCAATCCAAGCTTCGCTAATAGCAGGGGGAGGATTCAGCCCTACATCCCGTGTAATGATGGGGTCGTCGGGTCTAGACTTCAACCACTGTTCAACAAACGCAGTCGTTAAACCTCGACTGAGCGAACGGGTGACTCGCGCACTCGCGTCAATTTTCAGTAATGTAGCCATCTTGCTATGTCCTATGGAAGGGGTGCAGGGAATTCAGCTTGGGATTTTGGGTACTTAAAGCCTGGTAGGAAGAAGTAAGCCCAAGGGCATCTCAAAATCTAATTGAGCAGCACTCCCCCCGACTCTTGAATAACCCCAACTCGTTGAATGTGAAATTCATCAAGAAAGACAGGGCTAGATTCCTCAAGCGTTGCAGGTAAAGTATTCAAACGACCATAAACTACGTAAATGCCACTATTTCGGATGGTGCCTGTACTGGGATATACATCACCTGTGACATAATTATCAATCGCTTGTGCAGATTGCCAACCGTCGCTACTATTAAGCTGGAAAATAGTATTTGAGGCCACACCAGGAACTACATTGGTAATAACGATCAAGGTGTCATCTTCTGCCAACACTAAGCCATCCATGCCAATAAACGGCTGAGGTGTTTCGATCTGAGAGAAGGCATTTGGATCAGCGAGAGGAACTTTGAATAGCACACCTTCATTTTTCTTTGCAACAATGAGATAGCCATCTGGGTGATAAGCAATTCCATTTAGATTAAACCCTTCCCCACTGAAACGTTCATTTTCTAAAAAGATAGAAGGATTTCCCTGCAAATCAATCTTGTAGATTATCGGTGAGCGGCTATCTGTTAGATAGGAATTGCCTTCGGCATCAACCGCAACATCATTCACAAAATGGTCTGAATCAGGACGCAATGCCCCGACATCCACATAGCCGATAGGGTTCCCGGTTGATAGATCGTAAATTCCCAAAGCAGCTAACTTGAACTTCTGCTCAGGTTTGCTACGAGTGCTGACTCCATAGTCTGAGTTAGGTACTAACAACCGATTTTGCTCTCGATCGATATGAATACCCAAACTAGAGATGAGTCTTGCATCCTGAATAAAGGGTTGATAAGTACCATCATCTTGCACTTCATAGATCGTCCCTTCTCTAACAGAGCTTAGGAGAAAGCATCTCCGCGCAGAATCATACTCAATCCCTTCAGGATAGAGTGCTTCTTTCATAACCGAAATCATACTGAGATCTGCTTCCTGCAAAGCGGTTGTGGTTTTGCTGCTGTGAACGACTGGGGTCAAGACAACGGCGGTAATTACTACAATCGCAATTGTGAGAAATATGGTGCCTATGAATTTTCTCGTTGTGGATAGTTTCGTCATGAGTCTTCTCCTTGTAGCTCTTTGAGCCTGCCTCAAATAGGAAGGATGACCTGTCCTAAATCCAGAAGAACCCCAGCAATCTTACCCAGAGACTTGGCGCTAGATGAGTTTTAAGCAGGCTCTTAAGTGATTAGGGAAATATTTCATTTCCTTAGTCTGAACAATAGCAAGGGATAGAGAGGACTTACAAATTCAATTTATTCATGTTTAAAATGAGAAAAATTCATCTAGAATCTTATGCGATCGCTACCCCCGCTCAACGCTTTGTATACCTTTGAAGTTGCGGCTCGACATTTGAGTTTTCAGCAAGCGGCTGAAGAACTGGATGTCACATCAACCGCAGTCAGTCATCAAATCAAAGTGCTGGAAGATCATTTGAGAGTATTATTGTTTCGTCGCCGCCCCCGTCCTCTCGTGCTTACTGAAGCGGGTCAATTCTTGTATCCGGTAGTGCGTGAAAGTTTAGATACGATCGCCACAGCGATCGCTCGGTTAAAGCAAGTTGCAGAATCTACCACGTTAACTGTGAGCGTGACGACAGTGTTTGCGGCAAAGTGGTTGGTTCCTCGCTTGTATGAGTTTCAACGAACCCATCCTGAAATTGATCTTCGACTACAAACCTCGAATGATGTCGTAGATCTACACAGGCAAACGGTTGATTTATCCATTCGATACGGCAAAGGCAACTATCCTGGGTTGACCGTTCGCAAGCTCATGTCCGATGTATTTATGCCGGTATGCAGTCCGCGTCTGTTGGATAGCAATTATCCGATAAAAGCTCCAGAAGATCTAGGACATCATCCTCTAGTACATTTTGAATGGATTCACTTTGGAACAGAGGCTCCTAATTGGAAAAACTGGTTTACAGTCACAGGGCTAAACACCATTGACCCAAATCGTGGACTTAAATTCAACGAAGAAAGTTTGGCGATTCAAGCTGCGATCGCAGGTCAAGGCGTAGCTTTATGCAGCAGCGTTCATGTTGCTGATGATGTGGCATTAGGATTTTTAGTGCAGCCCCTTGATGTGTCGTTAGACGGTTTTAATTATACGGCAGTGTATTTAGAGAACCACCCTAAAGAAGCACTGATTCTAAAGTTTGTAGATTGGTTAGTCGAAGTGGCTGGTGGCTTCCATCAACATAGAGCTTTGGCATAGCGTAAAGCTTCGTGATCGTCGTATAACGATTCAAATTCAGCAGACGGTTGAAAGCTGCTGGTGCTGAGTTATAAGAGTTTACTGCCGCTGATTTGAGCCGTTAGCTGGCTCTGCAAAAAAGTCCTGAACTTGCTATGCAAAGTTGTTAGTGAGTCCGAAAGTGCCCAAGAAGCGATTTGTTGGGGCAGTCGTTCGAGTTTGTCGGTGGGGCGTGAGAGCACTCAGGGGGAGATCGGTGATGCGGTTGTGGAGGGCGATCAGGGCGAGGATAAAGTCAAATGCGGGCAGGTGAACGCTGGTACTATCTATCTGACAAAGTTTCTGCGATCGTTGCACTCTAACCTATGCCGTCATCTGGATGGTCGTTAATCCTACTTAAGGAAGCTGATATCTGAGAAGCTGCTAATACCAGCCAGGTTTTTTAGACACATCATAAACAGTTGAGCATTAGGGATATCGCTGTAGTTAACGAGATACCTCCCCTTATTTGACAACCAGTTAGTATTCGGGTGGGTAAAGTAGAATAGCCCACCTTCCGTACTAATTTCCTGCATCTCAGACACCTCTGCCCGTTGCGTTGAGCCATTTTTTAACACAAATTCAAGAAAGCCCTGACCCACTCTAACGCCTTGAGGATCTCCGCTCATAGGAAATTCGACGTAACCTGACTGGGCAAACTGCTCGTTAACATAGGGCAGAAGGTAGTTACTCCAGGCAGACTCTGCTGATTTGGCAAAATACCAGGGGTGACTATCGAATGGTTGATTGACCGAGCTATTATGTGAACCCTTCATCTCCCAGTTTTTGCCATTGAGTAAAATCCATACATAACTATAGGTTGTGTACCGATACCTTGCATTCTTGTAATGCTTGACTTGACCAGTGTAGAGGTTGGCTGCATCCTTAAACTTCAGCAAGTCTATCAGTGGCGTTGCCTGACGGGAACCCTTTAAATGAATTTTGGCAATTCCCTGATCGCCTACGTAGGTGCAACTAGGGTTAAAGCCAAAAGCGTTAAAAGCATAAACACCAAATAATAACCCCGCACTGCCCCCAACAATACCAAAGAAGAGAGGATGTGCAATATCAGAGAGTCCGGGAACGAAAAACTTAATAAGAAACAAAATTATCCAAACGATCGCCACAATCACTCCACTGACGATTACGGCTGCAATCAATCGGTTAAGTAATGATATAGGCTGGGCTGAGATCTGCAAGGAACTCTCTGCTGATAACACCCGACCGATTTCTGATGGGGGGAGAACAAAGAAATCGAATTCTGAGGGAATAGGTTTTCCCGTGTGGCATGTGACTCCCTCTGACGGCACCCAGGTAGACCCTGACATTTCTACGTTTTCACTCGTCATGTCTATTCCTTTTTCTCCTTATGTTAACTTCTTTAAGAAGTACGATCGCCCATCGCTTTAGGTCGGGTTGAGATGCGAAACCTAAAATTCACCATCGTTATAGCATGGAATAATCATCTTCCAATTTGACATCACGGAACGTTACGCTCAAATCTGCGCGCGCATGAAACAGCCCTGAGATCGCTGCAAGACAGTCGCTACGTGATCAGAAATCTTGAGGTGGTGCCAGCCAGCTAACACGTCACGGCAGCGGACGGACAAAAGCTGCTGGTGGAGTGCCAAGGTTAATCTGCCGCCGCTGCGTTTTACCGTTACGCTAGACCGATCACTCCGTTTAAGTTATCTGTTTTTAGCAGAGATTAATCAAGAGGAAACAGTTGACTTCGTTGTCGAGTTGTGAAAGGTTATTGGCGATCTCAATCTAAACCGCATCAAATCATTTGAGAATATTTGTTGTTAAATGGGACAGCGATCGCCTAATCACAAACTTGAGAAGATGATTATTGAGGCGATCGCGTTGACCTTTGGAAAGAAGGCTTCCAGTAAAACTAAGAATTGCGCCAAGCCTCTAATCGATCGAGTTGTTGAGATTGGGTCTCCAGGCGAGCTACGAGGCGATCGCAGACCAGTTCACATAGATTAAATATGATCGGATCGGCAATTTTGTAATACACACTCACCCCTGACGGGTGGCGGGAAACAATTCCTGCTTGAGTGAGTATTTTTAGGTGTTTGGAGACATTTGCCTGCCCTAAGTCAGTTGCAGTCATGATTTCAGTTACATTTTTAGAACCCGATTTAAGGCAACATATCACCTGAAGGCGGCTTGCCTCAGATAGTACTTTGAAATAGTCAGCCACTTGTTCTAAGGCTTGAGGGACAACTTCGGGCATTGAAGTAAGAAGTATTTTTGGACAAGCAAATATTACTGTATAGTGATACAGTAAAGCAATAGTTGTTATTAATAAACTCTATGGCTGCACAAATAAATCTATTTCAACTTGCCGAAATCGAAGCTTTTGAGCTTAATCAAAAACTGAATTTGCAGCAAGTCATCCTGCTGGATGTTAGAGAATCAGGTGAATATGCCAGCGAATATATTGCAGGTTCCATTTCCATGCCCCTCTCAGGTTTTGAGTCATCTCAAGTTGTCCAAATGGGCGATCGCCCGTTGGTTATTTGCTGTCAATCGGGAATGCGTTCTTCGCAAGCGGCTCAAAAACTAAGGGAATATGGATTGACAAATGTGATGCAACTCAAGGGTGGTTTATCCAGTTGGAAAGCATCAGGCTTGAAGACACAGGTAGATCGCAGCGCACCGATCAGTTTGTTTCGGCAAGTTCAAATCGTGGCTGGTTCCCTTGTCGCTATCGGGACGGGATTGGGCATACTTGTATCGCCTTGGTTTTTACTTTTAAGTGGATTTGTGGGATGTGGGCTAGTATTTGCGGGTATTAGCAACACCTGTGCTATGGGAATACTCTTGGCAAAACTTCCTTATAACCAAAGAAATTAAAGATTATGAAACCAATTCGGACTTTTTATTTTTCAGATGTTCTTTGCGTTTGGGCTTATATAGCTCAAATTCGCATCGAAGAACTCAAGACTGCTTTCCCCGACGATATTGAAATCGACTATCACTTTGTACCTGTGTTTGGCAATGCTCACGAGAAGTTAGAGAATGGATGGCGCGATTCGCCAGAGGCGAGGCTACGCCAACGCGGTGGTTTTACTGGCTACAGTAATCATGTCAAAGAAATAGGGCGTAAGTTTGAGCATATTACCGTGCATCCTGATATTTGGACTCATGATATTCCTGCTTCTTCCATATCATCCCATCTATTTCTACGCGCTGTACACTTACTGGAAGTGAAGGGATTAGTTCCGAAGTCTGACAGAGTATTAGAAAGAACGGCTTGGGCTTTCCGCGAAGCATTTTTTACTCAACTTGCCAATGTCGGCGATCGCAAGGTGCAATTGACGATCGCTGAACGCTTGAAGTTACCCATCAATGCCATTAAAGCTGCGATCGACAGTGGCGAAGCCTACGCTCAACTAGCCAAAGATGCTGAATTAGTCAAAGAACATAATGTCACAGTCAGCCCGACTCTGATTTTTAATGAAGGAAGACAAAGACTCAACGGCAATGTCGGTTATCGCATCATCGAAGCCAATATTCGCGAGTTATTACAAAATCCTGCGGGAGAGCAAACTTGGTGCTAAACCTTTTTGCACATTCTTTTGAGGATTTTAAGATTAAGAATAGTTATACAGAGAAATTTTTATGGTGATCGCCTTCTAAAACACACAAAATCATTCGAGGATATTTGTTGTTGGGTAAAGTAGCGATCGGTAGTCGTCTGAGATTATCTCAGCCCCTCACCGTTCGGCTGAGCGCTCACGTCGAAGCCCCCAACCCCCCTCCCAGAGGGCGAGGGGAGCCGACAGGTTTTGTTCACTCTCCCGAAGGAGAGGGCTAGGGTGAGGGGGTTCGGATAGGTATGAGATAATCTCACGTTTCCATCAGGCGATCGCAATAACCTTGTAATAAAAGCTGCGGTAATGTTCTATTAAAACAAGAATTGAACCGCAGTTGCGGCACAATAGCGAGGCCAACATCAATTTAATGAACGCAAGACACATTTTAATCGTTGGAGGGTGCGCCCTTGCTTTTGGAGCATCATTCGCCAATACCGGGATAGTTCTGCATACCGGAACCTCAGTCAGTCACCTCACGGGAGACATTGCGAAATTAACAATTAATATCGCAGAATGGTCGCCAGCAACACTGTTGGAGGTCTATCGAGTGGCAACCGCAGCAACACTATTTTTTTTTGGCGCTGCAACTTCTGGATTTCTGATTCATCACCCTACTTTAAACCTTTCGCGACCATACGGATACACTATAACTGCGATCGGAGTTATTTTCTTGCTAGCATCTTTACAGATGTCAGAACATCCCATCATGAGTATAGGGTTAGCAGCTTTTGGTTGTGGACTTCAGAATGCCTTGGCAACCCATTACAGAGGCATTGTTCTACGAACCACTCATTTGACAGGGATGTTCACAGATTTCGGCACCGCATTCGGCATGAAGGTGAGAGGACATGATATACCCCTTTGGAAGATTGGGGTGCCCTTTGTGCTGATTTTATCATTCTTCCTCGGAGGGCTATCGGCCGTTGCGACGCAAAGCGCTGGATTTGATGCCATCACCATTGCTGGATTCGCCTACATTCTTTCGGGTTCGGGATGGAGCATCTGGAAGCATGGTGATTTCGTTTCTCATCAAATGGAAAAGTCGAACAAGGCGGTGGACTCAAAGGCTAACTGCGTTATGCCTCCTGCGGAGCAGGAGCCGCGCCACGACCAGTCGTGAGCCACCTTGGACGTTAGCCTGCTTTAGTTTTTGGACGGGACAGTGCGATCGTCGATCTTGTAGGGTGTGTTAATGAAATATAACGCACCATCTGTCTGCTTATATTCGTCTGTTCAAGTTACAGTTTTTCAGTTAAACTGGATTTAATCCAGCCACTTAATTATCTGAGTGGTAATTTCCAAATTTAGGAGAAGCCATGTTAGATACAGCAACTCTTGAACAACGCTTAACAACTCTTGAACAAGTAGTTTTCGATCTTCAGCACAAATTCGACAGTAAATATACTGCTGATAACTGGTTGGAAAGACTCATAGGTTCAGTTTCTGATGATGCGGCTTTCCTTGAAGCCCTAGAATATGGGCGTGCCTTTCGGCAATCTGACAAGCCTATTGATGCCTCCAGCAAATAAC
>JARCMD010000015.1 GCA_030248885.1 Leptolyngbyaceae cyanobacterium MP9P1.79 | reverse complement strand
TACGATCGCGATGCTTCTCTCTACAATCTCAACGATCGCGACCACCAATCTCTGAGATTGTATGAAGAGCGGTTGATTGCCAACAAAACCCGGCAGAAGACAGGAACCGTTACCATTGGCAAGCATGTTGAAACTGATACTGCCCGTGTTGCTGTACCGCTTGAAAAAGAGCGTGTTGTCATTGAGCGGACTGCTGTAACTGGTGCTGCTAGAACGGTGACTCCTGGTGATGTTGACTTCCACGAAGGTGAGGTAGCTCGTGTGGAAGTTTATGAGGAAACTCCAGACATCCGCAAAGAAGCCTTTGTGCGTGAGGAAGTCAAAGTCAAGAAGGTGACTGAACAGGAAACAGTGAATGCTGAGGATGTGATCCGTCGGCAAGAGCTTGATGTCGATACCGAAGGCAATCCTGTGATTAGCAATAACGTTCCAGCTAACAGACAGACGACCAAGTCCGATCGGTAGGCAATGTTCCACGCTTCTTGTTAGAGGCACCATAGATTGAGAGGAACTACAGATAGGATTTATCATCCTATCTGTAGTTTTATTACATACGGAAGTCATGAGTACGCACGCACTTCTAAATCAATTGAAACAGAAGCTACAAGGGTTCACAGTAGTTGATGTTCATGGTCAGAAAGTCGGTGTTGTAGAAGATCTGAGATTAACACCTGAGCATCGGATCAATATCTGGGTCTTGACAAATGGGTTTTCTCAAAGCCCAGATTTCTTCTTGCTCCGCAGCCGATTGATTGCGAAAGCAGATGCCAAGCACCGATCGCTGATCTTAAACGTGACTCAAGAAGAAATCCAAAGGTTATGGCAGGCTCCGATCGCTGTCCCTAGTTCGTCAAACCATTCCCTCGAAACAATTTCAGCTAATACTTATACTCGACCTATTATGAATGGGGAGCATCTCAGTTTTGTAGAGGATACGCCAAAACCCCCTCATCCCCCAGCCCCTTCTCCCAAGAGGGGAGAAGGGGAGCAAGATCTAAGTCCCTCTCCCCACCTGGGAGAGGGATTTAAGGTGAGGGTTGCAAAAGTGAGATGCTCCCTTATGAATGCTGCTCAAAACTCTTCTGAAGGACGCTCAATTAACCAACTTGGTGTTCCAATTCCACCTATAGCATTCTCTCCTGCACCCCTACCTTTAGAGCTTGATAGAGCTAGTCACCTAGATACTGCTTTGCCTGCTGAAGACAACTTAGAAACGGTGGTGCAATTATTACAGGAACGCTTGGTAGTCGATCGCCACAAGCGAAAAGTAGGGGAAGTCATTGTACGGAAGGAAGTGGAAACCCGCTATGTTCGAGTTCCGGTTCGCCATGAAAAGTTGATTGTGGAACAAGTAGAGCCTACGTACAAGCAACTTGCTGTCATTGATTTAATTCAGGAACAGGATGCATCAGGGATAGAACTTCCAAAAATCTCTAGCCCCGATCCTACATCAACTGTCAAAGGGGAATTCAACTCTCCTAGGCTTGCGAGTCAGATTCTAGAGGCGATCGCCAGCCACAATGACCATCGGTGTCGAGTCGTGCGAGTTGAAGTTGTTCTAGAAGATCCAGAGTTTCAGCTTGGTTATCAACAATGGTTCGATCGTTATTCTGTGAAGGGCGATCGATATTCTGAGCCATAGTAGCCAGTTTTACTAATTGGGTAGGAACGGGTCTTTTGTAGGTTGGGGCATTGTCTCAATTAATGCCCTTAATACCTTATTCACCGACTCTGGCGTTGTAAAAACTTGAGCCACATCTTCATCTAAAACCACAATACTTAACCGTTGTTTTTCGTCATGAATAGCAAATCGATTAGGCTTCACCTTCTTGTAATCAAAATGATATTCATCTAGAAGCTCATCGTCTGAGTTGTACGGCTCTTCACGAGGGACTTGACTCATAATCTTTGTTTAGGGAGATTTCTAGAAAAGTTTATACCAGGCACCGGAAGGGCGAAGCATCCGGGCAATGACCTTTTGGTCGATTCCAAGGCTTGTCTGCCGGATGCTTCGCCCCTACAGGGGTAACATCTTTGTCGGAAATCTCCTGACTATACTTTGCAAGATTCTGCATAAATTTGTAGTGCTATGGCCATTTTTTCTTCGTAGTTCTCGCCCTGAGCCTGAAACCAAGCTAATGTAGCTGGATCTATCTGAACTAGCACATTTAGGGGTTCAACAGGTTTCCACCATCGCGAATTCCTGAAAAACTCCTCAGTTAATGGAGGAATATCAGATGTGTCGATTTCTTCCTCTGTAAGCGAGTCAACTTTCTGCCAATTCGTCCTTGAGGTACTGTTCATAGCATTTTCGTTCATAGGGCAAAGCTTTGTGAAGTGAAATAATACGGATTATTTGCTCATCTGGTTCTGTAAAAACTGCAACCACAACACGTCCATCAAGCATCCCAATCCCAATCCAGCGATCCTCTCCATAGTCTTGCCGCTCATCTAGGGAAATACGGAGAGGGAGTCTAAATACTTTGAATGCATCTGCAAAATCAACATCATGCTTAGCAATATTTGCTTCATTTTTTTGCTGATCCCACTCAAACTTCATGCCTCAATTCTACTGAATTTTCACTTCATCCCTCAAGAAATGCTTCTCTAAACTCAAAGCATTACTCACCATAGAGCAACTTCACTCTGAATTCTTACAAATATCTTTTCGGGCAGACCACTCCGAGCAGCCGAAACCATGTTGCGATCGGAGCGCCCCACTCCCGCGAAACTTATTATCTCCTGCTTAGAGTGAAAAGATAAATTAGTTCTCGCATTTCTAGTCCTGGGGTAGTATGGTGTCTCTAAGTGGCCTTAGCCACTATATCTACACAGTGAGTAGCGAGATACCTATGGTTCGAGAACTCGATCGACTACAAAAAATTAACCAATTCCCTGAGACTGCCCCCACTGCCTATCCCGTGTTTTTTAGAACCTACAGCCGTCGGGATGGAGGACAGCGGGAGACATGGGAGCAGGTTTGTGCCCGCACCACGGAAGCCATTATCAAGCTGGGCAAACTGACCGCTACAGAAGCCGCCTTAATTAAACGGATGCAGCAAGGTCTCAAGAGCTTGCCTTCAGGACGCTGGCTCTGGGTGGGAGGCACCGAATGGATTGAGCGCCCAGAAAATTTCTCTGGTGCTTATAACTGCACCAGTACAAACGCGATCGATTGGCGGGCCTTTGGCTTAATGATGGATTTGGCCATGATGGGATGCGGCACCGGAGCCATCTTGGAACCCAAATACATTCACCAACTTCCGACCCCCCGGAATCGGTTGCACGTCACCTTGCAAGGAGCGATCGGCACCACCGCCTCCAGCCAGCGCCGAGAAGAAACAGAGGTGGTGATTAAGGGCAATCAGGTCACCCTGCATGTGGGCGATAGTCGGCAGGGGTGGGTCAAGTCCTACCAATCGTTGCTAGAACTTTCCACTGACCCCCGATTTACTGGAGACGTGCAGGTTAGCATTGACCTCAGCGATGTGCGATCGGCTGGGGAAACCCTCAAAGGCTTTGGTGGCGTAGCGAATCCTGTCAAGCTCCCTGGACTGTATGCCCGTTGTGCTGCCATTCTCAATCAAGCCGTGGGACGGCAATTGACTTCTGTAGAATGCTGCTTGCTGATCGATGAAGCGGCTGTGACGATCGTAGCTGGCAATATTCGTCGCTCAGCCGGGATTCGTCAGGGAGACAGTGCAGACACCGCCTTTGCCGCCGCCAAAGATAACCTCTGGCAGCAAGATGGCGCGGGCAACTGGCGCATTGATCCCGATCGCGATGCCCTCCGCATGGCAAATCACACGATCGTCTTTCATCACCAACCCACCCACCAGCAATGCGTAGATGCCGTTCGCAAGCAGTTTTATTCTGGAGAAGGAGCCATTCAATACGCTCCAGAAGCCATTGCCCGCGCCAACAGTGACCTGCTGACCACCCCTGAATTGAAGCAGGACTTTTTAGCCGCCTACCAAGCTGGACATGCCTCCCAATGGCTGCAAGAGCGCGATCCCCAGATGGCTGCGACTGAAGTTGCCCATCGACTGGGACGGTATGGCTTAAATCCCTGTGGCGAAATTATTGGCAGCGATTTCCACTGCAACCTTTCTGAGGTTCACCTCAACCAACTTGATCCCGATAATTTGCGAGAACAGGAAGAAGCATTTACCGCTGGGGCGCTATCGGTGGCGGCTCTGCTCCACCACAAATTCCTGGAACCCCGCTATCAGTACAGTCGAGAACTCGACCCGATCGTCGGCGTTTCCTTCACGGGCTTGTTTGATTTCTTCGTGAATGCCTTTGGAGTGGAATGGCTCCATTGGTGGGAAGCTGGACGACCAGACACCATGACTGGGCTGGAATTTAAGCAACGGGAGCAGGAGTGTTTAACCCGATGGAAGGCGATCGTGCATCGCGTTATTGGGGAGTATTGCGATCGGCACAGTCTCAAGCAACCGAACCGCTGCACTACCGTGCAACCAGCCGGCACAAAATCATTGCTTACCAGCGCTAGCCCCGGCTGGCACCCTCCCAAAGCCCAACGCTATATTCGGCGCATCACCTTTCGGAAAAATGATCCCGTTGCCCTAGCCTGCCTGGACTTTGGCTACTCGATCGTGCCCTCCCAGTCGGATAAGGACGAAACGGGCAACTTGCTCAATGACCCCTTCGATCCCCGCTGCACCGAATGGTTGGTCGAAATTCCGGTGGAGGTTCCTTGGGCAAATCTGCCAGGGGCTGACCAAGTGGCGATCGAACAGTTTTCTGCCTTGGCTCAGCTAGACTTTTATCTCCAAGTGCAAAACTACTACACCACCCACAACACCAGTGCCACGATCGAACTGCGGGAAGATGAAATTGAGCCTCTGGCAGAGCAAATCTATCAGACGATCGCCAATCACAATGGCTACATCAGTGCTGCGCTCCTCGCCCGCTTCGACGCTCCCTTTCCTCGTCTCCCCTTCGAGAAGATTGACAAAGCGACATACGATCGCTTACAACAGGACGTTCGTAGCCGCAAACGCTCAGACAACTTCCACACAGCTCTCCAGCAGTACGATTCTGGCAAACAAACGGTGGAAGGCCCTGCTGGATGCGATAGCGACAAATGTATGTTGCCAGAGCAGCAGAAGTAGACAGAAGACCACGTTATGATTTTGGAAAGGACTTAGAAGATTTCCAGGAAACGTCATACCGTCAAACGTAGGGGCGTTCGCGTAGCGTGTGCTTTGCACTTAGCATTCGGGCAACAGTCTTTTGATTAGTTCAAAGGCTCATTAGGCGATGTACAACTTTCCCGAACCGCCCTCACCCCAACCCCTCTCCCAGAACTTGTCATTACCAACATTTTTGAAAAATCTTCGATTTTTCAAAAATGTGAATTTTAAACCTCTCAGAAGGCCCAAATTGTCGCCCGAACCGCCCCCCTGCCCCCCAATTCTGGGGGGTTCTGAGATCGAAGTCCCCCAGAATTGGGGGATTTAGGGGGCGAGTGCAAGGTCTAGGGCATTTATCAGACACTCTCCAAGCTTTTTAAGAGATGTTGGTAATGACAAGCTCCCAGAAGGGGAGAGGGGCTAAGATTTAGATCGGCTCCCCTTCTCCCAGTGGGAGAAGAAGCTGGGGGATGAGGGCAGACTTTAAGTTACACATCGCCTCTCACTTGTTGAATGCTTCGCCCATGCAGCGGTCAGTTTTTCCCAGAAATCTCCTTATATATACAACGGAGCTACCCCATGTTTGTAGATGAGCTTGCCCCTGTGTTTAGTGAATTCGTGCAGCAGCCTGCTGCATTTTTAGGCGGTTTTTTCTCTGGATTCTTTCGGCTTAGTTTAGCTGAAGATCCCGTGAAAAGCTGGATAGATCAACATTCAAGTTCATCCTCTTCAGCCAGCACAGGTCGAGTAGAGATCAATAATGGCAGAAGCAGCGGCCCTCAGTCCATTTCGATCGACTAGTAGTCTGTCAATCATTAATTGACGGGTAGCTGAGAGCCGGGAGGTTAGTTGGAGTTAAATTTTGAGGGTCTTCGACCCTTCAAAATTTTCTTGACAGAACACTAGAGTTGTATCATTCCCAGGTTTAACTAACCACTAAACTATAAAAAGGTCTGCCCCTAGGGGCAGACCTTTTTATATATAGCGTTATTTGAGTTACAGTTAAATTCATATTGACTGGTTCAGCATCCCTCGCGTTAGTCGCAAGGCTAAGCAAACACTCAGTCTCTAAACTCTGGCTCAAATTACGCAGAGCGACGGGTCAACAAACCCCAGAGGAAGATAGCCAAGATAGCACCCAAAACGGCAACGAAGACACCGGGAATGCTGAGGCTAGAGGCGGTTAAGCTCAGGGTTCCTGTTTGCAGGAATGTACCCAATGTGCCGCCTAAGAATGCACCGACAACACCCAAGACGATCGTAGACAGAATGCCGCCGCCTTGATCACCAGGGTAAATAGCTTTGCCGATCGCACCAGCAATTAAAC
Organism: Leptolyngbyaceae cyanobacterium MP9P1.79; assembly: GCA_030248885.1. Taxonomy (GTDB): domain Bacteria; phylum Cyanobacteriota; class Cyanobacteriia; order JARCMD01; family JARCMD01; genus JARCMD01. The sequence continues at coordinate 11,727 of JARCMD010000015.1, read as the reverse complement.
CTAAAACAATCCAAGCAATGATATTCATAATTCCCAGTTCCTAAAAGTAGTTTGTATCAACAAATCCAAGATACTGGATATGATCTAGTCAACCTATCTACCAGTGGAGATAACTGTTAAGAACCGTGAGGAATACCCTGCATTCATCTATTGTTAAACTCTTGAAAAATTCCAAAAAATTCAGCCACTTTTTGCGAGATTTTTAATGGAGTTAGGGCTACACGACCCATTTGATCATGAAAGATGATTCGGAACTATACGCAAAAGACCTTTCCCCACACTCTCCGATCGGGAGAGTCCCGTCCTGGCTCTAAACACTCAAATATCTGGATGCTGCCATTTGGCATCAAGCCTAAATTCACCACATCACCGCTATTAGCTGTTCCAAATGTAACTAAACTTACCGTTTCACAATTGCGGATAATCTGAGTGGCAAGAGTGGTCATTAACTGACGTGACTTGAGGAAATTTGATGCTTGAGATCCACCCAAAGCAATGACATACTCCTTGGGACGACCTTGGGGATAATTGGGATGACTCTGAAATAAATCTCGTTGATTGATGGAAATAACGTTTAGATTTGGTTGCTGTTTAAGCTTCGCCTGAACTGATCGAAGAGTAGCTTGACAGCTTAGTGATGCATCACCAGCATGGGCAGGCTGAATGAAGCTCAGGGGAGTTGGAGAAAAGGCGATACAAAGGTTGAGTCCGATGAGAGATGCAATGGATTTATACATAGCTTATACATGGGGGTTGTACATCCAGTTCATTGTAGTTCTAACTTTATTGGAGAAGTACTGCTGAGTATTGTCTTATACTCATGAGGTAGTTACAAAGGGTCAATTACAAGGTTCCCAGGACTTGACCACAGGTATTCCCAGTAGTTGCTAGGCAGTTATGTTCATTCCACAAGCAAAAATGGCTCGGCGCACCATATCCTCTGACCAGCGCGAGTGAGGTTTGCTTCACAGATCTCCGTGAAGCAGACCAATTCATCTCCTTGCAGATGCCCTGGATTTTTGTCCATAAAGAACCGGATATGGCGATCGGATTGTCGTCCCACAGGAATACTCCTTAATCCTTCTCGTAAGATTTGGGGATGACTGAGACGCACGATACCAGACGTTTTATCATAGGCGCTATGGTAGTAGCGCTTAGCCAGAAAGTTCATGCGGGCTAAACAATCGTCCGCCATCGGAGTATCATATCGAGGACAAAACTCTTGGGCAAAAACAGGTAGGAATCGATAGGTACGGTAGCCAGAGCAGATCAGGAGCCAGTAGAGCTTTCCGACAACATACCGTTGCTGTAGATATTTTATAGCAGCAAGCCAAGTGCGAGGCAGGGCAGCACTTGACCAGGCACTGGGATCTGTGATGGTATCGCCGGAGTAGATGACACTGAGGGGTTCTCCTGCAAATTCAGTGTGATGTAATAGCAGCGTGGAAAATCCTTTGAGCGTATTTGTGTCTGCATCTCTGAGTAGGATGGCCCAATTTTTCTGGTCTAGATCAGCCTTAAACACATCAGGTTGCACACCCTCAAAGTGAGTTTGCAGCAAGGTATAAAGGTCATGCCGATCGCTGGGCTGGAGGTTTTCAATCCGAATCAGTTGGCTTTTCATGGTTGCAGAAATAAGATAGACCTGACGCTTTGGCTAGTTAATGTAGAAACTGGCACAAATCAGGTGGGCGATCGGAGACATTGTAGGAAATCAGTAGACTCTACAACATCTACTCCAGCGATCGGCTCTCTACCTACCCCTCCACCTCGCCATCTCTACATCAGGTTGAGAAAAGACTACAATCTTTTCCCTCATTTCTTCTCCACAGCAAGGACAGAAACCAACTCTAGTACAAAGTGGCACAAGTCTAGATACCTCTAAACCGAGACACCTCTTAACGTAGAAATGCTTTAGCAAGGGGCTTAAGCCCCTTGCCTGAGTTTTGCAAGGCAAGCTCATTTGCGCCACAGACTACTTGTCCAAAAAGATGTTTTAAGGGTGCCAAGGATTTTGCACTCGCCCCCTTTTCTAGGGTGCCTGAAAAGCTTTAAGCCCCCTTTGTGGAATGCCAGAAGGTCTATATTCTGGGGGACTTTTACCTCAGAACCCCCCAGAATTGGGGGGCAGGGGGGCGGTTCGGGCAGCAACTCATGCCTTTTCAAACAACCTTTAAGCTTCGTTCAGCGCCGCAATACCAGGAAGCTCTTTGCCTTCCAGGAGCTCCAGACTTGCTCCTCCACCCGTGGAAATGTGACTCATGCGATCGGCAACACCCACCTTCTCCACCGCTGCGACAGAATCTCCGCCACCGATGATTGTGCAGGCTCCATGGCTGGTTAAATCTGCCAGAGTCCGGGCAATGGCTTCAGTTCCCACGGCAAACTTGTCAAACTCAAACACACCCATCGGCCCATTCCAAATGACGGTTTTGCAATCCGCCAGCGCATCTTGGAATAATTTCACCGAGTCTGGGCCAATGTCTAAGCCCATCCAGCCATCGGGAATGTGGTCAATCTCCACAGTTTGAGTGTTGGCATCGGCAGCAAAATTATCCGCCACCACCACATCCGTAGGCAGCAGCAGCGCCACACCCCGCTCCTTGGCCTTGGCTTCCAGAGTCCGCGCCAGTTCCAGCTTATCCTCTTCCACCAGGGATTTACCTACGTTCAAGCCCCTGGCTTTGTAGAAGGTAAAAATCATCCCGCCGCCAATGAACAGCTTATCGACTTTATCTAGCAGCGTTTCAATGACCCCAATTTTGCTGGAGACCTTGGAGCCGCCTACGATCGCCGCCAAAGGACGTTGGGGTTGCTCGATCGCACTTTGCAAGTATTGCAATTCTTTTTCCACCAACAAGCCAGCCACGCAAGGACTCAAGTAATGGGTGACTCCCTCTGTGGAAGCGTGGGCACGGTGAGCCGTCCCAAACGCATCATTCACATACAAATCAGCGATCGAAGCCAGCTTTTTGGCAAATTCTGGATCATTTTTCTCTTCCTCTGGGTAGAAGCGAACATTTTCCAGCAGCACCACATCGCCATTCTGGAGTGTAGCGATCTCAGCCGTCACCTCATCCCCAATGCAGTCACTGCACTTCACCACGGACTGTTCTAATAATTCAGCTAACCGTTTGGCCACAGGGGTAAGGCGCAGTTTCTCATCCACCCCCTTTGGACGGCCCAAATGGCTGCACAGGATGACCTTTGCCCCTTTGGACATTAGAGCTTGAATGGTCGGTAAAGCAGCCCGAATCCGAGTATCATCCGTAATATTACCCGCGTCATCCAACGGTACATTAAAATCAGTGCGAACCAAAACCCGTTTTCCCGCCAAATCTGAGGGTGACAAATTTGCTACAGTTTTCTTGGACATAGAATTGACCTCCTAAACACGTCTTTAATTCTTTAATATCTAACTTCTCACAACGGAATCATTATTTGGCTTTCTGCCAGCCGCTAATCTTAATCTAGTCCTGCCCCCTTTTGCTAACCCACTGGAAATCTCAACCATTACAACCCATCGTCTCGGAAATAGGCACTATGTTCAAGAAGATTTTGTTTCCCATTGACCAAAGCCGTGAATCTCGTCAGGCTGTTGAGACTGTTACCCAAGTTGTCAAGACCCATAGCAGTCAATTGATCATTTTATCGGTGGTGGAAGTGCCCGAACCCGACGCAGTGATTGCTCCGGGAGATGCAATGAATTCACCCGCCGCGATCGCCGAATTACTGCAAGGGGCAAAAAGTCTGTTTTCTCAAGAAGGAATTGAAGCTGAGGCGATCGAGCGCGAGGGCAAACCCGCATTTGTGATTTGTGATGTGGCAGATGAAATTGAAGCTGACCTCATTATTATGGGCTGTCGAGGGCTAGGGTTGACGGAAGATGGCGTAACGGAAAGCGTGACCAACCGGGTGATTAATCTCTCCCCCTGCCCTGTGCTGATTGTTCCCTAAGTTCTGTCAAGGATCTTTAAGTCCTTAGTAGATTCAGAGATTTCCTGTCCGATAAAACACTATAAACATGACTCTTACTGTAAAAGATGTGGCATGGATGCAGGCAATCCATCCTGACTACCCGATGGAATTAGTAGATGGAAACATAATTGTCATGAGTCCATCAGGGTACGAATCTGAGGAAGTGGGAACCGAATTTGCCAGGCAACTAGGCAATTGGGTACGCCCCCGACGACTAGGGCGAGTCACAGGCTCCAGTGCAGGGTTTATTCTGCCTAATCAAAATCTACGCGCTCCAGATGTCTCGTTTGTTCTAGCCCGTAGGTTGAAGCAATCCACAGAGGATTATTTGGAACTTCTACCAGATTTAATTGTCGAAGTGAAGTCTAAAACAGACTCTTTAGAAAAGCTACAGGCGAAGATTCAAGAATTCATCAGTTTGGGGACTCAAATCGGTATTTTGATTGATCCCCAGGCACGCACCATTGAGGTCTATCGCGCCGATCGCACAGAGCGCTTGCAAGATGGCGACATACTGACCTTACCTGATTTGCTTCCTGGATGGGAACTTCCCGTTAGTGAAATTTGGGCACCTATCTTTGAGGATTAATTAGGAGATTTCTGAGAAAGATGTGACTGCTGTAGGGGCGTTCGCGTAGCCTGTGCTTTGCACCTAGCATCTGACAGATAAGCCCTTGAATCAACTAGAAGGTCATTGCCCAGATGCTTCACCCTTTCGTTTCCTGACATGAATTTTTCTGGAAATCTCTTGGTTGATGCTGTTGGACAAGGTAGTTGCATCAGCCATTATTAATTATCCCCCATCAAAATAATGAGGAGACATGAAGGAAGTACGTGTAAAGAGTGTAAAGGTAGCCAGAAAGCGTCTAGTTCTCTTCGTGCTTTTTGCAGTTTGTGGAACCACATTTTACTTGCTGCTGGCCCGACTTGGGTTTTTGGTGCCTGTGTCGCAACTGCCAGCCGTGCTTTGTTTACCTGCTTGCAAATCTGAGCAACCTGTTCATCCATTGATGGCAGGGGAACAACTTCTCAACCACACGCAACCACTATCGCAACTTGTTAAAGGCAACATAGCAGAGCAGAAAACTTCCATACTGATTGAAAAATCCAAACATAGATTAACGCTGTTTTATAACCTTCAACCCATCAAATCCTATCCAGTCGTCTTTGGCAGTAATCCAACGGGTGATAAGCTCCATGAAGGAGACCGAAAAACTCCTGAAGGGATTTTCCATATACAGGATCTCTATCCCCATTCAGATTGGTCAAAATTTATGTGGTTGGATTATCCAACATCGCGATCGTGGCAAAAGCACTTTCAGGCAAAGCTCACAGGTAAAACCAATTGGTTGCTGCCGATCGGGGGTCAGATCGGGATTCATGGTGTGCCAAGCGGAGATAACACCTTAATTGATCAACGTTCCAACTGGACATGGGGATGTATTTCGCTGAAGAACCGTGATGTAGATGAGATTTATCAGGTTGTTAAGCGTGAAACGCTAGTGGAAATTGTTCCTTGAAGCTAGGTGTGGCAGAAGTCCTTTAATCCATATGAATTTCTACCCGCTTACTTTTTGCTGATACCCCAGCCTTGATCTGAACATAGGACTGAGGCACGTCAAACATCTTAGCCAGCAATTGGATTAATTCCTGATTCGCTTTGCCAGCGATCGGGGGCGATTTCAAATACACCGTCAAACTGCCATCCTCCTCTTGGCGAATCTCCTGCTTTCTGGAATTTGGCTTCACCTTCACAGTTAGGATCTTCATCACTTCAGTAGGGACGGGGATAGGGTTTGAGTAGCTTTTTGGCTTGGTATATCTCAAAGACCTGCACCACCGCCTTACCCCGGCGAATCGGCACCTGTCCAATCCGTTCCAGACTGGCGAAATACTCCCCATACTTAGCCCGTAAGTCTTCTGGGCGCTGGAAATACTCCGAAGTGATATAGAGAGCATCCTGTCCTAGCCATTGCTGCGGTGTTGACCAGAAGGCAAAGCCACGCAGATCGCTGTCAAAGCAGGTGATAGGCTTGCCTGACAGTGGCACTAGCGCCATCGCCACCTGTCCGCCGACAAAGTAATAATTGGTGAACACGAAACTGGAGGCTTGCAGGGCAGCCATGAGGCGGGGCGACTGGGCAAACCCTTGGCGCAATTGCTGCACATCAAAGAGTTGGCTAGACGCTTCAGTGAGGGCATAATCGATCGTCGCCAATGTTTCCTGCGGACGCTGTAGATCGACAATGGGCGGAGTGGAGGGCGGGGGTTGCGCTGTCCAGAGTCCTGATTGAAGCACATAGGTGCTGGTTTGGGGAAATGGAACGCCACTCACAACATAGGTGAGGGCGAGGGAAACCAGGAACACGATCGCCACCCCTGACCCCAGCAGCCACCGCCAAATCCGCCCTGCCGATTGCTTTTGCCAGAGGGCAGCCTGTTGTCCCAGCAGCAGTGTTGTGCCCCACAGTCCAGGCATGGGCCAACTGGGCAAGACTTGGCTATAGCCCCCCATGAGAGTGAAGCCCACCATCAGCGGCAGGGAGATCCAGAGAATAAGCGATCGTTTCTGGGGTAAGTCTCCCTTGCCTGAGAGCGGCGTAGAGCGGGGTAGCAGGGTGGCGATCGTTGCTTTCGCACTTACCCACCACAGGGGAAACCCAAAGGCAGGAAACAGATAGGCCACTTCCACGAGAAACGTCACTAAAACTCCCCAGATACTAAAGCCACGGGTGGGCACTGTGCGGGCTGACTGAAACCGAAACGAAACCCAGTCGTGCTGGGCATTCCAAATCAGCAAGGGGGACAGGGTGAGCAGAAATAGTCCGGCACCGATCGCCATCCAGGGAGAAATCAGCGCCGATCGATAGCGGGGATGGCTCAGGCAAAAACCAACCAGCCCAGCCCCTAGCACAAAGCCGTGATACTTACCCAGGCAAGCCAGCCCCACCATGACGCAGATAATGGACAAGCGATAGCTGGGTTGATAGGCTGGGGTGCGGCGAAAAAACTCCGCTGCTGCCCAGTAGAGGGTGGCAGTCCAAAAAAACATCAAGGGCGCATCGGGCAGGTTGAAGGTGCCAAACGCCACTGGAAAAAAGGGCATGAGGGTTGCCAAGGCGAGAGTCAATAATCCTGCTTGGGGAGAGAAGAGCTTCACGCCAGTGGCATACAAGAGTGCCAATGTCCCGGTATGTAGCACTAATGTTCCAAGGCGTAGGGTAAATTGCGACACAATGCCCGTTAGCCATGGCCCGATCGCTGTCAAAATCGCCACCAGGGGCGGATGGTCGAAGTAGCTCCAATCTGGATAGAGTGTGTAGAGGTAGTAGTAGGCTTCGTCAAAACCAGGGTACATCCAGAAGGCGATCGTTGCCCTAGCTAGCAGCCCTCCTCCTAACAACAGCGTGACCCAACGGGCCCTAGTTCCCCATCTCCATCGTGCTAATTTCATCAAAACCCTTACTTCTTTAAAGCCTTAAACGAGCTTCTAACAGAACGCTCTAGATAATGTTACAGTACGTAACCTCAGGGGTAATTGGTAGCAGTCAACATAAATAACCTGGATTTATAACGTCAATGACCGCCACAGATCTGATCCAGCGTTATGCCGCCGGAGAACGCAGTTTCAAAGGTATAAAACTCAGTCGGAGCTACTTAAAGGGAGTAAATTTAGGTGCTACTGATTTGAGTGACTCAGAACTATGCCTCGCTGATCTCAATCATGCTAATTTGAACGGGATCAATTTGAGTCGATCGCACCTGATAGGGATCGACCTCATTCGCGCCACCTTGAAACGAGCACAATTGGTGCAAGCAAATCTGATCGGAGCCAACTTGGACGGAGCCAACCTCCGATGGGCAGACTTCAGCAACGCCACCTTGAGCGGGGCTAGCTTAGTAGGAACTTGCTTGCGATCGACTAACTTGACTCGCACGATCTTTTCTGGGGCCAATCTTACGGAAGCAGATCTGGGCAGTGCCAATCTAACGCAAACGAATTTTAAGGGTGCAAACCTAACGAGAGCCAACTTGCTGGGTGCAAATCTCACAGGAGCAGACTTTCGGGGTGCAGCCATGCCCGATGGTTCCTGCCCCGATCGAGATGAAGAGATCACAGAAGATGAGTATGCCTGGGCAAGTTAATGCACTATCACATACCTTTGTGACAAGATCTTTTGCGTAGCCTCTGAACAAGGTACACAGAGTTGGACAAAGTTAAGAAATCTCCTGCAATGCAAGAGATTTCTTAACTTTGGTAGCCGTCCTTCTGTCTTACTGCACCTGTCGTCGTGACGCAATGAGGTGATGGAAAGGCAGGGTTAAGACACACGCAAAGGTGAGTAAATACGAGACTACAGCAGTCAGTTTCAAACTCAGTCCCAGGATGTCCCATTCCAGGGTGTCCCATTCTGTAAGCTGGAACATTGACATCACAAAGCGTTGGATTACGGAGGCAAAGCAGTAGACCAGCCAGTAGGAAAAAGTCAGCCTGAGAAGAATGAGTTCTGACACGTCCAAATCGTCGTTTTTGTAACGGAAGGATAGTAGCCACAGGGCAACCGTGCAAGCGATCGTAGAACTCAGTAGTACCCAGTCATGCCAAAGGAGTTGAAGCATGAGCGTCCATCTAAAGGTAGAGATTAAATCGTAGTTTAAAGGAGAAGTGTTCTGGAATACAAAAATCCTTACAAACTGATACTTTATTGGCTCAAATGTTACGGGTGTGTTTACGCACGATGGAGAGTAGGTAGCTGGGTGCAATCAAACTAAAGATGATTTTGGGGGTGGAGGGGGTGGAACCCCCTGCCTGGGGGCAACGCCCCCACTCCCCCTTTTACAATTAATTACGCCTATCTACTTATCGACGTAGGCTCGTAGAACTGCTGTTGCAGATCATAAAGATTCATAAACTTCTGATTCTGAAGTAATAGACTAGGGCAGAGAGCTAGCCCCATCATCTGCACATCCACCTATGACTGCACCCCTCGCAATTTCTACGGTTAACCTCACAAAGCAGTTTGAAGGACATATTGCGGTCAACAACGTTGATTTAGCTGTCCAAGCAGGTGAAATTTATGGCTTAATTGGCCCCAACGGTGCAGGTAAAACGACGTTGATCCGCATGTTGGCGGCGGCTGAAGAGCCAACCGCTGGAGAGATTTACATCGGCGGAGCGCGCTTTGTGCAAGGACAGTCCAATCCTGAAGTGAAGCGGCAATTGGGATTCCTGCCCGACGATTTTCCGCTCTATGACGATTTGATGGTTTGGCAGTATCTGGATTATTTCGCCCGACTCTACTATTTGACAGAACCCAATTTAAGCGAGCGACTGAGTGAAGTCTTGGCATTGGTCAACCTGGAAGAGAAACGCCATAGCTTGGTGGGCACTCTGTCGCGGGGGATGAAACAGCGACTGAGCCTGGCCCGTACTATTATTCATCGACCAACCTTACTCTTGCTGGATGAGCCAGTGTCTGGGCTAGACCCGATCGCCCGCATTGAGTTCCGGGAAATTATCAAAGGCTTGCGGCAGCAGGGCATGTCGATTCTAATCTCATCTCACATCTTAAGTGACCTGGCTGAGTTTTGCACCTCCATCGGCATTATGGAACTGGGGCATCTTGTGGAAAGTGCGCCCCTCCAGGAGTTATACGATCGCCTGAGTGGACAAAAAATCCTCATCTCTGCCTTGGCAGATGTAGACACCCTGCAAGCAGAATTACGAAACCATTCCCTGGTGGGAGATTGTGAAGTCATTCCCGACAAAGGCAAGGTGCAAATCACCTTCTCCGGCACCCCAGAAGAATCTGCCCTGCTGCTACGATCGCTCATTGAATCAGGCTTACTGATTACCGAATTTTGCCAAGTTCAAGAAAGCTTAGAAGGCATCTTCTTAAAACTAGGTCACAAACAAACCTCATAGGGGTAAAGCCTCTTCTTGCAACTAGTGCAGGTTGTCAGAAATAACTACTCAAAACTCAAAACTCAGCACTCAAAACTCAAAACTCAAAACTATCTCCCTAACTAATCAGAAACTTCTGCCACGCTGCCCTAGGGCACTCTCTATCACCCCATTACTCCCCCACTCCCCCATGACTCCCACCTGGATTAATCAACTTGGCAACTGGAACCCGCAACTCCTACGCGAACTAAGAGGTCGGCTGAAACCGCGCAGTGTAATTGTTGCGATCGCCATCTCGCTCGTGGTGCAGGTACTTTTGCTGCTGGCCTTCGGGCAAGGCTTTCTCGCAACCGGTTATGAACTCTCTAGTGCTGGATTAAACCTCTTTAGGACGCTGACTTGGTTGATACCTCCTGTCTTATTTGCCATAGGAAGTTACAGTCTCATTGGGGATGTGGCGCAAGAGGAGCGCCGAGGCACCTTGAACTTTCTGCGCTTCAGCCCTAGAACCAGCCAGAACATTTTGCTGGGCAAAATTTTAGGAGTACCCCTCTTGCCCTACTTGAGCGTGCTACTGTTCGTGCCGCTGCATGTGGTCTCAGCCATGACTGCTGAGGTGGTGCCACTGGGTTTTATCGTCAGTTTCTATCTGATGCTGGCGGCAGGTTGCGCGTTCCTGTTTAGTGTCGCTCTGTTAACGGCATTGCTGAGTGGAGCGCGGGGATTTTTGGCAGCCGCTACTGCCCCTGGCTTCAGTGCGATCACGCTCTTTTCCTTTGCTCCTCTCTTCATGACGTGGAGCTTTGTGACGGTGTGGAGCCAGTTTAAGGTAATGGGAAGCCAACAGGATGCCACGATCGATCTCCAGTGGTATTATGTGCCGATCGCCACCAATGTTTGGTTCTCCCACCTCTTCGTCCTACTCAACATCGGCATCATGACCTTTGCCATCTGGCAGGTGTTGCGGCGGCGGTTTCACAACCCCACTGCAACAATTCTCAGTAAGCGGCAAAGCTACGCGATCATGGCTTACCTGGAAGTGTTTTTCCTAGGCTTTTTCCTCCAGACCCCTAATCGAGTGGCGAATAATGTCTCACCTGTAGAGTCTCTATTCCCCGACTCTTTGCTAAACCTATTCTTCTTGTATGGAATCAACTTCTTTTGCGTCCTAGTTTTGATTGTAGCCCTGACTCCCCAACGGCAAGCGTTGCTGGATTGGCTGCGCTACGATCGCCGAGGACATGCGAGCTTACAAGATCTAATCTGGGCAGAAAAGAGTCCTGCACCCGTGGCGATCGGCATCAACCTCATCATCATCAATGCCTTGCTCGTGCCCTGGATTCTGCTTTGGCCAACCAGTGGCCCCAAACTAATAGTCTGCTTGCTCCTGATTCCGTTCATGCTGTCCCTGCTCATTTACGCGGTCATTACGCAACAAATTCTGGCATCAAAAATCAGGAACCCTACGACTTGGGCCGCAGGCGCTTTGGCTACCCTGCTGTTTCTGCCCCCAATCACCCTCGGTCTGTTGAGTCTTAGTCCAGATAAAGTGCCAGCACTCTGGGTATTCTTTGGCTTTCCTTGGTTACTCGGCTCTACGTTACCCGCTCTATCTAACTTGGTCACCGCGATCGTGATGCAGGGGATAATCCTCGGTGTCCTAAGCTGGCAACTGAATCAACAGCTTAAAAAACTGGCGTAGAGAACTACTCATCTCTTCAGTGATCTCAAACTGATAAATAGGTGATGTGCAACTTTCCCGAACCGCCCTCACCCCAACCCCTCTCCCAAAAGGGGAGAGGGGCTAAGATTTGGATCGGCTCCCCTTCTCCCACTGGGAGAAG
>JARCMD010000175.1 GCA_030248885.1 Leptolyngbyaceae cyanobacterium MP9P1.79 | reverse complement strand
GAAAAAGCTCGAAAGCCTCATTCTTTCGTTCTACTTCGCGTTATGCCTAATCTAAACCAAACGAGATAGTAGGCTTTTCAAGGTTATTACTTTTCCAATAAATCAGCCCTGCCCCAATTCTGGGGGGTTCTGAGATCGAAGTCCCCCAGAATTGGGGCCTTAAAGCCTTTCAAGCATATATGAAAAGGGGGCGAGTGCAAGGTCTAGGGCGTTTATCAGACACTCTCCAAGCTTTTTAAGAGATGTTGGTAATGATAAGACCTGGGAGAGGGATTTAGGGTGAGGGTTGCAAAAGTGAGATGCTCCCCCTTGAATCGGCCAGAAGGTCATTGCCCGTAGGCTTCGCCCTTCCAGTGCCTGGTATAAACTTTTCTAGAAATCTCCTTATTGAGTTTCAAAGCATTCTGCCCGTAGCTTGCTTCCCGAAGGGTATGCTTTGCCCTGCGGCTGAGGCTTGATTCAGGGTGTAATACTCTATTTGGAGTCTAATATTTTCGTTCCTGCGGCTCAAACATTGTAATTGTGACTGGATGGTAGCTGATATCAATGCCAGCAGCGGAGTAGTAGGCCAGAGTGTGCTGAAGAAAGTTTGTATCATCTCGCTGGGGATAATCTTCTCGGCAATGAGCGCCCCGGCTTTCCTGCCGCTGGAGGGCTGACTCTAGAATCATCTGTCCCACAATCATCAACGATCGCAATTCCAGCGCCTCGATGATTTCCGTATTCCAGTGCTTGCCTTTGTCATCCAAGTAGATTTGGCTGTATTGCGCCTGAAAGCCCTGAAGCTGAGCCAAGCCTGTTTCCATCAGGGAGGCATTGCGAAACACCCCACAGAACTCAGTCATTGCGTCCTGAAATGCCTGGCGCACCTGGTTAATCCGATAGTGACCCGGCTGATCGAGCAAGGACTGGAGTTGCTGCTGGGCTTCGGTAATGTAGTGGGACTCATCCACATTGGGAAGTTTGCGTGTGGGGATGGCTTGGGTGATCGTTGCCCCCGTTCTGCGCCCATATACCACACATTCCAGCAACGAATTACTGCCTAAACGGTTTGCCCCATGCACAGAGACACAAGCCGTTTCCCCAGCAGCATATAAGCCGTCCACAAGGCTATCTGAGCTACCTCGTACCTGTCCCGCCGTATTGACAGGAATACCTCCCATAGAATAGTGAATTGTCGGACGCACAGGCATCGGTTGAGTCACCGCATCGATGCCCAGTAAGCGGTGAGCTTCTTCCCAGCAGAAGGGAATTCGGCTCATGATTTTTTCGCGCCCCATGTGGCGCAGATCCAGGTAAACAAATGGGCCGCCCGCTGTACCATCGGAATGAATGCCTCGCCCTGCCCTTAATTCTCGTCCGATCGCCCGCGAGGTGATGTCTCTGGGAGCTAGTTCCATCCGGCTGGGGGCATAGGTTGCCATAAACCGATCGCCAGCACTGTTGATTAAATACGCTCCTTCCCCGCGCACCGCTTCAGAAATCAGCACCCCCACAGGATACAACCCCGTCGGATGAAACTGGACAAACTCCATATCTTCTAGGGGCAAGCCAGCGAGGGCGGCGATCGACAACCCATCTCCCGTAGAAGCATAATCGTTGGACGTGGTATTAAACACTCGTCCATAGCCACCCGTTGCAAACATCACGGCTTTAGCGCGCACCACCTGAATTTGCCCATCCAGAATGTGATACATCACCAACCCCTTTGCCTGTCCCTCCTCCAAAATCAGTCGCATCACGTACCATTCGTCGTAGATTTTCACTCCGTAACGCATCAGGTTACAGATTAATTCGTGCAGAATGGCATGGCCCGTTTTATCGGCGGCATAGCAGGTGCGATTGTGGGCATGTCCGCCAAACGCCCGTTGAGCAATCCGACCATCAGGCAACCGAGAGAACAGCACGCCCATGTGTTCTAGGTCAATCACCACATCTGCTGCCTCGCGGGTGAGAATTTCCACGGCATCCTGATCTGCTAAATAGTCAGAGCCTTTGACGGTATCAAAAGCGTGGGCCTCCCAGCTATCGGCAGGATCAACATTTTTCAGGGCTGCGGCAATGCCACCTTGGGCTGCAACAGAATGGGAACGAATTGGATGGGTTTTGGCCACAACGGCCACGCTTAGGGTTGGGTCTGTCCGCACAATTTCTAGGGCAGCCCGTGAGCCTGCTAAACCGCCCCCAACAATTATCACGTCATGGTCAATCATGGTCTGGGTCAGCCTTTAAGGATGGGTGAAATAAAATTTATGGCTCGGTCTATTAGCCTGACAAATCCATCGCTTCTTCGTACATCACATCTTCGTACATGGCTTCCAACTTCATTAAAATCTTCGGCTTTAGGTTCTCAAATTCTTGCTTCAGGAGTTGCTTGGTTGTTCCAGGCTGTGTCGATGATTGAGCCATTTGACTCATATTCGCCCATTCTAGAAGCCGTTTGCACTGGGGTGGGGCGATCGTGGAAGCCATAACCGCTGAACACTTCTGAGGCTCTTCTGTAGCAAAAAACAGCAAGCGATAGTGCCCACGCTCTCCCAAAAGTCGCGTCGTTTCCTGCCCCTGAGTTGTCTTCAAATCAAGGTAGCAGGGGAGCCAGCGGGGACCGTATTCCACGTTGTAGAGAACTGTAATCCACAGCAGCATCGGATGGGGAGCCATCATGCAAAGGAATTGGTTATAGCGAGTGCTGGATATGCGATTTTGAATTTCGTGCTTCGGGAGCATGACCCACAGGGTAGACAGCACGTCTCGGCTGGTTTTCAAGCCGTAGGGAAAGACGATTTCAGCGATCGGTTTCGTTTTGGGCCACGAGGTCAAATGGCAAATTTCGTCGGGTGAAAGTATTTTACTGGAGCGCGTTTCAGGCACAACCGGCAACTTAGAGAGGGCCGCCTCAATTTGGTGCCCAATTTGTCGCCCCGCCAGGAAGCGTTCTTCTAGCGGCTCTAGCGCCCTCAGCACTTCCGCCATATTTTGGGGGCGATCGTTCGCCGACTTCGCCAGACAACCCATGACCAGACCTTCCAACGACTTTGGTAATTTCAGCCCAGGATGAGCCACATCAAAGGAGCGGGGGGGTTGAAAGTGATGGGCTTTATACCAACTGCCAAAGGTGTGGGTATCGGCTTGCAAGGGGATTTTATTCGTCAGCATTTCAAACATCATGATCCCCAGACTGTAGATGTCCGATCGGGCATCTAACTCCTTGCCCTCCATCTGCTCTGGCGACGAATAGGCCAAGGTACCCATGAACGACTGGGTCTGATCACTATCTGCTTGCAACAAGCGCGCAATCCCAAAGTCTAAGATTTTAGCCATTTCACCGACACTGACATCCTGGGTAACCAGGATATTTCCCGGTTTGATGTCTCTGTGAACTACAGAGTCTTGATGGGCGCACTGAAGTCCTAGGCAAACTTGGCGAGTGATGTTCAGAAACTTGGGCAGGGGTAGCGATCGGTTCCGAATCAGTTCACTCAAGCTGTGTCCTTGCAAATACTCCATTACGTAGAAAGGCACCTCGTCTTCGTCTACGCCATAGTCCATGACCCGCACAATATGGATGCTCTTCTGTCCTAATTGGGCGCAGGTTCTGGCCTCACTTCTGAAGCGATTCTGCATTTTTTCGTTCAGCAGGGTTCGCGCCAAAAATTTGACCGCAACGGGTACGCCCCCTAATAAAGCATCTTTGGCTAGATAAACTCGACCCATCGCTCCCTTTCCGATCAACTCCTGAAGTTGATAGCGATTAGCCAGTAAGCGACCGAGGTTAGAGTCAGTCATCAGAAGTCTACGTAATCAAATCTAAAGAACGTGTGGGAGAACGGCAGAGCTAGGGAGTTTACGAGCTTAGGCGGAGTCAAGATAGAACTTTGATGGGCGATTCAGCAGCTTCCCAATAATATATCTCGCCAAGAGTATTGCTATCTGCTTTC
This sequence comes from Leptolyngbyaceae cyanobacterium MP9P1.79, assembly GCA_030248885.1. Classification (GTDB taxonomy): domain Bacteria; phylum Cyanobacteriota; class Cyanobacteriia; order JARCMD01; family JARCMD01; genus JARCMD01. Next base: position 4,413 of record JARCMD010000175.1, on the reverse strand, counting down.
CCTTGTTTTAGAGTTCAACCTTACAGAAGTAATTAGAGACGCATACAACATTGTTATCAATTGTGCTAACCATGCCTTCCTGTCGATCGAGTTACTTGTTGAAGATGAAAACTCTAAGCCTCACGCTCAAGATGAGAATCTTTAAAAGGATAGCTTCAGTTTCAAGGGTCAGGAAACCAGGGTGAAGTCGGGCTTTATGAAGTTTCAGTAAAGCCATTCTAGCGCTCCCTATCCCCCAAGCCAAATTTTATGGAGAAAAAAGAATTTTTATCCCAGCTACTCAGGAAATTTTTGAGCAAACCGGTTCGGCTTTAGGGGCACTTCTGTAGCTTGTACTTCACGCTTGGCACTTCACACTTAGCGATCGGCAAATAAACCCTTGAATTTACCAGATGATGACTGCCCGTAGCTCGGTTCCCGAAGGGTGAAGCATCCAGCAGATAAGCTCTTGAATCGACCAGAAGGTCATTGCCCGGATGCTAAGTGCAAAGTACACGCTACGCGAACGCCCTTACAGCAGCAACATCTTTCTCAGAAACCTTCTTAGTCTGGCCTTCGGTCTAAGGTTGCTTCCATGGCGCTGGTTAAGTAGTGACCCGCCATAATTCCACTGGAGAAGTAATACTTGTCGGCGCTGAGCATGTGTAAGGTCTCAAAACCACTACGCCGTTGTCGATCGCCCAACACCCAATAGCGCTGAACGAGGGATTCTGGGGTTACCCATCCTTCCCCCTCAACCCGCCCCAAAAGGCTATGCTGAAGGACAAATGTATACCGTCGATCGCCCGTATCCAGCCGCCCCCGATACTGTAAAGTAATGGTTTCACGCTCACTTCCGGGAAACTCCAGCATCGTGCCCATGTTAAACCAGTCATCCCGATTCCAAGTGACCAAGGTTTTACCTTTGACCATGACTGGCATTCCGTCTCGCTCTAGCCAGCTTCCTTGCAGTGTCCAGCGTCCCGCCTCAATTAAAAAAGTGTGAGCCACAGCGCCCTTCCCTGCCTATTCTGTCCTTGAAATTGCAGAAATTAAATCGAGTAAAGCCTTGCTCTCCAAAATGCAAAACAAGGGCAGATGTAGCCACATACTACCATGCGATCGGTGGAGATATCTGTAGGCTTGAGCCTTAAGATCAGGGTTGAAATTAAATCATTGAAGAAAGTTCTCCCAAGCGGACAGGTTTTCTGGCTCCTGTAGCTTGAGGCAGGTTACCAGGAATTCCCTGTTGTTGCCAGTAGGCTAGTACGGCAAAGGCGATCGCTTCTTTAAAGTCAGCGTTCAACCCCACGTCATCTGTCACCTTAACTGCTGTGGTAGGTAGCAGAGCTTGGAGCCGCTGTTTCAGGTACAGATTCCGGCTACCCCCTCCGCAAAGTAGCACCTCAGTAGGGCTGTCGGGGAGATAGGACTGGTAGCTATGGGCGATCGAGGCAGCGGTGAGTTCCGTGAGGGTGGCGAGAAGATCGGCGGCATTGAGGCTGTAAGTAGTGCTATCGGCTGGGCATTGGTGCAGGTAGGCAGAGCCAAATTGCTCCCGTCCAGTGGATTTTGGGGGTGACTGTTGGAAGTAGGCTTGCTGCAACCACTGGTCAACGAGGGGGAAGCAGGGAGTGCCCGTAGCTGCCCATGCTCCATCGTGGTCGTACCGCTGCTCTCCCTGGGAAAGGTGCTGCACCGCCAGATCCAGGAGCATATTGCCAGGGCCAGTGTCCCAGCCCCGGATGTGCTGTTCCCACCTTGGGGTACTGGTGGCGGGTAGATAGGTCACATTGCCAATGCCGCCAATGTTCTGTATGCAGCGGCTTTGGGTAGGATGGCTGAGTAAGTAGGCATCTACACGGGACACGAGGGGCGCACCCTGTCCGCCAGCCGCGATGTCAGCAGCCCGGAAGTTGCTGACGGTGGGAATATGGGTCAGTTGAGCGATCGAGGCTCCCCGTCCTAGCTGAAAGCTGTAGCCTAAGGGATGGGAGTTGTCTGGGGGACGATGATAAACGGTTTGCCCGTGGGAGCCAATGAGCCGAGCGGGGGGATGACCGCTTTGAATCGCGAGGGCGGCTTGGGCAAACTGGTCAGCGATGCGATCGTCTAGTTCAGCGAGATCGGCGATCGACAGTTTATCCCCGCTGCAAACACCGAGGATTTGCGATCGGAGATCATCGGGGTAGGGATAGGTTGCCCCTGCGAGGAGGGTGGCTGACAGATCTGCTTCCATACCAGAGATATCGACTAGGGCTGCATCAATGCCATCGACGGAGGTGCCACTTATTAAACCAATGATGTACATGTCTTTACTTGAGGGAGATTAATCGTTCTGGGGGCTGTTCAGTGGCGATGATGTGCAAATCGATGTTCTTGAGCAATCGTACCAGTTGTTGGGTGAGAGACCCACGCAACAACATTTTCCAACGAGATTTTTGGCTTTCCCCAATGACGATTTGTGTGATGTGGTAGGTTTGAGCAACTTCAGCGATGGCCCGCGAAATATTTTGACCGGGAACCCGCATGAACTGGCCATTAAAGTCCTGACACAGCCGCTCACAGGTTTCGATATGCAGGGTTTCTTCTTTCGTCAAAAAGCGATCGGGATTGGAGACAAACAGCACATAGAAGGGGGCATTCATGTACCCGGCGATGCGGGCCCCCCGCCTCAACAGTTGCAGCCCATTCGGGTAGGTGGAAATGCAAACTAGTACTCGCTCGTGAATATTACAGTGGGAGGCTTTGCGATTGATATCATGGGAATCTTCTTCGATCGAGTCCTCTTCGATGTTATCGGCGATCTCCCGCAGAGCCAATTCTCGCAGTGCAATCAGGTGCCGCCGTTGGAAAAAGTTATTGAGAGCCTGGTCTATTTTTTCTGGTGCATAAATCTTGCCCTCTTTCAGACGTTCTTCCAAAGTTTCGGGGGTGACATCAATCAGAACGACTTCATCCGCTTCTTCCAAGAGGCGATCGGGAATGCGTTCTCGAACCACGACGGTTGTAATCCGAGCCACGATGTCATTGAGGCTCTCCAAGTGCTGGATATTAACTGTGGAGTAGACATCCAAGCCCCTGGAAAGCACATATTCCACATCTTGGTAGCGTTTTTCCCGCTCTGAGCCGGGGGCATTGGTATGGGCGAGTTCATCAATGAGCACGAGTTGAGGTTGGCGGGCGACGATCGCTTCAGTATCCATTTCGGTCAAGATAACCCCGCCAACCTGAATCTGCTTTCGGGGTAAAACTTCTAGCCCATCCAGCTTTTTAATCGTTTCTTCGCGCCCATGGGTTTCCACAACCCCAATCACCACATCTAAGCCTTCCTGCCGCAACCGTTGAGCTTCTTCTAACATCCGGTAGGTCTTCCCCACACCAGGAGCCATGCCGATGAAGATTTTGTGCTTACCCCGACGACGGGGCCGATCGTAAAGCGTGTCAGACCCAGAACTTGGTGTGTCTTGGCTCGTGACCTCGGTGGAGGAAATCATAGGACTTACAAAGATTAACCAGTTTGACTACCGTTATTCTAGAGCGTTAAGGATGGTGAATTTAATAAGCTGGAGACTGGGTAATGACCTTCTGGTCGATTCAGGAGCTTAGGAGATTTCCAGAAAAGGTTATATCAGGCACCGGAAGGGCGAAGCATTCGGGCAATGACTTTCTGGTCGATTCAAGGACTTGTCTGCCGGATGCTTCGCCCCTACAGGGATAACATCTTTCTCAGAAATCTCCTAAGTCCAGGGCGCTAGGTTGGTGGATTATCGAGGGATAGATTTAGCTTTAACACATTCACTCCATCTTCACCAAAAAGGCTGAGGAAGCGGCGATCGGTGTGGTCAGCGATTAGCTTTTGCACAATATCCGTCGATAAGTTTCGGGCTTGAGCAATCCGTGCGACCTGAGCCAAGGCTGCTTCGGGGGTAATGTGGGGATCAAGGCTAGAGCCAGAGGTATAGACCATATCAGCCGTGGGGGTAATCCCGGCGGCTTTGAGCCGATTGATCTCTCCTACCTCGCCCGGAATTCTTTTGGTTGGGTCGGGGTCACCTTTACCGAGAATGCGAACGATTAAGGCAGGATTACTAGGGGCTAAGTTACTGGCACCCGAAACTCCAGTTTTGAGAACTCTAGCTTCGTCTTTAGCAGGATCGGCGGTACTGTAGCTGGTAGTGCTGGGACGGCTCCAAAAATATCTTTCAGATGCGAAAGGCTGCCCAATGAGCGCTGAGCCAACGATCGCACCTTGGGAATTTTTGAGGAGGCTACCATTTGCTTTGTCTGAGAAAGCTAACTGCCCTAAAACCAGCATGAGCAACGGGTAAAGGATGGCGGTGATCAGCCAGAGGACAAGGGTCGATCGGATGGCTCTGGAGGTGTCACGAACTAACGTCATAGGAAGTAGGGTGAATGGGGTGAGGGGTGGTG
>JARCMD010000174.1 GCA_030248885.1 Leptolyngbyaceae cyanobacterium MP9P1.79 | reverse complement strand
GCCTTTAATTGAGCATATTAAGAGGTTGTTTGAAAAGGTACGAATTGTTGCCCGATCCGCCCCCCAGCCCCCCAATTCTGGGGGGTTCTGAGGTTAAAGTCTCCCAGAATTGGGGCCTTAAAGCCTCTCAGTCATACATGAAAAGGGGCAAGTGCAAAGTCTCTAGCACTCTTCAAACGTCCTCTAAGGGCATTGAGCTTACACCTTGGACTACTGAGTTGATGCCTTACCGTCCTTCTATATCTCAAGTATTTGCACAGCATATATACAACTCATATGAATCTTGCATAAAGAATTGAAAAATTCTGGAATTTTGAATAATGAAAACATACAATGCGTATATATAAAAACATGCAATTGAGGTGCTGATTATGCCAGAGAAAAAGCTGACTTTAGTGGCAGTCGATGATACGACATTGGAGCAAACCCTGTCCATTCTGCAAAAACTGCCCAAGAAGAGCTATTCACTGCGGGAAGTGATTGATTATCTGAACGATGAACTCAACCAATCCCTCGCCAAGGGTTACTCCTACAAGGAGCTAGCCAAGATTCTGACAGAACAGGGCATTGCGATCGCTGAAGCCACGTTGAAACAGTACACCACTGAGGCAAACAAGGCGAGAAAGGTGAAAGCTGCTCTAGATGACCCCAATGCTCAGTCTCCTGAGCGGAAATCTAAGCAAGCCATTGTTCTACCGATCGAAACCAAGGAGAAGCTCCAGGCGCTAGCGTCTGTGTCCGACAAGAAGTCATCTACCTCCCGTGAATCCCACAAATCTGCTGGGAAGTCAGCGAAAGCTGAGCTAGAAAAACTGGCTGAATCCAGTCGCGAATCGAAGGCGGAGGTGTAGTCCTTGAATATCATGTTCATCTGTCAGAAAAATACGTGCCGTTCACAGATGGCGGCAGGATTCACTCGCGCTCTAGCGGCCAGTCGCTTCCCAGTTATTTCTAGCGCTGGACTAGAGCCAGGAGAGGTTCATCCCCTTGCTGTGGAGGTTATGTCTGAACTGAGGATTGATATTAGCCAACAACCCTCTAAGTTATTGCAGGACTTTGATCCCCAGCACTACCATGCTGTATTTTGTATGGATGGTTATGGATTGCAACTCCCGGACGAGTGGCTGATGCGAGAGATCTTTCAAGAGTGGCAGGCAGAAGACCCCCAGGAGCAAGACTCCATCGAGGTTTTCCGCCAAATACGCCATGATGTGGAAGATCAGGTGAATCTGCTGTTGTCCTTCCTTGCCATGCGGAAGCAGGATTCTGTGTTCCAAGGCTATGGTCAGCTTAGACGCGAGGGTTAATTCTTGCCGCCGAGTAATCTCCTAAGCTGTTCTAGCTGAATATCAGAAGGTTGATTGTGGGTGAGTTTTGAGGGTCTTCGACCCTCAACTTTTTTGGTAGAACATTAGACGATCGCCCAGTAGCTTAACGGTTGCTGGGCGATCGTCCGATTGTCACAGATGGCGATTATACTCTCTTTAACTGGGCTGGCTTTGGGCTGGCTTAACGGGGGTATCTGTAAGTGGAAGTCGCCTGGATTTTTTGCACTCTAACCTTTGTTGTTCACTAAACAATGTCTGCCCAACCGCCTGCTCTCCTAGCACTTGATTTTGATGGTGTCATTTGCGACGGACTGATTGAATATTTTCAGACCGCTTGGAAAACCTATTGCCAGTTCTGGTCACCCGCTGTTTCAACTCCCCCAGAAGGCGCAGCAGAGCGGTTCTATCGCCTGCGCCCTGTCGTAGAAACGGGGTGGGAAATGCCAGTTTTGGTGCAATTGGTGCTGTCAGATCTGCCTGAAACTAAAATTGTTGAAGACTGGAGCGCGCTTTGCAAGCAGGTTCTCCACGATCGCCACCTCCAACCAGCAGAGTTGGCGGCAGCCTTAGACCAAAATCGAGACGAGTCGATCGCCACCGATCTGGAAGGCTGGTTAGCCAGTCACCGCTTCTATCCAGGAATTGTGGAGCGCTTAACCCAAATCATCGCCAGTCCCATACGTCCCTTGATCGTCACAACTAAGGAAAAGCGTTTTGTCCAGCAGTTGCTGCGCCAACAAAACATCGAGCTACCCGATGACCAGATCTGGGGAAAGGAACGCCAAAAACCCAAACCCCAAATCTTGAGTGAGCTAGCCGTTGCCTACGATCGAACTCTAGGGGAAGGAATATGGTTCGTGGAAGACCGCTTAAAGGCATTACAGGCGGTGCAAGCCCAACCCAATTTAGCCGCTGCAACCCTTTACCTAGCAGACTGGGGTTACAATCTCCCCGCCGAGAGGGAAATTGCGAAACAGGATTCCCGAATTCATCTACTCTCCCTATCCCAATTCAGTCAAGACTTTTCCCATTGGCAATGAAGATTGAGGTCAGCGATACACTGCTTCGGGGGAGCATCTCACTTTTGCAACCCTCACCCTAAATCCCTCTCCTAAGTGAGGAGAGGGACTTGGATCTTGCTCCCCTTCTCTCCTTTTGGGAGAAGGGGCTGGGGGATGAGGGGGTTTTGGCGTATCCTCCACAAAACTGAGATGCTCCCCTGCTTCGGCGGTTTCTATCTCAGGTTCAAGATCGGAGTTGCGCCTTCTTAAGGTAGGATAGACTGTCAAAATAACAGGAGAGGGATGACGCAAGCTGCACAACCGCCTGAACCCCTAGAAAATCGAGTCGCCAATCTGGAGCTAAATATGCTAGACCTGCGAACAGCGGCTGAATTTCTGTTACAAACGGCGCAAGCTCATCAAGCTGACTTTGAAACGATCGCAGCGGAGATGAGAACGTTCCGGCGGCTACATGAGGAAAGTAACCAGCGATTTGAGATCATGCTGGCAGAATCTCGGCAGGCAAAGATTGAGAGCGACGCTCGTTTTGCTGAGAACGATAAACGTTTTGCAGAAATGAAGGCTGAGAGCGATAAGCGATTTGCTGAGAGCGATAGGCGATTTGCTGAGAGCGATAAGCGATTTGCTGAGAACGATGCTCGGTTTCAGCAGATGCAGGCGAACATTAACCGGATGCAGGAACACCTCGATCGGGTTCTCGATCGCTTGTTTCCAGAGCCAGGGAGCAACACGAATTCGTGAAGAACTCATGAAAACAATGACACCTGAGTGAGCTGTCGTGGAAGCTTTCCTTTGGTTCGATCGCGGTTTTCCTGTCACGGGAAAACAGTTTTTCGTGCAAAGGTTTTTCTGCAAAGAATTGCGAATTAAAGAAAATCCAAGTTTTCAGCAATTCCTAACGTCTCAAATCCCTGGGATCAAGGGCATCGCGAAGACCATCGCCTAAGAGATTAAACGACAGAACCGTCAGAATAATTAATAGGGCAGGAGCGTAGACTAACCAGGGTTGCAGCACCAAAATTGAAGCATTGGTCGCACTCGAAAGCATGTTACCCCAGGATGGATCGGGCTGCGAAATCCCTAGCCCAATGAGACTCAGCACCGATTCCGCCACAATGAAGCTTGGAACTGTCAAAGTTGCGGAAATAATAATGTATGTGGCAGTCTGGGGCAAAATATGGCGCAGGATGATGTAGAGCGGATTGCCGCCCATGGCTCGTGCTGCTTGCACAAAATCTCTTTCCTTGATCGAAAGCACTTGCCCCCGCACAACACGGGCTAGTCCCGCCCAGGCAATGAATGAGGTAATCAGCACAATGAGCAAAAAGCGCTCGGCGCTGCTCAAACCAGGGGGCAAGACGGCTGCCAGCGCTACAAGCAAGTAGATGCCGGGGATCGTCATAATTACTTCCACGAGGCGCATTAAAACAGCATCCAGCACCCCACCAAAAAATCCTGATATTCCCCCAACCAACATGCCCAAGGGGTAGGAGATGACGATGCCCACCAAGCCAATGCTGAGGCTGATCCGACTGCCGTAGGCAAGGCGACTAAATTGATCGCGGGCTGCGTCATCGGTGCCCAGGAGATTAAATTTGGCGGCTCCGGCGGTGCCAAATAGGTGAAAGGTTCCCCGGAAGCCCTTGAATAGCTCCTTTTCGTCGAACTTCAATTGCCACTCTTGCTTGGGGAGCGAGGGGGGCTTGCCGGGAGCAGGGGGAGGTGGAGTAAGGGTTACCTGCTGAAACTTGGGAATGGGCAGGGTTAACTTTAAAATCGAGTAGGGTGAACCCTGAACAAATAGGCGGAGGGGAGCAGGGCTTTGCCGATCGACAACCAGTTCCCGTTGTCCCGTCTGCATATCGATGGGCCCTTGAGTGGTGGGGTAAACGTGGGGGCCAATCCACTGCCCTTGCTGAGTGCGCCAGTAAACTTGAGTGGGCGGGAGCAAGGCTCCATTCACTTGAGACTCGTAGGGATCGTAGGGGGCAACCAGTTCTGCGCCGATCGCCACCAAGTAGAAGACCAGTAAAACCAGACCACCAAACCAGGCTAGGGGATTACTTTTAAGCTTTTGCCACCACGTCATGTTGAAAAACTATCCATCACATTTATAACTTTGGCAGGAGTCTGCACGGGCACATGACTTACTTAACAATTAAGATCCCCGGATTCTGCGCGAATCTAGGGATCTTACCAGAGGTTTTGTTTGAGAATTCGGGGATTTTGCTAGAGTCCTTGACCATAACAACATTAAGCCTGAGCTACTCAGCATTACAAAACCCTACGTGTTGAAAATAGGATCTAAAGGTCTTCGTGTTCAACGACAAACACATTGGAGTAAAGATTAGCTACGACCTGCTTGCCCTGTTGAGTCAGCGACAGATAGTAGAGCGCATCTTTAACGTAGGGATAAACCCCCTTCCAATAAAAGCGAGGATAGTTTTTCCGCACATCGGCGGGGTGTCGATACCCCAATGCTTTGTTGACTCCAGTTTCCTCAAACTCATAAAACAATGCCCCGATTTTTCGCAGGTAGCGGGGATCGCTGAGTTGTCCAATCAGATCTGAGGCGCGGATCAGACCTGGATAATTCACAGTATCTTGGTGATCTTCGGCATCAGGGACAGGGAAGCGCGTCAGCTCAATGTTGTACTTGACCAGTTCTGCGTCAATTAGCTTGTGTCCCCCGAACCGCTCATCAATGAACAGTTTGGCCCGATCGACATGATAGGGAGTCAGGCTGGCATCAGAGGCTCCAGGTGGCAGAGCAACCATTGTGCCCTCTTGTCCTGTGGAGTAAAGCCCTTCCTTATCTAGGCGGCAGACTCCTTTGACGTAGCCAATATCATGGCAAACCAGGGAAATGATAAAGTGCAGCCAGTCTTCGCAAGAGACTCCGCCTTCTCGAATATGCTTACCTCTCAGGATTTCTTGCCCAACTAGCGCCACCATGATTGTGTGTTCAACGTTATGGTAGAGCGCATCGCTATTGGCAATGTTTTCCAAGGCCATGCTACCCGCCCAAGCGATGATGTCTTCATAGTCGTGCTTGTAACCGCCGTAAGTCCGGCGATATCCTTCTTTGAGTCGTGATACAAATTCGTTGATCAAAAGTTCAGTTGCGTTAAACATCCGTGGTACTCGCTTTTACCGGGTGTAGTTTTGGAAGCGCTAGGTTGGATTAGTGCCTCTTTTTATGATAAGCACCCCTTACCTAAGTCACTGTGGATTGCAGTACTTTAGTTTCAGTTCTTCAGCTTATTCCTAGGTGATATACAACTTTCCCGAACCGCCCTCACCCCAACCCCTCTCCCAGCAGGGGAGAAGGGCTAAGACCTAAATTGGCTCCCCTTCTCCTCCAGGGAGAAGGGGCTGGGGGATGAGGGCAGACTTTAAGCTGCACGTTGCCTTTTCCTGGCTCTTTCGACTTTTTAGTTATTAAGGAGAGCCTATCACTAAAAAGTTTGGAAGCGCATGGGTTACCTAAGCATAAGTGTCAACCACTGCTGCTTTCATACTTGGGTGCTTTCATACTTGGGTGCTTTCATACTTGGGTGCT
>JARCMD010000173.1 GCA_030248885.1 Leptolyngbyaceae cyanobacterium MP9P1.79 | reverse complement strand
TATAGCATTATTTAGAATTTAGAAATTTAGAACTGTAGTTTGATGTGAGTATCCCAAATCGTTTTGACCATTTGGGCATCAGTTTCAGTAATTCTGCCAATGTTGACAATCATCAGAGATTACTCCAAACAATCCAATCGGGACAATCTAATTGTTGAAGCAACTCGTAAACCACTTTGATGCCAATTATCCAAGGTTACGTCAGTTACAGTCCGAGGCTGTGCAGATGTCACAGCCGCAACAACCGCATCCTGCCCATCTAGCCAAAGAATTAGCACAGGACGTTTCTTAGTAGCACTACCATCTGTAAAGGCAATCTCCGCGACCCAAAATTCACCGGGTGTAATCGTCATACAATCCCTCATCTTCCGGTGCATAGCTGTTGAGAAATGCACTGTGATTAGGCAATGGTCGAAGCTGAGTTGGCTGATGAACGGGTTGAATCGTGATTAGCCAGCGCCCTTCTCCTAATGTCGCCAACAGTGAAGGGGGTAGGTTGAGCGTCTCATTAGGCTGAAGTTCGATTTCGTAAGTTAAATTGACTAATTGGCTTCTCATGACAGTTAAGGAAATAATGATTCGATCTTACCGAATCATGCTCGTAATATCCGATCGCCCTTCTTCTCATAAGCCAGTAGTCGCTCTGCAAAGATGGAGAACACCGCCAACCAAAAACCGATCACCAGATAGTCGATCGTGAGGGATACATTTAATTAGGTTGATGAGTCCGATCGCACTTGGACAAACAATTGAGCGATCGGATACGTGAAACCAGGGAGCAGAGGACTTGTCAAGGAGTCGGTGGGCAGGAGGGTGATGCATAATTGCAGAGCCACAGATTCACGTCGATAAATTTCAAGCCGTTCCCTAGACCAGTCGATAATCCAATACTCTTGAACCCCTCTAGACGAATAAAGTTTTAGTTTTAGTTCTCGATCGCATCGTTCATTTTTGTGATCCAATGACAGCACTTCCACAACCAATTCTGGTGCTGCGGTTAAATGCCCCTCTTCATCAAGTAACATTGCCAACCGATCGCGGCTCACCCAGACAACATCGGGAATCACATTATTCTCATTCGAGAAGATAATACCTGGAGCTTGAACGGTTTCTCCTAAGCCTGTTGCCTGTGACCAAACATCAAGAGCAGTGCTAATTCTGGTGCTGGCTCGTTGGTGTCTCCAGTTCGGTGCCCTCGTCACACACAATTCTCCCTCGACAATTTCATATCGGTTACCGTCATCAGGAAATAGGTCTAGATCAGCCGTTGTCCAGCCTGCACTTTCTGTTGTCGTTTGGCTCATGACGCATCCGATCGAGGAATCATCTACAGTTTAGCGAGATTGAATGTTAGTAGAAGCAGGTTCAGTTTTGTAAAAGCGGACTGGAAGCTGGAAAAATGGTGGGGGCGCTGTAGTTGTCAGGAGCCAGAATAGGGATAGATTCTGGTTCCTGAAATTTAGGTGAGAGTAGGCATGGGACAACAGAAACAGCAACGACACGGGGGCAAGCATTGGCTAGGGCAACACTTGCGGCGCACTTGGCAGCGGTTAAATCGCACGAGTCGGCGTATTTGTTTAGTTTTGGTGGGGTTGGGGTTGCTGTGCCTCGTGATCCGATCGCTGCCCTACTTGGCTCCTGTGCGGGCCCAGGATTTACGGCAAGACCAGCAGGCGGTGGAATTCAGCGATCGAAACGGACTGACCCTCGGCACCATTCTTACCCGCGACCAAAACCATACGGCTGTCGTGCCCCTGAACCAAGTCTCGCCGCACTTCATTCAGGCAATCTTGGCAGCAGAGGATGGGCGGTTTTATCGGCATGGGGTGCTGGAGATGCGATCGATCGCGCGATCGGTGCGAGAGGCGGCGATCGTTGGGCGCTTTCGGAGCGGGGCTTCCACGATTACGATGCAACTGGCCCGCATGATTCAACCTGTCCCCAGTAACCCGTCCGGTAAAGGGCGCGAGGTTTGGTTGGCGTGGCGCATTGGGGCGGGCATGGGCAAAGATGACATTCTTCAGTCCTACATCAACCGCTTGCCAATGGGCGGCAACATCTATGGCGTAGAAGCCGCAGCCCGCGTCTATTTTGGGGTGCCTGCCCGTGACCTGAATCTGGCCCAAGCCAGTCTGCTGGCAGCTTTGCCCAACGACCCCACCTACCTCAATCCCTACGACTACTGGTATGCCTTGAAGGAGCGCCAGTTCTACGTCCTCGATCGCATGGTGAAGGATGGCTACATCGATCGCGACCAAGCAGACCGCGCCTATGCTGAACGGGTCAAATTTCAAGCTCGGCAACAGGGGATCATCGCGGCTCCCCACTTTCTGTTCTGGCTAGCTCAGCAATTGCCCGCCTCCCACCCGTCGCAAATTCGCACCACGATCGATCGCCCCCTGCAACAATTTGTCGAGAGCCAAGTGCAGCAAGTCGTCCGCACCCTAGCTCCCAACAATGTCCACCACGCCGCCGCCTTGGTCATTGACAATCACACAGGTGAAATCCTGTCCTACGTTGGGTCGCCCAATTATTTTGAGGAACTGGCAGGCGGACGGAACGACGGAGTGCAAGCCCTGCGGCAACCGGGTTCCACCCTAAAGCCATTTCTCTACGAGTTGGCATTGGAAACGCGCACCCTTCGCCCCAACACCATCCTGGCAGATGTGCCCACGCGCTATGGCATTCCCGGTGCCAAGCTCTACAGCCCCACGGATTATACCGAAACCTTTCAAGGGCCGGTGCGCGTCCGCATCGCCCTGGCCAATTCCCTCAACATCCCAGCGGTGCGGGTGTTGGAACGGCTAGGCGTACCCAATTTACTCGATCGCCTCCACCAACTGGGTTTTCGCCACTTGAACCGTCCTCCTGCCTACTATGGACTGGGGTTAACACTGGGAAGCGGCGAGGTCAGCCTCTGGGAACTGGCCAGCGCCTACGTGACGATGGCAAAGCAAGGGCAGGGGTTGCCGTTGATCCCCTATCGTGGTGCAGGGGTGCCGGGACAGCCAGCGGCGATCGGGTCTGCTTCCACCTGGGCATTGATTACCGATATGCTGAGCGATCGTCATGCCCGTGCCAAAGCGTTTGGGGTAGAATCGGTGCTGAGTCTGCCCTTCCCCACAGCAGTGAAAACGGGCACTTCATCGGATTTTCGGGATACCTGGACAGTGGGATTTAGCACCGACTACACCGTCGCCACCTGGATTGGCAACTTCAGCGGTGACCCCATGCGACAGGTTTCTGGGGTCACCGGAGCCGCCCCCCTGTGGAACCGGATTATGCTCCACCTCCACGAGCAGCAGGAACCCGGTTCTTTCCCCCCACCTGCTGGCATGGTGCAGCGTCCCATCTGTGCCCTGTCTGGAATGCGCCCCACCCCTGCCTGCCCAATCGTGGTTCAGGAGTATTTATATACTCAGGATTTAGCGGCCTATGCCACCCAGCCCGATCCCTTCTACATCGCGGTGCGGGGAGCCGATGGACAACCCCAATATCGCCTGAATTTACCGCCAGAGTATAACGAATGGCTGGCGACTCAGCCCCAATCGACTCTGGTGACGGGCGGTCTCCGCATTGTTGCCCCCCGCAACGGAGACTTTTTTCTCACCACGGCTCAGCAAACCCAGACCCTGGAATTTAAGCTAGCATCCCAACCCAGCCAAGCGGTGGAATGGTGGCTCAATGGGCGAAAACTGGCATCCCAGGCAACATCCTCGCTGTTTTGGTCGTTGCGCCCTGGAGAGTGGGTGCTGGAGGCCAAAAGTGGTGACATGACCGATCGCGTGCGGTTTCAAGTGGAGCTAGCCGAAAACAAACCCAACCGCCGAGGATTTTCGATCGCTAATCCTTAACCATCTTTGGGGTATCCTGCGATGCTCCACTGATCATAAATGATTAACTCTAGAGAATAATATAAGCATAATTTAGCTAAAAGTCTTGAAGCAATTTTCTGCCGACAGCTCTGCCAACAGCTTTAAGGCAAAGCACTTGTGACATAACAAAGAATTTGAATTCAGTGTCTTAGCTTGCTAACTGCATTGAGCTTCCTTGACCTAGCTCAACACTGACCGTATCAAAACGATCGTCTCCAGGTCGATAGGACAAAACCTCTAACCCAATGGGTTGCCCACTCGCTTCATCCTTGATCAAAATAATCCCATCCCCAAGTTCCGTGCAAATCTGACCTTTTCTAGGGGCTTGCCAAAACACACTGAGTAGCTCTGTCTCCGGTTCATAAAATACCTTTATTTGAGCCATACTGTCTCCCCTTCTTTAATTGCATCAGTTTGATAGGCTGTGATAAGGAATCCATCTCTATTTAAGCGCCGTGCAACTGCAACGACCCAACGTTTTTCTCGACGTGCCCGATAAAACAATAATATCTCTGCATCCCGGCTACTTCGTCGAACTTCATCGGGTGCAGCTAGAGCCAGTTTAACTAAGTCCTCAAACTCTCCAATGTCAGGATGCTTGATAATTAACCGTTGCCAATACTCTTGGGATGTCCTAACCATAAATCCAAGAGGTGTAGAAATTTCAAACTTCATTGACCTAATGCATCGTGGCAGAAAGGATTTTATGCAACTATTTTCGGCAGAAGACCCAGTTTCTGTTCTGGGTGCCAGACAGGATCTACCGTCCCCACTGGAAAATGGCGGCTCCCCAGGTGAGTCCTGCACCAAACCCAGCGGTGGCGATCGTCGCTCCCGGTTGGATTTTGCCTTGGCGAACGGCTTCATCTAGGGCGAGGGGAATGGAGGCGGCGGAGGTGTTGCCGTAGTGGGCGAGATTGCTGATGACCTTGTGGAGAGGAATGTGTAGGCGTTGGGCAACGGCATCTAGGATGCGCTGATTTGCTTGATGGAGCAGCAACCAATCAACTTGGTCAGCGGTCAAACCAGAGCGATAAAGCACTTTCTCAATCACTTCCGGCACCCGTTGCACCGCAAAGCGATAGATTTCCTGCCCATTCATCGTGACGGGGTGATAGGTGCCGTGGGCGATCGTCACCCCGTCCACCAAGGCTTTTGGCTCAGGCTTGTAGGCTAAGTTGAGGGATTGGTGTTGTCGGCCGTCGCTGCACAGTTCAAATCCTAGGAGCCGATCGCTTTCATTCGCTTGCAGGACAACTGCACCCGCCCCATCGCCAAACAACACACAGGTGCCACGGTCTGACCAATCTACCCAGCGAGAAAGGACATCTGCGCCAATCACCAACACCGTTTGGTAGGTGCCTGTGCGGATGAACTGCGCCGCTGTCACCATGCCAAAAACAAAGCCAGAGCAGGCCGCCGTCATATCAAAGGCAACGGCACGTCTAGCTCCCAGTTCTGCTTGAATGCGACCCGCACTGCCAAACAGATCATCGGCGCTAGAGGTAGCCAGAATGATCAGGTCAATATCCATTGGGGTGACCCCCGCCATCTCGATCGCATTCTGGGCAGCGGTGGTGGCGATCGTTGTCAGGGAAACCTCAGGGCTGGCAAGGCGGCGTTGGCGAATCCCGGTGCGAGAGGCAATCCACTCATCGGAGGTGTCTACAACTTGGCTCAGGGTGTCATTATCGACACAGACCTCCGGCACCGAGGAGCCACAGCCAGTCATCGCTACCCCAATGCCAACGGGTGGCGCTGGCGGTAGGGGCAGAGAAAGTTCATTAGGGATCACTCTTCAGTCCTCGCGTTTGCTTTCTGATACTTGGCCCGAATGCGGTTTAGCACTTGGTTGTCGATCGCTTCCTTAGCGAGGCGAATAGCTCCAAACACCGCTGGGGCTTGGGCGCTGCCATGGCTGATGATACAGACTCCATCGACTCCCAACAGCAATGCCCCACCGGACTCTGCCTGATCCATCCGCTGCTTGACTCGCTTCAGATTGGGCCTGAGGATAGCCGTCCCAACTCGTCCCCGCAGACCTTGGGGCAATTCTTCCTTCAGAATCTGCAAGGCGACCTGACCCACCGCTTCCGCGAACTTCAGCAACACATTCCCGACAAAGCCATCGCAGACCACGACATCAAATTGCCCCGACAACACATCGCGCCCTTCAGCATTGCCAATGAAGGGAACCTGGGGATTTTCGGTGAGTAATTGATGGGTGCGAACCGCGACCTCGTTGCCCTTGCAATCTTCTTCGCCGATGTTTAACAGCCCCACCTTGGGTTCTGAAGTTCCCAGCACGTATTGGCTGTACAACGTGCCCATGACGGCAAATTGCTCTAAGAACTTGGGGCGACAGTCTACGTTTGCGCCCACATCCAAGAGCATGACAGGCTTCCCAGCAATCAGGGTAGGCAGAACCACGGCGATCGCGGGGCGATCGATTCCTGGCAGTCTCCCCAAGCGCAAAAGAGCCGCTGCCATCGCCGCCCCAGAGTGCCCCGCTGAAACCACAGCCTCAGCCTGGTGCTTTTTGACTAAATCCATTGCGACATTAATCGAAGCTTTGGGCTTGCGTCTGAGCGCCGTCATTGGCTCCTCGTCCATTTCGATCGTGCCTTCTGCGGCAACAATTTCTAGCTGAGATGAGGTTGAGTGCTGTTGTAGACAGGACTGAATCTGGTCGGGATCGCCCACCAGCACCATTTGTACGTCTAATTCTTCCTGCGCTCTCAATGCCCCAGCGACGATTTCACCCGGAGCGTAATCTCCACCCATTGCGTCGATCGCAATTCTTGCCCGTGTTGGTGCCATACTTAAGCCCTAGAATCCTTAAAAATTCTATCAGGTCAGCCGTTGCCAGTTACCAATTTAGTCAGGGGTCATTGGTTTAAAGAGATTTCCATAAAAGGTTATGCCAGGCACCGGAAGGGCGAAGCATCCGGGCAATGACCTTCTGGTCGATTCAAGGCTCTGTCTGCCGGATGCTTCGCCCCTACAGGGATAACATCTTTTCAAACATCTCCTAACCCCCTCCATTACTCTCCCACCCTATCACTCCGTCACTCCCAAAAGCTCCAGTAACTGAGCTTCGGACAACTGCGGAACTCCCAACGCTTCAGCCTTCGCCAGCTTGGAGCCAGCATCTTCGCCAACGACCAAGTAACTGGTTTTGGCGCTGACGGAGCCTGTGATTTTCCCGCCCGCATTTTTAATGAGGGCTTCGGCTTCATCCCGTTTGAGGGTGGGCAGGGTGCCCGTGACCACAAAACTTTTGCCGACGATCGCCCCCACGAGTTGGCTAGGCGACTTAGCTTGCCCCACAAATTGGAGTCCGGCGGCTTGGAGTTTTTCTACCAAGGTTTGATTTGCGGGAATGCGGAACCATTGGTAGACCGATTGGGCGATTTCTGGGCCAATACCGTAGACCGCTGCAATATGTGCCAGTTCTGCGCTGGCCAATTGCGCCACAGTGGGGAACTGTTCCACCAGGGTCTGGGCGTTGATGTTGCCCACATGCCGAATGCCCAAGCCGTAGAGGACGCGGGCCCAGGGTTGGGTTTTTGATTGGGCGATCGATGCCACCAGTTTTTCTGCCAGCTTTTTGCCCATGCGCTCCAGCGTCAGCAGGCGCTCTGCGGTGAGGTCGTACAGGTCAGCCACCGATCGCACCCCGCCCCGCTCAACCAACTGTTGAATCAGTTTTTCGCCTAACCCATTGATATCCAGCGCATCCCGGCTCGTCCAATGCACCAGCGCCCCCCGGACGATCGCCGGACAGGAGGCATTCACACAACGGGTGACAGCTTCGGTTTCCAGCTTCACCAAGGGCTGATTACACTCTGGGCAGCAAGTAGGCATCTGCCACGGTTGAGTGTCTTCAGGGCGCAGATCCAGGACGACCCGCACCACTTCAGGAATAATTTCCCCGGCCTTGCGGACGATCGCCGTGTCACCGATGCGTAGATCTAACTCTGCCACCCGATCGCGGTTGTGCAAGGTGGCGCGGGAAACCGTGGTGCCTGCCAACTGAACGGGGCGTAATTCTGCCAAGGGAGTCACAGCCCCGGTACGCCCCACATTGACACTGATGTTTTCCACGATCGTCGGCGCTTCCTCAGCCGGATACTTGAAGGCGATCGCCCAGCGCGGAAACTTATTGGTGAAGCCCAGCGCTTCCTGAACCGCCAAGGTGTTGAGCTTCACCACCACGCCATCGGTCATGTAGGGCAAATTCACCCGCTCCGTCGCCCAATGGTCACAATACTGTTGCACCTCTGCCAGAGACGGGCACACTTGGCGATTTGGGTTCACCCGAAACCCCATCTGGTGCAGCCATTCCAGCGCGTCCCATTGGGTAGCCAAAGGGATTTGACTCTCCCCCACCACCCCTCGTCCCAAGTGCAGGGTGTAGGCAAAAAAATCAAGTTTGCGTTTTGCCACAGCCTGGGAGTCCAATTGGCGCAGCGCCCCAGCCGCCGCATTGCGGGGATTGGCAAAGCGGGGTTCATCCAGTTGTTCCCGTTCCTGATTCAGTTGCTCAAATACATCCAAGGGCAAAAATGCCTCGCCGCGCACTTCCACGATCGCGGGAGGAGACTCCATCGCCAAACGCAGGGGAATAGAGCGAATGGTTTTGACGTTTTGGGTAATGTCTTCGCCCGTGCTGCCGTCGCCTCTGGTGGCTCCCCTGGTCAACACGCCATTTTCGTAGGTGAGGGCGATCGCCGACCCATCGATTTTTAGCTCACACACATAGTCTGTAACAGCTTGCAGATTGACGGCGACTCCCTGCCGTTGCCAGCGGTCTTGCCAGGCGGCTAGCTCCCTGTTGTCGAAGGCATTTTCCAGGGAGTACAACGGAATATTGTGGCGCACGGAGGTGAACTGAGCAGCGGGCCGATCGCCCACGCGCTGGGTGGGACTGTCCGGCGTAATCAATTCTGGATGCTGAGTTTCCAGGTCTTGCAACTCTCGGTAAAGCTGGTCGTACTCTGCATCCGACATCAGCGGCGCATCCAAGACATAGTAGGCATAACCCGCCTTCTGCAAGAGTTGCTGGAGCTTTGCCGATCGTTGCTGAATCTCCGGGGTTACGGGTGCCACAAAATACTCTCCTGTAAAAATTCACCATGGTCAGTTCCTAGGACATTTCCAGAAGGCGCTCGCATAGACGCTTTGCACGTAGCATTCGGGACGCAATTTTCGCCTAAATTCTTGAACGGTGAAGTCAGTGTTTCAGCTAATTAATTGGATCAAAGTAATACATTTGTATTATAAGCATTTTCAGAATGAGAACTGCTAAATCTTTGTCACAGAGCTTGGGAGATTTCCGAGAAAGATGTTACCGCTGTAGGGGCGAAGCATCCGGCAGACAAGCCTTTGAATTGACCAGAAGGCCATTGCCCGGATGCTTCGCCCTTCCGGTGCCTAGTATAAACTTTTCTAAAATCTCCTTGCTTAATCGATCAAGCCAGCAGGCGGCGTAATTTCTACCCGCCCTTGTAGCAAATCAACCACAGGCACGATCGCATGGACAAAGGGAATGAAAACCGTGGTCTGTTTCTCTGAAGGCGGGTGGTGGAGTTTGACCTGAAGCAAATCATTTCCAGCAGGAATAATATCGATAATCGTGCCGATCGCCACCTGAGTGTCCTGATAGACTACCTCCAAACCAATTAAATCCATGACATGGAATTCATCAGCTTGCAAGACTGGACGGCTACTCTCTGGCACCAATAACTTACACCCCCGCAGCGCCTCCGCCTGCTCTCGGCTCTCCACCCCCGCCAGACAGAGAATATACAGATTTCCTCCGCTTAACTGCCGCCCACGCAGGAGTTCGATCGGCTGGGGATCAGGTTTCCCCGGACACAGCAACCACCGCTGTCCCGGCTCCTCAAACCGCTCAGGGAAGTCAGAGTCAGGGAGAACCCGCACTTCTCCCTTGAGTCCTTGAGCAGCAACAATTTCACCAATTTCGAGCCAGTTGGACATGGAAGGGAGGGGGTAGAAG
>JARCMD010000172.1 GCA_030248885.1 Leptolyngbyaceae cyanobacterium MP9P1.79 | reverse complement strand
TTGTGCTAGGCGAGAGGCTACAAGTAGGAAAGAATTAGTTGACATAGTAGTAGCACAAGAGGTGATGGTTGCTTGCTTTCAAAACCTATCTGTTTCCTCAGATAGGAGAAAGTCGTGGTGGGACGTTACGATTCTGCCCCAACTAGGTTGATGATGCCGTTTGGTTTGATGCCATATTGGATGACGTAATTTAAAGCGCAAAGATGCCATTGGGTGACTCTTTGAGTCTTCATCAAGTCTATAAAGCCCTTACTTGGAGATTTTTGAGGTTTTCAACCATAAATGAATGGGCTGCGAAGGAAAGATCTTGGTGTAGATGTATGCCAGCCTCACAAATCTTCACAGATCCGAATTTCTGGCAGTCTGATACTCCCTTGAGCAGGTTCGGAGTAGTTTTAACCCGTTAAACCTCAAATTGGCTCTTGAAGCCTTAGTTACCCTGGTTCCTCTCCTCACAGCAAGGGGTAGCTGAGCGACCTTAAAAATGCGGGACTAACGGCTTGATTGTGTAGATGCTTGCCAACGATTTCACTCGATTTCACTAATTGCTTTCCCTAATGCCCTGATGATCTACAGAATGCCCTTAAGTTGAACGATGACATCACCGGCAACCCGGAGAGTTTATTAATCTTATGAGGCGCTTAAGCTTTGCTTCACCCAATGTTAATCAAGTTAAAGCATTGCAGCCAAAGCATAAGTGGTTATACTCACCTTGTAGAAGTAAAATATATCACAGGAAAAATTTATCTAGGGTTACGAGGACTATGACTTGAATGTTTCACCTCCTTCAGGATAATACACATTTACTTTTCCACAAATGTAAAACTTTGACGAGACCAACGGACGGCATCTTGCCGATCGCTGAGGTGAATTAGGTAGGGAAACTGAGCATAACGTCCTAAGCCAGCCGGCCACCAGGGGTCGAGAAACCAGTAGACTTGGTTGCCTGTCAGTCCATCACAATAGAATTCGATCGCACTGCCGAGGGCGTAAGAACTGTGGGTGGGACGGTCTGAGGCGAGGGGTATGGGCAAGTACCAGCGGGTGACGTGAAATGGGCGACCGATGCGATCGCGGGCCTGTTGAACCAGATGAGCCATCTGCACGATCGCGTCTACAGTGGTTTGGTCAGGGGGCAGATAGGTGCCGCCCTGGGTAGCCTCGGCCCATGTGAAACTCCCATTGGGCACGATCGCCGCACCAAGCTGAAGATTGTCGGGATGCCACGCTGCGGGCGGTTTGGCGGAAAATGCGGGCACGGGCACAGGTGGCGCATCTAGACTGTCGCGACGGGCTTGGGACATTCGCTTCAAGTCATCCAGCAAAGACGCGATCATTTGCTCATGGGTAGCATCTCGCCACATTTGCACTAGTCGAATTAAGCTTTCCCGATGCAGTTCTGCTTGATACTCCGCTGGCACACGGCGGATGAACTCTAGCAACTCCCGGTCTAGCTGACTTGCCGTGTTCATGAGGGTAGCGCGGTCTTGGGTGCCAGCGCTCAGCAGGTCTGGATTTGTTCCCAAAGCAACCAACGCGGCGGCGCGGGAGTCCAGTTGTCGCCACAGTCGAAATCCTTCCACTAAAGCATTGCGCTGAACTCCCTTGCCTTCGTAAATCTGGGGCAGGCGTTGGACGAAGGCAATCAGGGCGGGGTCTAGAAGTTGGGGAGTCGGTTCTGCTGTGGGGTCTTGACTGAGCCAGGCGATCGTCGCTGCTCTGGACTCCAGCCGAAACCAAATCTGGCTCAAGCGGAGTAACGCTTCCCGTTGATGGGGGTATCCAGAATACTGATGGGATAGGTGTTGTAGAGATTGCAGCAGCACCGGATCGAGGTGACTTTCGCTGAGGTTGATGATGTTCCCGATTTGAGTCCCGGCTGTGGAACTGAGGGCGGCGATCGTGGTGGCGCGATCGGCTAGCCGTTGCCAGATCCGCAGAGCCTCCAGAACTGCTTCTCGTTGGTGGGATAGTCCTCTGTATCCATTGGGAATCTGTGCCACCAGCGTGAGCAATGCCTGATCGACGTAGGCTAGATTGGCGGGTAAGGTCTCAGTTTTATAGTCGGTGGCAGTATCGGCTAAATACGCTTGGAGTAAGGTTTTGCTATCACAACGCTCCAAACGGGCAGCACTGATCTCACTGGTCGGAGGGGCACACCCCTGGGCGATCGACTGAACCAAGGACTCGGTGTAGCGTCCCTGCTCTGCCTGCCACATATCCTCTGCCGTCCAACCTTGGGCCGCCAAACTATCCGTAAAGCTCCGCAGGGTATTGGCAGCGTAGTGAATTTGTCCCTGAAATGTATTAACTGCCTCCAACGTAATCCGATTCGCGGGAGAAATTCCTAATCCGGTCTCCCCATCGGACAGGTTAGGTTGACGGTGGGCTTGATAGAGGGCAAACAGAATGGGTTTGTGAATGCCGACCCGTTCTGCCTCTAGCTGGTAGAGTCGATCGCGCTGGTCTGGTGTCATTAGCGTTTGTCGGAGAGATTTAGCAGGAACATCTATACTGATCCTATCTAACGTCTCACAGACTAGGAGATTTTGTTTCATGAAGCAGGCTGCGATCGGGGCATACTCAGAAGTGAACGATCGCAATGTCCCCAGCTTTGGTGGTTTGTATGTCTTTTCTGATCCCGTTGCCGCACCCGATCGCCCCCCACGATGCTGCTACCCATGTTGATGATGCGGGGCTGGATTGTTTTCGGAAAACTCGTCTGATAGCCACAGACATGGATGGCACCCTGACAGCGGGAGGAAAATTCACCTCTCAACTGCTCCATGCCCTAGAAGCGCTGGCTGAAGCTAAAATCCCCGTGCTGATTGTGACCGGACGCTCCGGCGGCTGGGTGAGTGGATTGGCCCATTATCTGCCGGTGGTAGGGACGATCGCCGAAAATGGCGGCGTGTTTTATGCAGCCGATCGCAGCGCCCCGATGTTTTTGACCGCCATTGCCGACCTGAATTCCCATCGCCAGAAACTGAAGCGCTTCTTTCAACGGTTGCAGACCGAATATCCTCGTTTGCAGGAGTCCGAAGACAACCAGTTTCGCTTAACAGATTGGACGTTTGATGTCCAAGGCTTGGATGTGGCAACCCTACAAAAACTGGCAACCTACTGCCAGATCTGGGGCTGGGGCTTTACCTACAGCACGGTACAGTGCCACATTAAACCGCCTCAGCAAGATAAAGCGACAGGGTTACTTCAGGTTTTGGGCGATCGATTTCCCCACTGCACCCCTGCCCATGTCCTCACCCTTGGCGACAGCCCCAACGACGAAAGCCTCTTCGACTCTGCCAACTTTCCCTGCTCTGTGGGAGTCGCAAATGTTGCTGCCTACACCAATCAACTTGCCCACCAGCCCCGCTACATGACAGCAGCACCAGAAGTAGCGGGCTTTTGTGAACTCGTGCAATTATTGCAAACATTGCATCCTTCCTTCCACTCTGAGGAGCGTCAGTGAAATCAAGGTGGTGTGCAACTCCCTCATGTTCTACAGTGCCGATCGGTTCCGATTTTGTAGCCCCCGCAGATTTTGACGAACTTGTTGCTGTTGGGCAGGAGTGAGAATTGCTTCTCCCTTCTGCATCGCCAACTTCATAATGGCGCGGATCTTGGTCTTCTGCTCCTGAGATAGATTTACATTGGTCGCCGCTGTACGGAAGTCCTGTCCGCTGACGATCGCCGCCTTAAATTGGCTCAATTGCTCAGAGGTCAACGTGCCTTCGATTTGGGTTCGCGTCTCCTGCTGAACTTGGGCCAACCGTGACTTTTGCTCTGAGGTTAAATTAACACCTGCCAGAGCCTGCTCTCGAATGGACTCTACATTGGGGCGCTGAGCTTGCACGATCGCAGGCAGCGCGGTGATCACAAATCCTGAAGGAACGACAAGGCAAAGAGCCGTAATACCTGCCAAAATGGAACGCTTCATCACAGTGACTCCTATAAATTTCTTAACTGATTCACCAAGCACTCATGTACTAAGTGCTTTGATATTTCAAGTATAAAAATTGCTTCGTTAAATGCCATGAGCAGAACGTCATCCTTAACCCATGACCTTAGTCACGGAACAACCCGAACTAACACTACAAGCAGCCAGCCGCTCAGGAGATTTCTGAGAAAGCTGTTACCCCTGTAGAGGCGAAGCATTCGGCAAAAGGACAGAATTAAGTTTCAAGGGTCTTTGCCCGGATGCTTCGCCCTTCCGGTTCCTGGTACAAACTTTTCTGGAAATTTCCTTAAAAATCGAAGCAACTACCGCGATCGGTTCTGCGATCCCCTGAGACCACCTGCAACGCAGCCTGCTCCGCCGCTCGGGCCAACTTAGAAGCAACGAGCGCCGCATAGGGACGTGCCAAAATCCACACCAGAGGAGACAACCACCCCCGCAAGGTTACCGAGTAGGAAATCCGGGTGCCGCAAACCGTGGATTCAATCTTGTACGTGACTCGCTCTTCGATTCCAGGCATAGCCAGAATCCGAATGCTTAGCACCTCTCTAGGTCGCACTCCTTCCACAAAGATTTGAATGGGAATGGGACTGAATCGAGTCACAGCTTGATAAATTAGCCCTGGCTTCACAACTAAACCACTAGGAACATTGGTTCTGGTCAATAGCGGATGCCAGGAAACGTCTGCTAAATCAACAACTTTACGCCACAAATCATCCACAGAAGCTGAGCTAATGGCTTGATAGGTTTTGACTAGAGAACACTGAAATCCTGTGCTATTTCTGTGACCTCGTAGCCTCAATAAATCCCCCATCCTAAAACCCCCTTTTCTAAACTCAACCTCTTAAGTCACTTTGCAGCACCGGAGGGTACAGAAATTTACCCTAACCTTTTGTTTTCAACAGATCACTTGAACCCGTTCGTGCTTAGAATCATTAAAGCGATCGAATTATTGAAGCGATCGATCCAACCATTAAACTGTTAGGTCTCTAAAGCACTAGAACCTGATTGCTCCAGTGACTAAAGTTTTAGCGACCGCAGTCACGCCAAATGAGAAATTCAATACCGTAGAGAAGTGCATTTTAACTGGTTTCTTTGCCACAAGCCATGGAGCCTTAGCAGAGTTTCTGAGTTAATCACAGTTCTGGGTCAATCAAAAAGTGGTTGGACTAAGGTCTGAGATTCTCTCAAGCAACTACCATTTCTACAAAGATTTTCTACAAGCATCTTTAGAAATTTGAACCTATATGACACTTGCCTCCGATCGTCCAGTTCTTCACCTCACCCCCCTCCCTGGTTCTCCCACTCCTAGTCTTCCCGCTGACTCTCGCCAACGGGTCAGCCAGTTCCTTCAGGGACTGCAAGATCAAATCTGCAAAGTATTAGCAGAATTAGATGGGGCTAAATCTTTTCAAGAAGACGCATGGCAACGGGAAGAGGGCGGTGGTGGCCGATCGCGAGTCATGAAAGATGGGGCAATTTTTGAACAAGGCGGCGTGAACTTTTCTGAGGTTTGGGGAACTCACCTGCCCCCCTCAATCTTGGTACAACGCCCAGAAGCAGCAGGGCATCGCTTCTACGCCACAGGCGTTTCCCTCGTTCTGCATCCCCGCAGCCCCTACATTCCCACCGTCCACCTCAACTATCGCTACTTTGAAGCCGGGCCGGTTTGGTGGTTTGGGGGTGGGGCAGACCTCACGCCCTACTACCCCTTTGCCGAAGATGCTACCCACTTTCACCGGACGCTTCAGCAAGCTTGCAATTCCCACCACTCAGAGTATTACCCGACCTTCAAGCGTTGGTGCGATGAGTATTTTTATCTCAAGCACCGTCAAGAAGCCCGTGGAGTCGGTGGCATCTTTTTTGACTATCAGGACGGGCGGGGTGAACTCTATCGTGGCCCTGATCCCCAAGGAGCAGCAGCCCTGCATAGTGCCCAGGTTGGTGATCTCGCCCAGCGGTCTTGGGATGATGTGTTTGAGTTAGTCCAAAGTTGTGGTCAGGCTTTTCTGCCTGCCTATGTACCGATCGCCCAACGCCGTCAAGCCTTGCCCTACGACGATCGCCACCGCAATTTTCAACTCTATCGGCGGGGGCGCTATGTTGAATTTAATTTAGTTTACGATCGAGGCACCATTTTTGGTTTACAAACCAATGGACGAACTGAGTCAATTCTGATGTCTTTGCCCCCCCTAGTGAGGTGGGAGTACAACTATCAACCAGAACCAGACAGCCCAGAAGCGAAGCTCTATGAGATTTTCCTAAAACCTCAAGATTGGGTTAATTGGACCGCCGACACATGAGAATGTCTGAGCTAAACTACTGAAGGTAGTCCGTGGGTAGGGTGGTATTGACCTAGAGTCAATGGTATAAGTTCTAAAGTATTGGGAGGTCAAGCGAAACCACATGGAGCAGAAAACGTACACAACCCAGGATGGCACTACGGTGATTGTTCTAACCCCAACTGGGCGTTTAGACATTACAACAGCCTGGCAATTTCGCCTAAAGTTGCAGGAGTGCATTTCCAAGCTAAGCCGCCATGTTGTCGTAAATTTGGGGCAGGTTAACTTCATCGATAGCTCAGGTCTGACCTCGCTAGTGGCGGGAATGCGAGATGCTGAAAAAGTGAAAGGCAGTTTTCGGATTTGTAACGTTCACCCAGAAGCCAAGCTGGTGTTTGAAGTTACAATGATGGACTCAGTATTTGAGATTTTTGAAACAGAAGAAGAAGCTCTGGAAGGCGTTCCCCGTGGTATCGCTAGTTAGTAGACCTGCTAGCATACCTTCATTGCCATTCAAGTTAAGCATTATTTCCTAGCGATACTTTAGAATTAGAGAAAACTCGTTTGTTCTGCAACTTGCTTGCACGACTGAGTTTTTTGGAATATTTTTGATAGTTCACTACGACTTGTTGCCCTAAAGCTTATCTTTCTGGGATATTCATCACTCATGGGGGTCTCGGAGAGGTGAAAGAAGTGATAGTATTTTAATCCAGTGTTTAATTGCCCCAAGTTAGCTCGTTTTCATTTTGGGGCACTTAATACTGACTATCTGTTATTTGTCTAACTCACCTCTACTTAATTTATCTCCCTAATAAAGGAATCACCTGTCTTAGCATGATCAAACTGCGGTTGAAGCGCTACGGTAAAAAGCGCGAAGTTAGTTACAGAATTGTGGCGATGGATGCTCGTGTTCGCCGCGATGGTCGCCCCCTAGAAGAGCTAGGATTTTACAACCCTAGAACGGATGAAGTTCGTTTGTCCGTTCCTGCCATCATGAAGCGACTGGAGCAGGGTGCCCAACCTACCGATACAGTTCGCCGCATTCTTGAGAGAGCCGAAGTGCTAAAGCCAGCTTATGTTGGGGCTACTGCTGGAGCCACAAAGGAGTAACATGGCCGATCGCCCTGCTGATAGCGATTCATTACCCTCTACACCAGACTATGTTGGGCTTGTCTCTTTTCTGGTGAAGCCGTTATTAGACGCTCCAGACTCGTTGCGAGTGGACTGTGAAGTTTCCCCTAATACACCGCGCCCTAACAAAGCGCGGGTTTGGATTCGCTTGGCCTTTGAAGGTTCCGATCGGGGCCGGGTTTTTGGCCGATCGGGACGCAACATCCAAGCGGTGCGAACGGTTCTCCAAGCTGCGGCCCAGTCCGTGGGTCAGACCCTTCACCTTGATGTATTTAGCACAGATGCAGACGGTGAAGCGGCTTCTCAAGACTCGCAGCAATTTACAGATTCCAGACCAGAATCGACGAGACCGACTCGACGGCAGGACGTACTGAGTGAGGCTCCCCGATCGCCAGTCGTAAAAGCTCCTCCTAAGCGGCGTAACCAATAGCAACTATGGCAGAGTTTGCCTCGATTCAGTTGCCGAGTGTTGAGAGTGCAATGGCTCTGGCTGGCGTTCAGGAAAACAACCTCAAGATTTTGTCGGAACAAACTGGTGCAACTGTGGTCTTGAGAGGGCAAGAGTTGCTGATCTCTGGAACTCCCAACCAAGTGCTGTTTTGCTCTCAATTGGTTCAGTCCTTAGAAACTCTGTGGCGCACGGGTAGAAGCATTGCCAGAGTGGATATTCTCACAGCCCGTCAAGCGTTTGATACCGATCGCCAAGAAGAACTTGTAGCGTTGCGGCAGGATGTGCTGGCCCGTACCCGGCGGGGGGAAAGTATTCGAGCCAAGACGTTTCAGCAGTGGCAGTATATCCAGGCAGTCCGCACCCACGATTTGACTTTTGGCATCGGGCCGGCGGGAACGGGTAAAACATTTCTGGCAGCGGTTTTAGCAGTCCATGCGTTGCTGGCGAACCAGTATGAGCGCCTAATTTTGACGCGTCCTGCTGTGGAAGCAGGGGAGAAGCTGGGTTTCTTGCCAGGGGATTTGCAGCAAAAGGTTGATCCCTATCTCCGTCCCCTTTACGACGCACTCTATGAGTTTATTGACCCAGAGAAGATCCCTAACTTGATGGAGCGGGGGGTGATTGAAGTGGCTCCGATCGCCTACATGCGCGGCCGCACGCTAAACAATGCCTTCGTGATCCTGGATGAGGCGCAAAACACGACTCCAGCGCAAATGAAGATGATCTTGACTCGTCTCGGCTTCCGATCGCGCATGGTCGTCACGGGGGATTTAACGCAAACTGACTTGCCTTCCCATCAGTCTTCAGGGTTGTCAACGGCGCGGGCTGTTCTACAAAACGTGGAAGGGGTGGCGTTTTGCCATCTGTCGTCGGCTGATGTTGTTCGCCATCCCTTGGTTCAGCGGATTGTAGCCGCCTACGAAGCTCAGGAGTTGTGAAGGATTCGAGTGCCTCTATTGAAACATACTTAGGGACTTGCGTGAAAATAAAGTACCAATAAACCGAGTTTCGACTACTCTCGACGGTTGAGGGTTGAGCGCACTTGTGCTGAGCGCTGTCGAAGTAGTCGAAACCCGTCTGAGTGGGACACTATTAACCCGCAGATCCCTTACCGAAACATACTGCTCACAGAACTGTCTTCGTGAATGCGCCAGATGGTTTCGCCAAAAAGATTGGCGACAGAGAGAACCGTGAGTTGAGGAAAGCGGCTCTCCTCAGGAATGGGAATTGTATTGGTGACAATCACTTCTTCAAACAGCCCACTGGACAAACGGGCGATTGCCGGAGGTGAGAAGACCGCGTGAGTCGCACAGGCATAAACCTTGGAAGCCCCCTGCTCCCGCAGCAAACGAGCCGCCTCGAAAATTGTGCCGCCCGTGTCGATCATGTCATCGACCAACACCGCCGTCTTGCCGGACACATCCCCAATCACATTAAACACCTCTGCCACATTGTGGGCTTGGCGACGCTTATCAATAATGGCTAAGGGAGCATCATTTAGTTTCTTCGCAAATGCTCTCGCTCTAGCCACGCCGCCCACATCGGGCGAGACAACTACAATATCTGATAATTGCTTTGCTGCCAAATACTCCAAAACCACAGGTGAACCATAAACATGGTCAAAGGGAATATCAAAATAGCCTTGAATTTGCGCTGAGTGCAGATCCATAGCCAATACTCGGTTTGCCCCTGCTTGGGTAATTAAGTTGGCGACTAGCTTGGCCGTTATGGATTCACGTCCTGCTGTTTTGCGATCGGCGCGGGCGTAGCCATAGTAGGGCAACACAGCCGTGATTTGTCTAGCAGAAGCGCGACGGCAGGCATCAATAATAATCAACAACTCCATCAGGTGATCGTTGACCGGATGGCACGTTGGCTGAATTAGGTAAACATCACATCCTCGGATAGATTCCTGAATTTGGATGTAAAGTTCTCCATCAGCAAAGCGCTTACGAACCATTGGACCTAAATCTATTCCAAGGTAGCGGGCAACTTCCTGGGAAAGGGAGAGATTGGCGGAGCCAGAAAACAGCCTTAGACGGTTGTTATCAGCGATGGAAGGCAGCGTAGCCTGGAGCGCTAAAGTTGCAGAGCGAGTCACAACAAACCCTCTAAGTTCATTCGTTGCAATCTTACCACCTCGATTCAAGGTTATCCTCCTGAATTGTGCTGAATTGAAGGGTGGAGTACCAACCATTACGAAATGGTTTGCAAACTCAAATTGTGTCCCGATCTGCCCTCCAAATCCCCCAATCTTGGGGGATTTGGAGGACGAGTATAAAACTATACGCGAACTTACACCCAATTTCTAAGGGGCTTGATTTAATACCCACTTTACCCACTGTCCCAAAGAATTAACCATATTCAAGCGGTTTAGCTTGGGGGCACGGGCGGCGGCGAGACTATCAACCGCAACAAGGGCAGCATATTGCAACCCCAGGAAGCTATCAACCGCAGCATAGGGGCCGCCCAGAGTGATGGCCCCCGCAGCGTAGAAGCGACCGGTCTCGTTTCGCATTCCGGCGACTTCAAAATTATTGGCTACAGCTAAACGGCCGTTGTCGTGGAGGGGCAAGTTGTAGTGGGTGACAAAATCGTCCAAGAGAGGATTAGTTTTCACCTTGGCATCTAATCCTGTGGCATCGACAATGAAGTGTGCTTCTAATTTAACCGTGCCTTGGGTGCCTTTTTCCTGGATGTAGGTCACGGTCTTGTTTTGAGCATCTTGCTCGACTCGCTCTACTTCGCCAAAGATGACTTGATACCAGCCTTCAGCGATGCCATTTTTGACAATTCTGCGCCAGTCGGTTCGATCGGCCGTGGTAGTGCCGCCCCAATCTGCCAACAGCCGCAGACGTTGCTGGGGGTCAGCCTGCTCTAATACTGTCCTTAACTCGCCGCCCCAACACGCTTTGGGCCAGTTGAAGGGTTGAAACTCGTAGTGGTTTTCGACGCACCGTTGGGCAAGCTCAAACTTGTTGCCCTGGGGTTTGGGCGATCGTAATAAATGCAGCACGGCAATCGATTTATGGCGTTGCCGAGCTTCATAAATTCGTTGCACCACACGGGAGGCGACAATTCCCCGCCCTCGCAGCAGCACTGTACCGCCGTGTTGTTCTAGGTGCTGATAAATATGATCGTGGGCTTCATAGGCGTTGACAACGGACTTGAAGTCCTTGGTTTTTTCCCGGTATTCCTGCAAATCAGGGAGAAACTGGATAGCTGGATATCCTGGTGACAGGTGAATATAGCGCGCTAGGACAAAGGCGTGATCTCGACGGCTAGCGCTGGAGCGGGAGTAGGCAATCACATATCGTCCATCCGTTGTTTGCCGAATTGCTCGCACCCGACCGTACTGATAGATTTTCTCCCAACCAATTCGTTTTGCCTCACGATCGAGGGATGAAAACACATTTCCCGATCGCGGCGTGTAGGTTTGGGCAAAGCTCGGTTCTGCAAAAACCTGCCATAGGTGAGACAGGGCGGCTCCAATCTGTCCATGCAAGAGGTCGTGCCACGATTCCCGCATGGCATAGCTGGGGAAACCCCAAATATTGTCGGGGCAAGAGTCGGAGTTCGATCGTAATCGCTCATGGAGCGGGATCTGGGAGTTGCGACAGAGGCGTTGGTAACGGGCATAGGGCTGGGGTTCCATCCCCAAGGCCACCACTTGCTCAGCCCGCACTCCTCCAATTCGCAGCAGATCCACCCAGACAAAACTGCCTAGCCCGGCTCCGATCGTGGCATAGTCAAACTCTTGAATGGGTAGCCCGGTCATCATCAAGTCATCGATCGACACCTGTTGCGCGTTAAACGCTGGCGGCGGAAACTCGGCAATGGCAGGAGGAGCAGGACTTGCAGGGGTGGGTGTGGGTGCTGAGGCGGGCAACTCCAACTCAGCATCTGGGGCATCGGTGTCTGGGTTAAACAGAATGGTGGAATTCGCGGGAGGCGGAGAGGTCGGGAAATTTACCGCGAAGGTCACCGAAATTTGGTATGGCCCAATTTGCAGAGTATCGCCGTTGGTGAGCAAGCTGCGGGACTGCCTCGTCCCATTGACTAGGGTGCTGTTGCTGCTGTTTTGGTCAATCACAACCAGACTAGCGCCCTCTACCTGAATCAGCGTGTGATAGCGCGAGACGGCTTCACTGTCCAAGACAATGCGGGAAACGCGCTGCTCTCCAAAGGTGGCAGGCATTTGGGCAAACTCTCGACCGAGGGCGATCGGCACTGCCAGTATCGGATTGCGCTGTTCTCCAGACGCGGGATCTTCCCAACTTAGTTGGATGCGTACAGCACTAGCAGAGTTCGTCATCTATTTCTTAGCTCTGAATAATTTCGCTCTAAATAGTTTCACGCTAAATGGACTTGCATCAGACCGTATCTACCTTTGTTATGAATAACCTTTTCTAGAAACCTCCTAGATTAACCCCGATCCACATTTTTGAGCCAAATTTCTGCTGTGATTCAGCCCTATCCTTCCCGCTTAATTGGGAACCATGAGAATGCTGGCTGCTGCTGCTAAGGACGTGCCGCACCAGCAGCAACCCGTCTCTAGACATTCATAGGATGACACCTGATGGCACATGGGGCACATTAAGCCATAGGTCTGCCCAACGCCTTCCGTGGGTGGGGTGGTGGGTGGGGATGGGGCAGAAGGATTACCCGTTGGCGCTCCCAGAACTGTAGGGGGAATCGTGAGGGGGGCGATCGTAATCTGGACAATTTTGAGTTGTAGCTGTCCTAGCAGAATAGCGCCGCCCTGTCGCAGTAGCGCTTCGCCCTCCGTGAGTCGTTTGCCATCAACGATCGCTGGGTTACTATCCCGCAGGCTACGGAGCCAGAACCCATTCTGCTTCGGGTCAAAAAAGATTTCCGCCTGTAGCCCCGAAACGGTTGGATGTGACAGCAAAATGTCACAGCGGGCAGGGTCGCGGCCGAGCCGGATTACGCCCGGTGCTTTACTAGGTTGCTGGTCGTAGATCATCTGAATTTTGACCTGACCTGCTTCTAGCCATTCCAAGATCAGTTCGTTCACTAACTGAGTCATCTCCTCAGCCTCTCCATGCTGTTGGTAACAAACATAGGTCATTCTGCGTTATCTGTGTTGTTTTGATTTTGATCTGGAATTCACCAGAAAGTTAACTGTTTTCCAGGTTCGATCGCCAGTTGTGAAGTTGCACCCACAGATAAGGACTCTTTGTGGGAAGCTAATTTGTCAGCGAGGCGGGTCGCTTCGGGGAGGCGATATTTAGTAGTACAACCCAAAACATAGTCGATCGCCGTCTGTACACTAATCCGATGCCCTGGAGAAATATACACTGGCTTTACGCCAACGCGAGTTCTCAGTGCTGCCCCAATAATCTCATTTTTGTGATGCAGGAGTTGCCATGTGCCGCGATCGGTTGCTAATTCTGCATGGGTGCCGACTAGAATTGATTTGCCAACCCCAACCGTTGGTAGATTGGTCAACACGCCCAGATGACAGGCGATCCCGAAGCGGCGCGGGTGAGCGATCCCATGACCATCGCACAAAATTAAGTTGGGAGTTATTTTAATTTGTTCTAGAGCGTCCAATATAGCGGGTGCTTCTCGGAAGGAAAGAAACCCCGGCACGTAGGGAAATTCAGTGGGACGGCGGGCGATCGTCTGCTCCTGTAGCTGCAAATCTGGAAAGCTCAGCACGACAACAGCGGCTCTAGTCACGGTGCCCCCTGCCTCAAATCCCACATCCACCCCTGCAATATGCTGAATGGAGTCAAGCTGATCCGTCGTCACCACTTCACTTCGCAATTGTTGCTGAATGGCTATTGCGGCTTCAATGGTCAGTGCCCATCTATGGCGTGGCTGGATGTTCACTTCATATGCCCCCGATCGACTTTCTTCAGGCTAACCGATGCGGGATGAAGTCTGGAGAGCGATCGGGGAAGTGTAGTTAAATAGCCTATCTCAATACTTCGGACAGTTTTTGTGGAGGTGTTGGAAACTCTGTTGTACGGGCAGTATAGACCCTCACCCTAAATCCCTCTCCCAAGAGGGGAGAGGGGCTTCAATCCGGCTCCCCTTCTCCCGTACTGGGAGAAGGGGTTGGGGGATAAGGGCTAGCTATCGCAAAAATGTCCGAACTATTGCTATCTACGAATTGTGGAAAATTACAGTGAATTCTGTGGCGCTAACTCTCTCGGTACTGCCCGATCGCCTTGTGGTTTGTCGGCTCAATGCTTCAGATCCCATACCCGCTTGGGCAAGTGTGGCAGCGTTTTTCTCTATTACGCGCACTGCTGACGAGTTATCGGTGGTGTGTTCTGAAGCGCGAGTCCCTGCTGAAACCGTGTGTGAGCGGGGGTGGCGTGCTCTGAAGCTAGACGGGCCGTTTGATCTGGCTCTAGTGGGTATTTTGGCAACGATCGCCACACCTTTAGCTGAGGCAGGGGTGAGCATCTTTACGATCGCCACCTACGATACTGATTATATATTGGTGAGGGAAACGCAATTGTCCCAAGCAATCAATGCTCTGTCAGCACAGGGACACAACGTTCAAACAGTTGATTGGCATTGATCACGTTTTGCCCTGTTGTCCCTCAGCGTCGTTTGCCTTCTTTTCGTTCTCGCTCAAGACGACGACGATCGCGCCAATCGGCGATCGTCAAGTAGGCAACACCGCCCGTAATGGTTACCAGCAATCCGAAGGCAACCAAAACCAGCAGGCTGAGAACGTAAGATCCTGAAAATATCTCTGGCATGGTGATCCGATCGGCGAAATAAATTAGAACCCGTTGCGGCCCCAGATGACCATACTAATCGAGAAGGTGAAGACAACCAACACTGCGACCCATCCCAACGTCAAAACATCCATCACTGACCATCCATTGCAAAAGTAAAGTAATCCAAAACCCATGATAAGCCAACCGCTCCCCAATTTAGCGGGAGTTAGATCGATGTTGGGGATGTTCAAAAGAATCTAACGATCGAGAGGTTCCGCCTACAAAGACGAAACCTCTCAATTGAACGTACCTTAGCGCAGACTCCTGAGAGTCTGTCTAGTTGAGACCCTACTTCTGGTGAGTTGCAGAGGCTTTAGAGCGCTTAACCAAGCTTGACTTTGCATTAGACGGACGAGGCTTAGATGAACCACCATCGTTTGTGTCTTCCGCAATGTAGTCATCCTGAGTCCAGTTGGGCCGGGTTTGATCGTAGGCAAGTTGCAGAGCCGCCGCCGCAATCGCGTGGGGATCATACTCCTCGCTGAGTTGGGCCACGATCGGCAAGAACGAGGCCATCCGTTCGCCAGAGAGGGCTTCCCGTACCTTCGATTGCAACCGCTCCAAGTAACGGGCTTCAATTTGGGCCCGTGTGGGAATCGATCGCACCTCCAAGGTAGAACGCACATGGCGTTCAATGTCTCGCAATTTGCGCCGCTCCAAGGGCTGGATGAGGGAAAGGGCAGTCCCTTCCTTACCCGCACGTCCTGTCCGTCCAATGCGGTGGACATAGTTTTCCACACTGTCCGGCAGATCAAAATTGATCACATGGGTCAAATCTTCCACATGGATACCGCGAGCGGCGATATCAGTGGCTACCACCCAGCGCACCTGCTGCTGGCGGAAGCGCACCAGTAGCCGTTCTCGCTGCACCTGGCTGAGGTCGCCATGATACTCGTCTACGCTGTGACCAGCGGCTTGCAGTTGTCCTGTCAGTTCGGCAGCCGTGCGACGAGTACGTACAAAGATCAGCGCCGATTCTGGATCTTCCAATTCCAAGATCGGTTGCAATGCCTTAGCTTTAGAACAGCCACGGGGCACCAAGTAAGCCACCTGATTGATGCGGTTGGGAGCAGCTTTGGGTTGCTCGATCGTCACGGTCACAGGCAACTTCAGGAAGCGAGTCACCAACTTGCGGATAGAGGGAGCCATTGTTGCGGAGAAAAAGGCGGTTTGCCGCTGAGCAGGAGCTTTGCTGAGAATTTTTTCCACATCGTCGATAAAGCCCATGTTGAGCATTTCGTCGGCTTCATCAAGTACCAGCCAGCGCACTTGATTCAGCTTCAGGTCGCCCCGATCGAGCAAATCCAGCACCCGGCCGGGAGTCCCGACGACAATCTGCACCCCTTTTCTCAGGCGCATGATTTGGCGATCGATCGCTTGTCCACCATAAATTGGCAGCATGTGCAGACGGGTGTCATCACTGAAGCTCCGAATCGCTTGGCAAACTTGCAGGGCTAGTTCACGAGTGGGAGTCAGAATTAGAGCTTGGACTTGAAGGAGGTTGACATCAATGTGTTCAAGGATTGGCAGAGAAAACGCAGCCGTTTTTCCTGTGCCAGTTTGCGCCTGACCCATCACATCGCGGCCGGCGAGGAGATGAGGAATGGCTTGAATCTGAATGGGAGTGGGAGTGAGGAAGCCTAAGTTCGCCAAAAATTGAACGCGAGCTTCCGAAAGACCAAGGTCGTTGAACGAAGAAGTCATTGATTTTACACAAATACGAAGGGGGTTGAGGCTTGTGACACATGTCCGTCTGCCAGTCTCACGAGTCAATAAAGGGGCAAGTCCATTGCTTTCCAGAAGTTTAATGACGTGATCCTACGGTTTAGGACCGCTCTCAAAGAGAAGCGTTGACGGGATGCCTCTCCTCTTAAACCCTGCTTAAGTGCGCCCTAATGGCTTCTCTGAAAGACTTCAGACCTTTAGAAGCGCGAATACTGTTACAAATTTATCGGTTGATACCTGTACCTTGATACCTTACTCGATCGCTAGCTGTGAACCATAACCTAGTTACTCGCTAACCTAAGCAAAAATCGTAACTAAAGATACCGATTAGAACTGTACGCTGTTAGAGCTATGCCACTAATATCTTATCTCTATTATTAAGAAATCTTACAGGTTCATGGTGCAATTGTCTAGTTTTCGAGATTTAGACCCACCAAAACTTGAGAGGGCTTGATCCCTGTATCCTGAGATACATCACTGATCCGATCTTATAGCTCAATAGTCCGGACAGTTTGTTGAACGATTCTACAGGGCTTGCAGGGCTTGCAGTTCCAGGATTGAGCTATTTTTTCAAAGTTAGCTCTGCTCCTGAC
>JARCMD010000171.1 GCA_030248885.1 Leptolyngbyaceae cyanobacterium MP9P1.79 | reverse complement strand
TTGGTGCGCTCTAGCGAACCCATGGCAAGCTGGCTGACGATCTAACACCTGCCACAATCCTGATGGGATAAGGATTTCGGAATATATCGGAGCATTAAGAATCGTTTCGAGCTGATGGCAGGAAACCGAGGATGGCGATCGCCACACAGTTTCTGCTAGTTGGATTTGGGCGATCGCCCCTTACCGTTTCTCCAATCAAACCCCAAAACTGCCTGTGCTCACAACTCTCCCATCTTTGAGACAATCAAAACGGAAACCGGGCAACGCCGCTAGTCCTGGAAATGCCACAGCACTCCTAACCTTTCAGAGAGACTACGTTTATGAAATTGGCTTACTGGATGTACGCAGGCCCCGCACATATTGGCACCCTCCGCATTGCCAGTTCTTTTAAGAACGTTCACGCCATCATGCATGCCCCAATTGGCGACGATTATTTCAACGTGATGCGCTCGATGTTAGAACGGGAGCGCAACTTTACCCCCGTTACCACCAGCGTCGTCGATCGCAACGTATTGGCGCGCGGCTCCCAAGAAAAGGTGGTAGACAACATTACCCGCAAAGATCAAGAAGAGCACCCCGACATAATTGTGCTCACCCCCACCTGCACCTCCAGTATTTTGCAAGAAGACCTGCAAAACTTTGTCGATCGCGCTCAAATTGAAGCCAAAGGCGACGTCATCCTTGCCGACGTCAACCACTACCGCTTCAATGAGCTGCAAGCCGCCGATCGCACCTTGCACCAAATGACCCAGTACTACATTGCCAAAGCCCGCAAAAAAGGCGATGTTCGCACCGACAAAACCGACAAGCCTTCCGTCAATATCATCGGCATTTCTACGCTGGGGTTCCACGCCCATCACGACTGCACCGAACTCAAGCGGCTGATGGCCGACCTGGGAATCGAAGTCAACGCTGTCATCCCCGAGGGCGCATCGGTTCACGAACTCAAGAGCCTACCCCGCGCCTGGTTCAATCTGCTGCCCTATCGGGAACTGGGTCTAGCCACTGCCGAATTCCTCAAAACAGAATTTGGCACCCCCTTTGTCGATATCACCCCAATGGGCGTGGTCGAAACGGCTCGCTGCATCCGCGCCATTGCGAACACCCTGAACGAGCAGGGCGCAGAGGTGAACTACGAAGCCTACATTCAAGAACAAACGCTGCATGTGTCGCAGGCGGCCTGGTTCTCGCGCTCGATAGACTGCCAAAACCTGACGGGCAAGAAGGCCGTTGTGTTTGGCGACAACACCCACGCTGCCGCTATGACCAAAGTGCTGGCGCGGGAAATGGGCATCCATGTGGTGATGGCAGGCACCTACTGCAAATACGATGCGGACTGGTTCCGTGAGCAGGTGAGTGACTATTGCGATGAAGTGCTGATTAGCGAAGATAACGGAGCCATTGCCGACGCGATCGCCCGGATTGAACCCGGCGCGATTTTTGGCACCCAAATGGAGCGGCACGTCGGCAAACGGCTAGATATTCCCTGCGGCGTCATCGCGTCGCCCATCCACATCCAAAACTTCCCGATTGGCTACAAGCCTTTCCTGGGCTATGAAGGCACCAATCAGCTTACCGACTTGATCTACAACTCCTTCACCCTGGGGATGGAAGACCACTTGCTAGAAATCTTCGGCGGTCACGATACCAAAGAAGGCATCACCAAGGGCATGTCTGCCGACTCTGACCTGGGTTGGAGTAAAGATGGTCTGGCCGAACTCAACAAAATCCCTGGCTTTGTGCGCGGCAAGGTGAAACGCAATACTGAGAAGTTCGCTCGCGATCGCGGCTTTGAACAAATTACCGCCGAAGTGCTCTACGCCGCCAAAGAATCGGTTGGGGCGTAACGACTCTAGACAGCAGAGTTAGTTCGCAGGGGCGTGACCTGTTTCCCGGTAAAGCTAGGAAATCACAGGTCACGCGCCCAATCGATTGGCGCTAGGATCAGCACAAGTACCTGAAAGAGCGATCGCCTTATGACTGCCGTTGCTGTTCCTACTCCCGTCGAAGCCTCGATTCGACTAGACGGCATCCGCTGGCAAACCTACGAAGCGCTGCGAGACGATCTGGAGGCTCAGCATCGCCACCTGCGCCTAACCTACTACAGCGGCACATTAGAAATTATGTCTCCTTCGCCCGAACACGAGCTGTACAAAAAAACAGCAGGGCGATTAGTGGAAACCCTGGCCGAGGAACTGGCGTTAGACTACTATCCGCTCGGTTCAACTACCTATAAACGAGCCAACTTCGCTGCGGTAGAACCCGACGAGTGCTTTTATTTTCGCAATGCTGCCGCTGTGCAAGGGCTACGGCGAATCGATTTAGAGCGCGACCCCCCGCCTGACCTCGCCCTCGAAATTGATATTACCTATTCATCGATGAATCGGTTAAGCGTGTATGCGGCTCTTGGTGTTCCCGAGGTGTGGCGCTACGATGGACAACGGCTGATGATATACCAGTTGCAAAATGGCACCTATGCGGAAAGCGATCGCAGTTTAGCGTTTCCAAATTTCCCGATCACCCAACTATCAGAATTCCTCAACCGGGCAATCGACAGCAATTATCCTGCTTTAATCCGCGAGTTTCGCGAGTGGGTGAGGAAACTGCTTTAAGGGCACTGGTTCCGCTGAGTGAGGAGACATAAAGCCTTGATATTGCTATATTGCAGGGATTCAGTAGTCTACTAACCCTGCACCTCAATTGGATCTCATGATAGATTTATTCTCTCAGAACTGTCCTTGCTGTGACAGCGCCAAAGTTGATGTTCGTACCCGCTATACAACTCAAAATAATGGCACTCACCTGATCTAAACCTCGTCTAACTTGAAACCCAGAGTTTTCCCTCACCCTTTTCATATATGCCGAAGGCTTTAAGCCCTCTCCCCAAGGAGAGGGACTTTGAAAGCTTTTTCGGCTCCCCTCGCCCTTTGGGAGAGGGGCTGGGGGTGAGGGCTAAAACTACAGTTCTCAACGTGGACTTGGTTTATCATTGTCGGCGTTGCGATATTTATTTTAGTGATACCTTCGCCACTCCGATAGCTGGGTTGAGAACACCATTGAGTCGGATCATTGAGGTGCTCAAAGCCAGAACAGAAGGACAAGGATTAAATGCGACAGCGCGAATCTTTGGGGTATCTAAAAGAGCATTATTGATTGGCAGTGGCGCTTGTCGGAGTTGAAGCCCGCTTTAACCCTGTACGGACTATGCCATCAATTCCTTGCTCTGGTGATTGAAG
>JARCMD010000170.1 GCA_030248885.1 Leptolyngbyaceae cyanobacterium MP9P1.79 | reverse complement strand
TCAGCCCGCCTGGTTTCCTGTTCAGCCCGCCTAGTTTCTTGCTCAGCGCGTCTAGTTTCTTGCTCAGCGCGTCTAGTCTCCTGCTCAGCGCGCTCCTCTCCTGTGAGCAGGAGATTACCTTCACTATCCCACCAGCGCAACCAAGGTAATTCCTGCTGACCATCGCTACCCTGCCAGATCCCCAGTTCAACGTCCATGGGTGGAATGGGATAATGTCCTCGTTCATTGGGGGAAACCAACTGGTAGCGGGCATTGGTTAAGCAATAGACTTCCACTGAAGCTTTAGTTACTTCGTAGATGGCATAGTAGGCGATGCGAATGGCTTGCTCGTACACCCAGAATTTTCCGGCTTTGTCTATGGATATCTTTGCCCCACCTCCGTTGTTAGTTGGCTCGTAAGTGGAGTTTGGGGATGTTCTGTCGCGCTCCTCGGAACCGTCGCCGGAGACGAACTCGATCGCAATCAGGGGGGCAACATACTCTTTCCACAAGACGTAGGAGCGCCGCATCTCGCCTTTGACCAAGTAGGGTACGTTGGGAACGTAGAACCAATCTGGTGCTTCCGCACCTTTTTCAGGGGGATCGGTTAAGCGCCAGTAGATGCCGCTGTCCTGTCCAATGCAGTATCGTCCATCGGGATGCAGTCTCTGGAGGACTGGTTTGATGGATGTGGTCAACATGACGCTTTGGGGATGTTCCTGAAAATTTTTCACGAAGGTGCCATCGGAGTCGGGGAGCTGCGTATGGTCTGGCAGTTGCAGAATATCAGGTTTAGGATCTTTGGCAAGGGTCATGGCGATCGGGGGAAGTTAAGAGAGGGGAATGCCTGATTGAATAGTTTAGCGAGAGCCAGGAATGAAGACTGAATTCTCACTATTGTAATTGCACTCATTTCCAGCGAGAAATCTGGGGCAGGGTTAAAAATTTGACTGCACTAGGCAAAACAAATCTGTAGCCCTGTCGCTGCTGATTTGGTGGCTTTTACTCAAGGCGATAGTGTTTCTTGACATCCTGCAAAATTTTCCAAGTGCAGGACATGCCCGTGGGAAAAGTTACCAAGTCACCTTTGCCCATGTGAACCGGGCTGCCCTTTTCAGGTGTGACAATTACTTCTCCTTCAAGAAAATAGCAGGTTTCAGACGTATCATAGTTCCAGGGAAACTCTGAGGTGGTTTTTGTCCAGATTGCCCAATTAGTCACACCCAAGTCTCGGAGACGTTCTGGGGTGGGTTGATGTTCAATGGTGATTGACATGGGAGGGATGGGTAAAAAACAGGGGCGGCGATCGGCTTGGAAAAAATCAAACGTGAATGATGTCAATACTCTTCCATAATATTTTGCCTGGCGAGGTGTGCCCAATAACCTGCAAAAGTGAACAGATGTGGATACGATCGGGCAAGTAGTAACCTTTGTCTAGAAATAACTATGATTCAAGCCTACGCAGCCCAAGCAGCGGGTGGAACCCTGGAACCTTTTGAATATGATCCAGGCACACTGAAAGACGAAGAAGTGGCAATTAATGTGGAGTATTGCGGCATTTGTCACAGTGACCTGAGTATGTTGCGGAATGAGTGGGGAATTACCCAGTATCCTTTTGTGCCGGGGCATGAGGTTATGGGAACGGTGGCGGCGATCGGCGATCGGGTAACCACGGTCAAAATTGGCCAGCGCGTGGGCGTGGGCTGGTACTCCCATTCCTGTATGCACTGTGAATGGTGTATGTCGGGGAGCCACAACTTATGTCTGACCGCAGAGCAGACGATCGTAGGGCGGCATGGCGGCTTTGCAGATCAGGTGTGGGCCCATGAAGAATGGGTGATTCCTTTACCAGAGGGGATTGATCCCGCCAAGGTGGGGCCGCTGTTTTGTGGGGGAGCCACGGTATTTAATCCACTGGTGCAATTTGATGTCAAACCAACCGATCGGGTGGGTGTCATTGGCATTGGGGGACTGGGACACATGGCATTGAGATTTCTCCAGGCGTGGGGCTGTGATGTAACCGCCTTCTCCACTAATCCTGATAAGGAAGCTGAAGCCCGCGAGTTGGGGGCGAACCACTTTATTAATTCCCGTGATCCCGACGCTCTCAAAGCAGTTGCCAACTCGTTTGATTTAATTCTATCGACAGTTAACGCTGATTTGGATTGGGAGGCTTACATCAGTGCCCTGCGTCCCATGGGACGGTTGCACTTCGTAGGTGTGGTGCCCCACGCAATTCAAGCCCATGCCTTTTCCCTCATTCCTGGGCAGAAATCTCTGTCTGGCAGCCCTGTGGGTAGCCCCTCAACGACGGTTAAGATGCTTGATTTTGTGGCTCGTCACAATATCGAACCCATTGTGGAGATGTTTGCGTTTAGCCAGGTTAATGAGGCGTTGGCTCATCTGGAAGCAGGAAAGGCGCGGTATCGGATCGTGCTGAAACACTAAGGATCGTGAATTAAGGAGATTTCCAGAAAAGGTTATACCAGGCATCGGAAGGGCAAAGCACACGCTACGCAAACGCCCCAGTGACAGCATTTTTTCCGGAAATCTCCTAACTCAACCTACCTACTTAGCCGCATTGGTGGGAATGGGGGACAGATAGGCAGTAACCTGGCACTTGCTGAGTTCTCTCACGAGGCGTTGGGCTTGGTGACGGTAGAGGGGGAACTTCAGTACGCCGGGGAGATTATTGCAGAGATTGCGGGCTAAACTGAGCGGACAACCTGT
Source organism: Leptolyngbyaceae cyanobacterium MP9P1.79 (assembly GCA_030248885.1). GTDB lineage: Bacteria > Cyanobacteriota > Cyanobacteriia > JARCMD01 > JARCMD01 > JARCMD01. The sequence goes on along the minus strand of JARCMD010000170.1, from coordinate 4,784 downwards.
GACGCGGGCGATCGTTGTGGCTCCTTCAAAGGCAGCCTCTTGATTCATTGCTTTCTCAACCTTGACCAACCAGCGCCGCGATGCTTTGATGCCGCGCTCAACCCGTTGTAGTCCGTCAATCATTGCTAATGCAACGAGCCGATCGCCCACTTCCAAACGCGTATCTTGGGAGGGCATCAACTTCACGGGTTCTGAAGGATGCCTCTGATGCAAAAGCGCCACGATACCATAGCCGTAAGCTACCTCAGAGAGCAGCAAGCCGTTCAAGGTATCACTGGACTTAATATCAAACTCGGTCACCAAAATTGTCTGATTATTAGTGCGAAATAACGTCAGGATATTTTCCCCGAAGGCAGCAGCAACAAAGGCTTCAGCCGATATGGCATAGGCAGAGAGTACCTTGGCGTAGGGGAACAGTTTAGATAAGCTCTCGCTAAAACGTGGATCAAAGGTGCGAATCACCAAATTGCTCTCAGGATTGGCAGCATGAACCATTAAACCAATTTCTAAGTTTGCCACCTCATCCTCAGTCACAATCACGACGCTTTTGGCTGTAGAGAAATTAACCTTTTCCAGGAAATCGGAAATCTGGTTCAGGTTCCCCTCAACCAGAGGTAACTCTGGTAGGAGTATTTGGTCTGGAACCGCTCCACTAGTTCCCACATTGACTCCAGCTAAGGACTGCTTGAACTCCCGCAACAGGATTGCTGCCCCTTGCCCTACCCGACCTAAACCAATGACGACAACATGATCTCGCTTAGGTACAGGAGGGCGGCGCGTAGCGAACTGAAACCTCGCCGTCAGCAGCTTTTCGGTTAGAAGAGCATATAAAATACCAACAAATGCAGTTCCAGAAAGACTTAACCCAAAACTAAATAGACGTAACCACCAGGGCAACGGAATATCGGGTTTAAACCCACCAAAGATATCGGCATACCCTCCCAACAGCAGCACTGCGGTTGTGTAAAAAGCATCTGCCACACTCACGTCATCAGGATAGGTGAGCTTAAATAGAAAGGCACCAAAGAGCAGCAGTGCAAATACAATCAGCCCGAAGATGACTGCAACCTGTCGGGTCTGATTCTGATCGGCTGCTTCCCAGAATTCCTGGAGTCGTTGCTTCATGCCTCCATGCATTAATCTGGCGGCAAAACCTTGCCCAGATTGCCATAGGCTGGGCTGGCGCTCTGCCTTGTTGACCTGAATGGCATCGACCCCGCTATCCACTACCTCAATGTAGATGAGGGTATCGCCAGCTTGAACTTTTGCGTCTGGGTCCCACTGATAGAATTGGCTGGGTTGGGAGGTGCCTTCTGTCCAATGGCTGAGAACACGGCGAGTACGGCTGTTTAGTTCATGAATTTGGCGACGATCGCACCATGGATGACCGGGGTCAATCTGTTGCTTCACCACCCGCAGCAGGTGATCATTCAAGCTAAAGAAGCCGCGAATGCCGCTCCCCAGGGCTGCTAGGGCAAAGGCAGCAGCGGGGAGTTGGGTGGCTTCAAAGGCCACAAAATTACCCAGGCGTTCCCCCAAAAGCTGATTCAAGTTTTGCTTGTCCGATCGAATTATGATGCGAGCCTCTGGATTCAGCATCCTGACAATAAAGGCGGCTTCCACGTTGATCCGCTCATCACTCGCCACCAGCAACACCGCCCGACACCGCCGAATGCCTGCCTGCTCTAACACATTCTGCTGGCGAAAGTCCCCTACGGTTAGGCTTTCCAGGAGATTGGGGAGATCGGGCACTAACCAATCCTTAGTCTGAGCTACATCAATTCCACTGACAGTTACCTCAAATTCCTTTAGGACAGAGACACAGTACTGACCTAATCCTCCCAATCCGCAGACGAGAAATAACGAGGTTGGCGATCGGTTTGTGGAATCAGCACTGGGATTGGGCAAGACCGTGAAATTTGCAGCCCCCTGAGAAGAATTTTCGAGACGAACAGAGTCTTGAGAGGGAGAGGACATACGATCGTGGGTTGAAGGGATAGATTTCTACATTGCTCACTAAAATTATAAACTTATATTTTTATCAAGTTTAAATTTGGTACGATTTGCGTTTGTAGCGGGTTTGCTCGGAAACTGCTGTAAGGTGACTTCTGAGAAGAATATTAGCGCTGCACAGGCGTTCGAGTAGCGTATGCTTTGCACTTAGAAGGTTTCTAGAAAAGTTTATGCCAGGCACCGGAAGGGCGTTCGCGGAGCGTGTGCTTTGCACTTAGCATCCGGGCAATGACCTTCTGGTCGATTCAAGGCTCTGTCTGCCGGATGCTTCGCTCCTACAGGGGTAACATCTTTCTCGGAAATCTCCTAAACCCGATCGCCCCACCAACCGCTTCATTTGGCTGGATTTAAGCTTATTGGTGCTGTAACAGGTCTGATAGCTTGGTTGCCTTGGTTTCTGCTGAGGGCGAGGGCAGCATTGATGGCATCCATCGCAGAGCTTTGCCGCACGGCATCAGCTTGATCGAAGGGACCAGTCCAACTTAGCCCAAATTGATTGTCCCCATTACGATTCCTTGCCCAAATTAAGTCAGCATTTTTTAGGATAAATTCCTTGTAGGCAGGTTTACGAGTGGTCTGATAAAGGTAAGACAAGTTACGGATAAAAATTCCTTTGAATTGAAGTCCATCCATACCACAGTCCAATGGCTCACACGGTTCTCGTAGAATGCCCTTGGGGGCTAGGTTGCGAAGGGCGGCATCTGCGATCGCCTCAGCCTGCAAGAGTAACGCTGGATCGCGGGTACTGTGATACAAATCAACCAAACCACCCAGAATCACACCCTGATTGTAAGTCCAAGTTGTCTGTCCATTATTTTTACAGGCACTGTCAAGACCATCATTGATCAGGTTCTTTGCATTAATTAAGCCGCTGCGTTTGAACCAAGCCCACTGTTGCTTTGCCCAATATAAATAGCTTCCCGGCAGTGCGCCATCACCAGGAGTCCGCTGGTGCAACCGCACGGCAACAAACAAAAACAACTCATTCGTAATCGCATTCTTGTAGGTGCGGTTTTTCTTCCACTAAACCCCACTGCCACAGGTTGCGTCCCAGCCGCCCTTCATATCCTCAAAGATGGTTTTTGCCATTGCCAAATATTGAGGATCGCCTGTCAGATCATAGGCTTTAATCCAGGTCAGGGCCCACCATCCCTCGTCATCGTAAAGCCAAGGGTTCAAGAAGTTCGTGTCTTTGTGCTTCTCAAATGTATTGGTAAGGCTACTTTTGCAGAAATTTGTATTGGTGATTGTAGAGTAGTCGATCGTGGCTTCTAGGGCATTGGCTGCATTCCACCAATTTGCTGTGTTCCAAAGCCCGGTTTGAGGATTATAGAAACGATGGAGTGCTTCCATGCCTACATCTGAGTTAATCCGAGATGGCTCTCCAACAGATATCCTAGACATGAATGAAGATGTAAAGGTCTGTTCCACCTGTTGCTGGGATAGGCTCTCAGATTTGTGAGGAGTTTTTGTCGGAGAGGAAGCATGAAGGATCTGAAAGGCTGCTATTCCTGTTACCAAGCCAAAGTGGAAAACTTTTAATGCAATCATTGTCCATGCGTAATCATTAAATGCTTGATGCCAGTAGCTTTGGCTCAGAATGGATAGTCATCCACTACCTTAGATAGGTGTCCCGCACAAATTGACATGGTAATCGAGAAATTCCACCGTTTAGGATACAGGGGCTTGGGTGATTTGGGAATAGCAGTACATCTGAGATTTGGCGATGGATTATTTATTATTTCTTGAAATACTGATAGATACGGTATTCATTCCTAAATATTGGCAGGGGGTTCAACCATGATTTGGTCATTCATCAACGCTTCAAAGCTAGCCGCTGGCGTGCTGCTGTTGCTCACCCTGAGTTACAGTGCCCCTGTGAGAAGCCAAGATACTTCCACAAGCCCGCACTTGATGTTGGGGAATCCCAGCCGAGCGACTCCTATCCCTGCCAATGCCGACAATTATTTGATGATCAAGCCCCAGTATGCGTTGTCCTATAGCAACCGCAAAAAAATTCCCAACTGGGTGAGTTGGCAATTGAATAGTGCTTGGCTGGGCGATGTGCGCCGACAGAATGATTTTCGCTTTGATCCCGACCTCCCTCGGAGTTGGTATCGGGTGGATGGTCGGGATAATTTCAGGGGCTACGATCGCGGCCACATGGTTCCTTCAGCCGATCGCACTCGCTCCATTGAGGACAACTCTGCCACCTTCTTGATGACTAACATTATTCCACAAAGCAAAGATAATAACCAGGAAACCTGGAGGTTGCTGGAAGAATATTGCCGCAGGTTAGTCAGCCAAGGAGAAGAGCTATACATCATCAGCGGGGGAGCGGGACAGAAATCTACGGTTGGCAGGGGAAATGTCACGATTCCAGCCACAACCTGGAAGGTGATTTTGGTGCTAGAGCGGCCGGGGCTGACGGTGGGGGATGTGACGACACAAACTCGGACGATCGCGGTGAGTGTGCCCAATGATCAGGGAGTTAGCCGAAGCTGGCGATCGTACCTCACCAGTGTTGACCAAGTGGAATCCCTGACAGGCTATGACTTTTTCTCCAATGTGCCACCAGATATTCAAAAGGTGATTGAAGCCCGCATTGATGGCCAGCCAGATCCGATCGCCCCCGGTCTGCGCTACCAGCCGACTCTCATTTTGATTGGTGTGGGGATTATTGCCACGGTGACTGCGGGATTGGTGGGTTATGGTCTCGATCGCCTGCGAAAACGACCCGCTCTACCCGAAGCAACGCCCACAGCCAGATC
>JARCMD010000169.1 GCA_030248885.1 Leptolyngbyaceae cyanobacterium MP9P1.79 | reverse complement strand
CGTGGAACAAATGGGTCGGTGCCCGAGTGGTTAATGGGGGCGGACTGTAAATCCGCTGGCTACGCCTACGCTAGTTCGAATCTAGCCCGGCCCATCTCCAAATTGATGGAGAAACTTCGTTGAAAATGTCAGGTTAAGGAGAGGACATTATCCTTCCTAAATCACATCGTTCACCACGCCCGTGTAGCTCAGTGGTAGAGTACCTCATTGGTAATGAGGCGGTCATGAGTTCAATCCTCATCACGGGCTTTATGAAGTAAGGGTTACAGATCACCGGAAGCAGTCTTAAACGTGCAAACAAACGTGTCGTCAGACTCGACATGCTTGAGCTTAGCTCCGGGGTCAGCACTGCAACCCATTTCTGCCCCATGAAGCCTCTTCTCTGTGGCGATCTGTGGCGATCGATGTCAGGATTTCTTGCCGAGCAAATGGCACGATCGCGCTTCTAGTCTTTAACTCAAACTCACCTGTTTCCTTTGGGTTAGTCATAGCAACCTGAACCATTTTGTCTTCTGCAATTGCTTCACGATCGCAACAGGTGGAAAGCAATTCTTTGAACAGGCAGTCGTGGTCGATCGCACCAACTAGTAGTTTGTCAATAATTAATTGACGGGTAACTGAAAGCCGGGAGGTTAGTTGGAGTTAAATTTTGAGGGGTCTTCGACCCCTCAAAATTTTCTTGACAGAACACTAGGTTCAAATAACTTTATGGATACGATCGTTTCCCATTATTTCTGATGTTTATGTAATCACATTACTAAGGCTTTACATTTTCATAACGTCAACTTATATCACCCTGCTTATAAAGTGTTTGTAAATTAGCGTGTAGCTTTACACTCGCCCCCCAGAATATAGCCCTTCGGGAATCTCAGAAAGGGGAGTTGGGGGGCAGATCGGAGCGCGGATCGGAGCGCAATCCATGTTTACAACCATTTTCTTAATCCATGATCCCAAGAGTTTAGCTATCTACTCGATAGAAACTCCGATCTCCATTTGTGACACTTTCCAAGTAATGTTCTTAACATCTTAAGAAATTTCATAATTGCCCACGAAAAGGGGAATTGGCTTGCTTCCAAGTATCAGGAATAGGTCATTTTCTATGGATACAATTCAAGGTTCTTATTGATGTTTTTGTTAATTTATTTAAACCAGAACAAAATCAGAGAAACACCCTAAATTGTCATCGTTGCAATTAGTGAAGCTCTTGCAAATCTAGCTTTACAGTGAGGATGTATTAATGAATAAACATTGGCTGTCTCCGATCGGCAGCGTCGGTTTCTATTGCTTTTTATTAAGTTTGCTTTCCTTGGGAGCGATCGTGCCCCGCGTAGAGTCGAAGGAGCTTAGTGCAGACCAATCCGATGAAGCACCTGCAAGTTTCGTTGCAGCAACAGTTGCAACACCCATAGAGCAGGCTGCAATCTCCACTCCCGTTGAGCAGACCCAAGCGAGTGCCACGCCTCAGCTTTTGGCGGAAACCCCAACGACAAGCCCAACGATATTGAGCAGAGAGCGATCGGTTTCTGAGCTTTCCACCCCAATTCCAGAGCCAGTGAGTCAGCCAGCAGGTGATGCTATGGGTCAGGTGACCTCTGTCTCTCAGTTATCCGATGTGCAACCGACGGATTGGGCCTTCCAAGCGCTCCAGTCCCTAGTGGAACGCTATGGGTGTATTGCGGGTTACCCCGATCGCACCTACCGAGGGAATCGGGCCCTGACTCGCTTTGAATTTGCGGCGGGTCTCAACGCTTGCCTCGATCGGGTCAGTGAACTGATTGCAGCGGGAACGGCTGACCTCGTGACCAAGCAAGATTTGGCGACTCTGCAACGACTCCAGGAAGAATTCGCCGCTGAACTAGCGACTCTGCGAGGACGGGTCGATGCCTTGGAAGCCCGGACAGCTACTTTGGAAGCGCAGCAATTTTCCACCACCACCAAGCTCACAGGTGAGGCAATTTTCAGCATCAATACTGCTTGGGGGCCTTACCCTGGTGCGGGTAGAGCCAATGCTGGCCCCGGCACCTCCAATTCCGCTGTGAACGGGGTTGCCCCTGGCACTCCAGGTCAAGATACTCAGACGACTTTCAGTAACCGAGTGCGTCTGAATCTGCTCACTAGCTTTAGTGGTAAAGATTTGCTAATCACGGGCTTGCAAGTTTTTAACTTTGGTGGCGGTGTGGGCGCTCCCTTTGGCAGCACATCGGGCGTACTTGGCTATGGTGACCCAGTGTTTGGTACGGCCAGCAATGTGCGATTGTCCTATGAACCCCAATTCGGCTCGACCAATCCTTCTACTTTGGTGAATACTGGCGCGAATGCTGTCAGTCTCTACAAGCTCCTCTACATCTTCCCGGTGGCCGATCGCATCACGCTCTTCGCGGGCACCAATGCTGAAGTCTCCGATGCCTTCCCCACCATCACCCCCTTTGCTAGTGAGGGACAAGGGGCAATCTCTCGGTTCGCAGGGCTAAACCCAGCATTGCGAGTTTCTGGCGGCACCTCTGGGATTGGTCTAGCGGCGGCGGCGGGGTTTATCTGGAATATCTCTGACGGGATTGACTTGCGAGCGCTCTATGGCTCGGTGAACGCAGCAGTTCCGACCAATCTAGGCTTTCCTGGTTCACCGCTAGGATCAGGTCTATTTAATGGTAGTTACATTGCTGCGACCCAGCTAACTCTCAAACCCACTGATACGATCGATCTGGCGCTGAACTATTCCTACAGCTATCACCAGCTAAATATCCTAGCCACGGGATTATCTGCCTCTGACATTGGGTCGATTACTAGCGCTAATCCCGCGATCGGAGTCACGACACCTGTCCGCTTGAACACTGTGGGTGCAACCCTAGCTTGGCGGCTCACACCCCAGATCACCTTCAGCACCTATGGGTCGTATATTTTTGTAGATACCGCTTCTGGCGTTGGGGCATCAACTACCTTCAATAGCTGGATGGCAGGACTGGCATTCTATGACCTGTTGGGAAAGGGCAATCAAGCCGGGCTGATTTTTGGTCAACCCCTGGCTAAGGCGGGTCTTGGCGGTGCTGCCAATCGATCGGATAATACAACGCCCTACCACCTGGAGGGATATCTAAATTTCCGGTTGAATGACAACATCAGTGTTACACCGGGCGTATTTTTCGTCTTTAACCCAGAAGGGTTCAGTGGCAACCCAACGGCAACAGTGGGAGTTCTAAGAACCACTTTCACGTTCTAGGGAATTAAATAGAGCCTAATTTATTAGTGGCGCGTTCCTGTGCCACTAATAAATTAGAAACGGTGATGGAAGTAGTGGCAAACTGAGTGACAAAGGAGCCATCGAACTGAGGTTCAACTGTGCTACACCCTACAATTAATTCCTTAACTACTTCTTGTAAAATAACCTTCTTCGCTCAACTGACTTGAGTTGAGACTAATCCATCACCTCATCTGGATCAATGCCCCTTGCCCTTAATCGCTCCCGCAGCCGATCGCGCTCCTGGGCTAACTGTGCTTCAGCTTGGTCGGCTCTCAACCGCTCCCGCTCCTCTGGCAGTAATATCAGATTGCCACCCGCATCATAAAATCGCAGCCAGGAACAGGTGCCCGTAGGTGGCTCCCGTTGCACACTTCCGTCCCAGATTCCTAGCCACAATCCCAGCGCCTCACACCATAACCACCCGCGATCGTTCGGCTGCAAAGGCTGGTAGTGCTGGTTACCCAAATACCACCCCTCAAAAACCGTGGCATCAAATGGGTCAAAGATAAAATAGTCAAGGGTGCGAAACACTCGCTCGTACAACGCTTTCTTGACGGTGCGATCAACGGTAGCGGTGCTGGGCGATAGAAGTTCGACAATCAGATCGGGGTAACGTCCGCCTTCTTGCCAGGTCACCCACCCCTGCCGTTCTCGATCGCCATCCACATCCAGCGCCACAAAGAAGTCGGGCCCCCGAAAGTCCCGATTCATAGCTTGATCTTGACTGTAGTAAACAAACGTATTGCCGCCGACAAAGGAATTCGGTCGATCGCTTAACGCTGCCATCGCCGAGTCGATCAGCACATTCATGGCAATACGGTGACGCTTACTCTCCAAAGGAACTCCATCATCAAAGATTAAATCGGTTGGGGGAGTTGGAGGTTCCCAATCAATGAAAGGGGAAGGTGGGGATTGGGCGATCGTGGCTTCTGTAGACACGGTTTTCTCCTGAATAGGAAAGGTTGACGATCGTAATACCCTAGTTTAGCGGAGCTAATAAAAACCATCAGGCTCTAAAGCTTCTTGAAATATCTGGCGACCGGTAACAGTCCGAAGCCTAACTTTTCATAGGTGCGACGTGCCGGGGCATGACCGGGATCACCCCCCGTCTCAACCATCGCAACGGACATCCCAGCATCTTTCATCCAATCAAGGACAAACTTTATCAGAGCTGTGCCAATGCCGTGACCTTGAACATCTGGATCGACAGCGACCATGTAGATTTCACCCATGATAGGTTCTGAGTGTAGTTTTATGGCTACAAAACCCACGGTGGAATCTCCATCGATCGCAACCCACACATTTGTGTCTTCAGCAGCGCAGACATCCTCAACAGCTTTTTGCTGGCTCACACGCCAGTTGGGATAGAATTCTCGGTACACATCAGCATCCATGGCATTTTGCATTGAATCAAAGACCGGAGTCCAGGCTCGAAGTGAAAGACGAACGACTGCATCAAGCTGATGGGCGTGGTAAGGTTCAATCCGGATTTGCATATTGCGAACTCCACATATTGCGCGCTCCAGTTAATGCCGCAGGCTCCCAAGCAATGAAGCCATCTCACGATAGATTGAATGAGGGGAGGCTGATGTTCTCCAAGGCGATCGAGCAGACTAAAATCTTAGATCTGGTCGCAATACCTAATTCTCTCTTGCCAGCACTGTTATGAATGATAATGACGACGAAAGTACGCCCGATTTACTCAAAGACGACAACATCAAACTTGACCAATACCTGAAATTTGTTGGCATGGTGCAGACCGGAGGCGAAGCCAAATTGCTAATTCAAGAAGGCGAAGTCACGGTCAACGGCAAGATTGAAACGCGGCGGGGGCGCAAACTTGTGGCGGGCGATCGGGTTTCTCTGTTTGGTGAAATCTACACCGTAGAAATGGAAGGGTCAAGAACCCCACCTGCTTAGGCGGGTACTGGTCTTTCAAGAGATGAAGTCTGACACGCCTCTCCAGGACAAGATTTCCTCGATCGTCATCGCTCTACTCACAAACCCCATAGCCATAGCAGG